>CAZWNV010000109.1:1275-10127 GCA_964635265.1 uncultured Desulfobacteraceae bacterium
GAAGCCAGGCGCAGACAGGCGAACAGCACCAGGCAGACGAGAATCAGGAGCACCGCAACGGGCTGGGAGTACTCCAGGCCGTATGCGGTGAAGCGCTCATAGATCAGAACCGGCGCGATCATGGGGTGATAGGCCACGATAATGACAGCCCCGAATTCGCTGATAGCCCGGGCTGCACAGAGAATAAGCCCAACCAGCATGGAACGCCAGGCAAGGGGGAATGTAACCCGCAGAAAGGTGCTTGCAGGAGAGGCCCCCATGCTGCGGGATACGTTTTCCAGGCGTACAGGCACGGCCTCGAATCCGTTTTTTACCGTATTGATATAAAAGGGCAGGCCCACAAAGGTTAACACCACGATGATCCCGGTAACCGAACCCATGATCCGGATGCCCGCTTCCTGGATAAGGCGGCCGAACCAGTGCCCGCTGCCGGTAAGCGAGAGAATGGCGATGCCGATAATCGGGTGCGGGATCATGATGGGCAGATCAACAATGCTCTCAACAAAACGTTTGCCTGCAAAGGATTTCCGGGCCAGCAGATAGGCAAACGGGGTGCCGATGAGAAACGAAATCAACGCCGCCCAGCCGGACGTATAAAGACTCAGCCCGATGGCGCGGCGCACGTTTTTGTCGGACATGGCATCCACCAGCGCCTGCCAGCCGGGAGACCCCAGCATCTGCAGAAGCGGCAGCAGGATAAAAAGGGATACAGCCAGGCAGGAGATGAGAGATATCCAGAAAAGCGGATCCCTGTGCTGCAAAAATCGCCGCAATGGGCTACTCCTTTACCACGACCAGTTGCTGCAGCTCTCGCGGGAGCCCCTTCTTCATTGCCGCATCGGGTACCCGGGCGGGGATAAACGGGGGCTGCCCCATTTCCCGCAGGATCTGCAGGCCTCCTTCCGGGTCCAGCAGATAGCTGAGAAAAGAAACAGCGGCTTCTTTGTGGGGCGCGTCCTTGATCATGGTTACCCCGTAGGTGCACGATTTTCCCGTGCGGGTGGTCCAGGTGCCGGGCTTGTCCCCTGTTACCCGGATCTTTGCTTTGCTGTAGAAGTCATCATAGCGGTAGCTGCCCAGGTTGATGCGCTCCGGGAGCTGGATGTATTGGAGCCCGTGCTGGACTGCAACCGACAGGTATTCCCAGGCATAATCCATGTTTCCGGTTTCCAAAAGCGAGACGAGCTCCACGGATTTCGGCCGGACATTTTTCTCCGGTCGGCTGGCGATCAGCTTTTCGTACAAACCGGGCTGATCGTAGTATTTTTCCGCAAGCTGCATCACCATGAGGCTCCGGTAGCCGCAGGGATCCAGATTCGGGTCGGAGTGCCCCCATTCCACGCCTTCGCGCATAAGCACCTTGTGCCAGTTGTCCGCATGGATCTCTTGCGCATAGCGGCTCCTGGAAGTGTAGGCCAGCACCAGCTGGTTGGTGGCAAAGCGGATGTTCCAGGAGGCATGCCCCGGCCGCAGGGTTTTGTCAATCACTTCATAATCCGCGGATGCCATGATATCAGCGGTTTTGCCCACCTCTGCGATGAGCCGTGCCATCTTGGTGCTGCCTCCGGATTCGCGCAGGATGTCGGTATCGGGATGCTCTGCCTCATAGGCTTTTTCCATTTCCGCAAAGGGCACGGTGAGGCTGCCCGCGTGAAATATGACGATCTTCTGTTCTGCGCCGGCGGCCCAAGAGCCGGACGCCCAAAACAATACCGCAGCAAGGCCGAGCAATGCAAGACTGTACAGCCGTCCCGGATGTTTCATGGATGCCTCCTTGTCGGGTGCAGGGGTTTCGGTTGGAAGAAACGAGACGCCAGAAACCTGTTTTGTTCGTTATGCCAATTATGGCATAGTGCATACCAGATCCGGGGGGCAATAGCAAACGGCAAACGGGCTTTTCTCCGGGGGCTCTTTGCAGGCAGAGAAAGGTGGCGGCCATATGCAGCAGGAAGGTCGGAATCCGGAAGAAACCCCGATAGAGGAGATCCACACCCTTTTCCGCGCTCAGCGGGAGGCGTTTCACAACGCGCCGATGCCTGCCGCAAAAGAGCGGATTGATCGTTTAAAACGGCTGAAATCCGCTCTGCTGGGTTTTCAGGAAGAGTTTATAAACGCCGTTGATGCGGATTTTAACGGGCGTTCACGGGATGAATCGCTGATGGCCGAGGTGTTTCCTTCGCTAGAGGGGATCCGGTATGCGGCCAGGCGCGTTCGCCGCTGGATGCGGCCCCGGAGAAGGCGGATGCACCCGATGTTTCTGCCGGGCCGGGCCCGGGTGCTCTACCAGCCGCTCGGCGTGACAGGGGTCATTGTGCCCTGGAACTACCCCTTGTACCTGGCGGTAAGCCCCCTTACCGGAGCCCTGGCTGCAGGCAACCGGGTGATGTTGAAGATGAGCGAATACACCCCCCGAACCGCCGCGGTTTTTCGCCGGATGATCGCCCGGGCGTTTTCTCCCGGGGAGGTCGCCGTGGTGACCGGCGCCGCCGACGTGGCGGCGGCTTTTGCTGCACAGCCCTGGGACCATCTCCTGTTTACCGGTTCTACTGCAGTGGGGCGCCATGTGCTGCGGGCGGCAGCGGAAAATTTGACGCCGGTCACACTGGAGCTCGGGGGCAAGTCCCCCGCTGTTATCGGCCCCGATGCAGTCGCTCCCGATGCTGCTGCGCGCATTGCCTTCGGCAAGAGTTTCAATGCGGGGCAGACTTGCATCGCCCCGGATTACGTGCTCTGCCCCAGGGGGCAGGTGGAGCCGTTTGTGCGATCCTTCCGGGAGCAGGTGGCGAAAATGTATCCCAGGCTGGGAGATAATGCCGATTATACGGCCATTATCAATGCGGCACATTATGAACGGCTCCGGGAGCTTTTGGCGGATGCCGAAGCCCGGGGAGCCCGGATAGAAGCGGTAAACCCCGCCCGGGAGAGCTTTTCTTCCGGCAGGAAAATGCCCTTGTATCTCCTGCAGGACGTAAATGCAGCCATGCGCGTGATGCAGGAGGAAATTTTCGGCCCCGTTCTGCCGATCGTTGCCTGTGACAGCCTGGATGAAGCGGTGCGCTTTGTTAATGCCCGTCCCCGGCCCCTGGTACTCTATTATTTCGGCTACCAGCGCCGGCATGCGGATTATGTCATTAATAACACGCATTCCGGAGGCGCCCTGGTGAACGACACCCTGATTCATGTTACCCAGGATGATCTCCCCTTCGGCGGAGTTGGGGCTTCGGGAATGGGCCGCTATCACGGGAGTGAAGGATTTGCCACGTTTTCCAATGCCAGGAGCGTGGTCTACAAGCCCCGGTTCAACAGCATGCGGATGATTTATCCGCCCTATGGCCGCCGCATCCACAAAATCATTTACAATATGTTTTTGCGCTGACAGCCGGTTCCGGGGTTTGCCGGAAAGTGACGGCGGCATGCGGAAAGCGGGTCCTCCGGCAGCCCCCGGCGGTGATCGCAGGACAGATGAAATGCGAGCATTCAATACATTGTATCCGCGTTCCAAGGTGTGGCTTGAGGATGAAGAGGGCAACCTGGTGTTTGGCAGCGGAAGACTGCGCATTCTCCAGGCCGTCAGGGACACCGGCTCCCTTTATGCAGCGGCCAGGGAGTTGAAAATGAGCTACCGGGCCGTGTGGGCAAGAATCCATGCAACAGAGGAGCGGCTTGGCGAAAAACTGCTGGAAAGGCAGATCGGCGGGAGTAGCGGCGGCGGATCCCGGCTCACTCCGCTCGCTGAAGCTTTAATGGCGCATTTCTCCGAGGTGCAGAAAAGCGTGGAGGCCCATACGGATGCTCTTTTTGCAAACCATCTGAAAGGGCGGATCAACATCCGGGAACCCTAGCCTAGGGACTGGAGAGTGTTTCCGGAACACTCCGGACCGGCTGCCCGGTGGTGCCGCCTGACAAGGGCGCCTCGCTAAACGCCGGGCAGCCGGTCATGCGGCCATGTTTCCGGGACCCCGGATATTGCCGGCAGATTTCGGGTTTTACGGAATGGATTCGGCATTGCCATCTGCCGCTCTCCGGTTTTTTTTCCAGCCAGGGGCAGACCGCGGCGTAGCTTCGCGTGCCCGGGATAACCCAGATGGCGTAGGATGCGGGCTGCCCCTGCCTTCGGAAAACCGCGACCCAATCCAGGATGTCGGTTCTGCCCAGTTCCCGCCACATGGTGTAATCGGCTTCCGTCAGCTCCAGCCGGTAGTCCAGGTTTCGGCAGCAGTGCCCGCACTGCAGGCATTGAAAATCCGCCATCCCGGTTTCAAGCCAGATCCCCGTTCTGCCGGCGGCATCGCTTCCCGGATATGCCGGACTTTCAAATACCTGCCCGCATATCGCGGCCAGTTTCCCCGGCTCCGGCATCGCCGCAGCCAGGGTGTCCACGAGAAGTCCGCCCAGATCCCGGAGACTGATTTTTTCCATAAAATGTTTTTTCCGGCTGGGGGAGGCGATCCAGACCCCCTCATGGCGGGAGTCCGTACTGACCGGGCGACCCGGCCCCAGGATCAGGGGGCAGAGCTCGAGAAAAAGCCGCAGTTGCGGTGGATACCGATTGAAATCCCTGTGGATGGCGCGAACCGCTTCCTGCGGGGATAAAAAAGTACGGGTGCAGGCGCTCATCAGCCGGACCGTTGATTATTTGCCCCCCGGGGCCTCAGGCTTTCCCCTTTTTCTTTCCCCAGGGGGCGCGGGGGAGATCCCTCTCTGCTGCTGCGGGTGCGACGCGATTGGCATCAGGTTTCCGCTGCTGCCGAAACGCCGGCGGCCTCCGGCATGCTACTGGGATTTTGCCAGCCCGATCTCATGTAACACATCCTGAATTTCATCCAGGATCGTTGGGTCGTCGATGGTTGCCGGGGTCTTGAATTCCTGCTTGTCGGCCATTTTTTGAATGGTGCCGCGAAGGATTTTTCCGGATCGGGTTTTGGGCAGTCGTTTGACAATCGCTGCCTTTTTGAAGGCGGCCACAGGTCCGATCTGTTCGCGTACCCGTTGGACCGCCTCCCGGGTAATTTCCTCCGGATCCCGGGTAACACCTGCATTAAGCACCAGAAACCCCACCGGAACCTGCCCCTTCATTTCATCAGCAACCCCCAGAACCGCGCACTCGGCGACGTCCGGGAGACCTGCCAGCACTTCTTCCATGGCGCCGGTGGACAGCCTGTGGCCGGCTACGTTGATGATATCGTCGGTACGGCTCATGACGAAAATGTAGTTGTCTTCATCAATCATCCCGGCATCTGCGGTTTTATAATAGCCCGGATATTCGGCGAGATAGGCGTCAAAAAAACGCTGTTCATTCTGCCAGAGGGTAGGCGAGCTGCCGGGCGGCAGAGGCAGTTTTACCGAGAGCGCGCCGATCTCCCCGACCGGGAGTTCTTCATTTTCCGTATTAAGCACTCGTACGTCCCATCCGGGGACTGCCTTGGTGGGGGAGCCGTATTTGACCGGGAAGGGCGTAAGGCCCATGCAGTTTGCGGCAATGGCCCAGCCGGTCTCTGTCTGCCACCAATGATCGATAACCGGAACGTTCAGGTTGTTCTCGGACCACTGAATGGTTGCCGGGTCCGAGCGTTCGCCTGCAAGAAAAAGGATTTTGAAATGGGAAAGGTCATAGTTTTGCATCAGCTCAGCGTTGGGATCTTCCCGGCGGATGGCCCGGTAAGCGGTTGGCGCAGTGAACATGCATTTGACCTTGTGCTCGGAAATGACACGCCAGAAAACTCCGGCGTCCGGGGTTCCGACGGGCTTGCCCTCAAACAGGACGGTGGTGCAGCCTTTAAAAAGGGGGGCATAGACAATATAGGAATGGCCAACCACCCAGCCGACGTCGGATGCCGCCCACCAGACATCATCCTCATCGATGTCATAGATGGCTTTCATGCTCCATTTCAGGGCCACGACATGGCCGCCGTTGTCCCGGACGATGCCCTTGGGCTGGCCGGTGGTGCCGGATGTGTAAAGGATATAGAGCGGATCTGTAGCCTCAACAGACACACAGTCAACCGGTTTGGCCGCGGCCATGGCCTCTTCCCAGTCCATATCCCGGCCCGGTGTTAATGCCGCGGTCAGCTGGGGGCGCTGGTAGATAATACAGGCCTGCGGCTTTGCAGAAGCCAGTTCAATGGCTTCATCCAAAAGGGGTTTGTAGGCAATCGTTCGCTGGCCTTCAATGCCGCATGAGGCGGAGAGCACCAGCTTGGGCGTGGCATCGTCTATACGGGTGGCAAGCTCCTTTGCTGCAAATCCGCCGAACACCACGGAATGAACGGCCCCGATGCGGGCGCAGGCCAGCATGGCGACAACCGCCTGAGGGATCATGGGCATGTAGATAATGACCCTGTCGCCTTTTGCAACCCCCTTGTCGGCCAGTGCTCCGGCAAAGCGTGCCACCTCATCACGGAGCTGGGAATAGGAGAATTTTTGGATGGTGCCGGTAACCGGGCTGTCGTATATCAGCGCCGTTCGGTCGCCGCGGCCGCGCTCGTCCACGTGAAGATCCAGGGCATTGTAGCAGGTATTGAGCTCTCCGCCCGTGAACCAACGGTAAAAAGGCTTTCTGGAAGTATCCAGCACCTTGTCCCATTTCTTGAACCAGCTGCAGTCCTCTGCCGCATCCTGCCAGAAGCCTTCGGGGTCGTCCAGGGAGCGCCGGTAGACGGCTTCATAAGAATTGCTCATGCCTGACTCCTTTTTTTGGGGTTGGGGGTTGGAGGGGGGTGGTGGCTACGAAACAAAACCGCCTTCATAATAGCCTAAATCGAGCCCCGGGTAAAATTTTTTTTCAACGCCGGGCGGATCCAACAGCGGTTCAGCGTCTTGCCAGAAAGGCAAGCAGCCGCTTGTTGAAAGCGTCCGCTGCCTCGATGTTGGAGAGGTGATAGGCCTGGGGCAGTACCGCCAGTTCCGCGTTTTTCATGTTTTCCTGGATCTGCTGTGCACTTGCCACAGGCGTGCCGGGGTCGTTTTCCCCCACCATGACCAATGCGGGCACGGCAATGCCGCTGATCCGGTCTGCAAGATCAAAGTTTTTGATGGCATGACAGCACCCGATAAAGCCGGAGACCGGCGTGCCCAGAATAATTTCCCGGATTCGTTCCGTGGTGGTCGGGGAGTGGGTCTGAAAATCCGCACTCAGCCAGCGTTCCAGCGTATCGTCGACGACCGCTTCCATGCCCTTTTCATGTACCGCCTGGATGCGTTCTTCCCAAACGGATCCCATCTCCGGGGGGACCTTGCAGGTGGTGTCGCAGAGAATCAGGCTGGATACACATTCCGGGTGCTGCAGCGCAAGCGTCTGGCCGATCATGCCTCCCATGGAGATTCCCATAAAATGGGCATGCCGGATGCCCAAAGCATCAAAGAGATCGACTACATCCGCGGCAAGCATCTCCATGGTGTAAGGCCCTTCCGGGGCAGAGGAGCCTCCGTGACCGCGCGTGTCAAAGGTTAAAACGCGGTATTTTTCCCGGAGGGCGATAACCTGTGCATCCCAGATGCCGGAGCTGCCGGCCAGACAATGACTGCAGGCGATAACCGGGGCCTCGGGGGGACCATCGATATCGTATTCAAGGGAAATGTCGTGGGTTGCTGCCTGCATGATGCCTCCTTGCATAAATTCGCGAATGGGGAACACCGCTTAGGGAAAAACCGGGTCTTTCCCTGCAACAGCGGGGGTTCAGCAGTATGCTGCAAATCATTTACAAATATAATTCCTGCGGCAGGTTTCGCAAAAAGCAATGGAGGCATTTATACGGCATTTCTCCCGTGGTTTTTGCCCTTGTATGCTGCAAAAATTTGCAGGCGCTGGAAAAGCAAGTCTCACGGAGCTTGCACAAAGCAGGGGAGAGTCCGGACGGAGGAGAAACGGAAAGGCTCCGGGGACATTTCGGAGTTCTCCTGCGGAGCCTTTCGCTTGTATTCCAGGATGGTTTCTGCGGCCCGAAGCGGCCGGGCCGGCTTTGTATCAGCAGCACCCGGAGGAGCAGTCGGTTCCGCAGGCGCTGCAGCCTCCTGTCGCCTGGGTGGGAGCATCGTTGATGCCGACAACTTCCACCTCAAAGGTCAGGCTCTTGTCTGCCAGGGGATGATTGAGGTCAACCACGAGCTTTTCATCGTCAAACTGGGCTACCCGGGCCGGAATCTGCTGTCCGTCCGGGGTCTGGAGCCCGATGATCTGGCCTACTTCGGGGTTCATCTCCGCGGGGACCTCTTCGCGGCTGAACGTGTGGGTATTGTTCTCATCTCTCTGGCCGTACGCCTGTTCCGGATCCAGGGTGAACTGCTTCTTCTCATTGAGTTCCATGCCAAGCAGTGCATCTTCAAAGCCCTTGATGATCTGTCCTGCTCCGACCTGCAGTTCCACGGGGGATTTCCCGTCGGTTGAATCAAAAACCTCCCCGTTATCCAGCGTGCCCTTATATTCGACACTCACAAATTTACCTTCTTCCACTTTCTGCATGGGTTTCTCCTTTTGGCTTAAATTCAAAAAAAACGTTCCCTAAACCTATCCATAAATATAAAATTGTCAAGGAACAGCTTTGATGGCTTCGTGAAAAATCGAATATCTGCGTTGGGCTGCATCCTTTGGGTTTTGCGTCGCCCTTGGATCCAAAACGGAGCTTGGACTTTTGCCTTTGCCATCTCAAGCTTCTAAGTACCGTGATCTTATTATGCTGATGGTATCGGTGGTAGGCGGTCTCCTCGCTCGGAAACCACCTCCCCCCGATATCATTGACTTCCTGCCCCAGTTCCTTTCCCCCTATATGCTTTCAGCCGACCCCGGAAATTGCTGTCCGGCTTGCTCCCGGGCCTCGGCCGTGGGGTTATTCCTTTGCCACTTCATGTTCAAGGCT
>CAZWNV010000110.1:0-10075 GCA_964635265.1 uncultured Desulfobacteraceae bacterium
TCATACAAAAAGCCCCTGGTACTGCCGTTATCTCGGCTGGTGCAGGGGCTTTTTTTTCGTCTTACGCTTCAGCAAAAGGGACTGACTCCCTCAGTCCCTCATCCCCTTATCCCCACTCAACTCCCCAGCTTCCTTCATCCGTCTTGCCGCCTCCTCTGCCGCCCCTTCCACCTGATCTTTTGCCTGCCGGGCCCGGTCAATGGCCTCGGTCTTTTGTTTTTCCCCGGCTGTTCCGGTTTGCAGGTTCTGGACCACGAGAATGCCAACGATCAGGGTGACGACCAAAAGTCCAACCAGTAATAGATTGCGCATGCGTTTACCCTCCCGGCTTGTTTCCATTGGGCGGATGATTGATCATGGAGGCCATGTAGCCGGCCCCGAAGCCGTTGTCGATGTTGACCACCGCGACGTTGGAGCTGCAGCTGGAGAGCATGGAGAAAAGAGCGGTAAATCCGTTCAGCCCCGCCCCGTACCCGATGCTTGTGGGAACCCCGATTACCGGGCGGTCCACAAGACCCGCGACCACGCTTGGCAGCGCCCCCTCCATTCCTGCCACCACGATGAGCACGGCTGCGGCCTCCAGCTTGTCTTTATGGTGAAACAGCCGATGGATGCCAGCAACACCGACGTCAAATACGGAATCCACTGTATTTCCCATGGCATGGGCGGTGAGAAGGGCCTCCCGGGCTACCGGGATGTCCGATGTGCCGGCTGAAACCACCAGGATCGTGCCGGCGCCGCTTATCGGGATCTCCCGGGCAGAGAGCAGAAGGAGCCTTGCATCGGCGTGGTAGCTGGCCCCGGGAAAATGGTTTGTGATTGCCCCGGCTTTATCCGGATCCAGGCGGGTTACGAGGACAACGCTTTCCTGGGCTGTCATTTTTTCCATGATCCCGATGACTTGTTCCGCAGTTTTGCCCTGTGCGAATATAACTTCCGGGAAGCCTTTGCGAATACTGCGGTGGTGATCGATATGGGCGTAGCCGATATCCTCTATCCAGGAGTTCTTGAGTGCTGCTGCGGCTTCGTCCACCGTGCTATGGCCGTTGGATACCGCAGTAAGGATTTGCTTTAAGGTATGCGTATTCATCCGGCCCCCGCGTGCTACTCGATTTCCTGTTCAACGATCTCGCCCTCCTGGTTTGCAGCGCTTTTCGTATCCAGGGCCTGCCGGAGTTCTTCCATTTTCCCTCCCAGACTCTCCAGCTTTGCTGCGAGGCTCTGCACCCGGTTCTGTAAGGAGGATATGGTATTGTTAAGGGTTGCGGTGGCATGCGCCATGTTGTCTTTATACGTCTGTCTTTCGTTCTTGAGGGCTTTATCCAGCATGTCCGGAGTCACCTGCTTGCCGGAGAGCTCTTCCATCCTGTCGCTGAGCCTGCTGATTGTCTCTGTATGAGCCGCCAGATCGGTTTTCAATTCGTCAATAACCGCAAGTTTCTCCCGGATCCCGGCCAGTCGGCTCCCCTGCTCGTTCAGTTGTTGCCGGAGGGGAGCAAATTTTTTCCGGAAACCCCCGAGGTTTTCTTCAAAGGAGGTGAGGCTGGACTGGAGCTGATTAATGCGGCTGGCTGTATCTTCCATCCGGCTTTCCAGGTCTGCCAGGTCTTTTTCCCTTGCCTTTTTGAGGGCGGATACGCTGTTTTTCAGATTGCTGAACTCGTTGTTGATCCGCCGGCTAAGCCGGGCCACCTCTTCGGAGCCGGAGGTGTTAATGATGCGAAGCCGCTGCCGGATATCATAGTAGCCCCATCCGAGCAGCAGACAAAGCACCAGCAGTCCTATGAAAAGGACAAGTACAGCTGAATCCCGCTGGTTTCTGCTTTTTCCCGCCGGCTTTTTTTGTTGGCTCGGCTGGCGGGGAAGCTTTACGGTTTCGGCTTCCGGCTCGCTTTCCGGTCCCGGCTGATCCAGTCCGATGTTAAATCCGGAATTTTTGCTCTCGTCCATGGTGTTTATTCCCATTCAATGGTGCTGGGCGGTTTTGAGCTGATATCATAGGCCACCCGGTTTACCCCGTTGACTTCATTGATGATCCGGTTGGAGATGCGGCCCAGCAATTTGTGGGGGAGCCTGGCCCAATCCGCGGTCATGGCGTCTTTGCTGGTAACCGCCCGGATGGAGATGATATTTTCGTAGGTGCGTTTATCCCCCATCACGCCGACGCTCTTGAGCGGCAGCAGGACGGCAAAGGATTGCCAGAGCTGTTTATAATAGCCGCTCGCCTTGATCTCTTCGAGCAGGATGGCATCCGCCTGCCGCAGCAGACTCAAATGCCGCCGCTTTACCTCTCCCAGTATCCGGATGGCAAGTCCAGGGCCGGGAAACGGCTGCCGCCATACCAGTTCTTCCGGCAGGCCGATGGTGCGGCCGAGTTTGCGTACTTCGTCTTTGAAAAGAAACTGCAGCGGCTCCACCAGCTTGAGCTTCATTTTTTTGGGCAGCCCCCCGACATTGTGGTGGGTTTTGATGATGGAGGTGGGCCCCCCGAAGGCGGAACGGGACTCGATAATGTCCGGATACAGCGTTCCCTGGGCCAGAAACGCTGCCCCGCGGATCTTCCTGGCTTCGGCCTCGAAGATGTCCATGAAGACCCTGCCGATGATTTTGCGTTTTTTTTCCGGGTCCGTAACTCCGGCGAGCGCTTCCAGGAACTGTTTGCGGGCATTGACAAAGCGGATGTGGATGTCTAGATGCTGCTTGAGCAGTTTTTTCATCCGATCGGCCTCGTTTTGCCGAAGCAGGCCGTTGTCCACGAAAATGCAGGTAAGGTTTTTGCCGATGGCTTTGTGAATCAGGAGCGCGGTTACCGAGGAATCGACCCCGCCGCTTAAACCGAGGATCACTTTTTTTTCGCCCACCGCCTCCCGGATTTCGGATACGGCATTTCTGGCAAAGGATTTCATGGTCCAGTTCTGCTTGCAGCCGCAGATGCCGAGCACGAAGTTTTTGAGTATCTGCTTGCCCTTTGGCGTATGATGGACTTCCGGATGAAACTGCAGCCCGTAGAGCCTGCGGCGGGGATCTGCAGCAGCGGCAAATTCGGTGCTGGGCGTTGATGCGGCGGCTGTAAAACCGGGGGGCAGGGCGACAATAGAGTCGCCATGGCTCATCCAGCAGCTTGTCTGCGCCTCGACGGTTTCAAAAATTTTTTCCCGGCTCTTGATGGAGAGTTCGGCGAAACCGTACTCACGTTTGGCAGCCTTTTCAACCGTGCCGCCGAGGCTGTGGATCATAAACTGCATGCCGTAGCAGATGCCCAGAACAGGGATGCCTGCTTCGAACACAGCCGGATCCAGCTTCGGGCTGTTTTGCTCGTAGATGCTGGAGGGGCCGCCGGAGAGTATGATGCCTTCCGGCTGCAGGGACCGGATCGCCTCCATGGCGGTTTCCGGGGCTTCTATCTGGCAGTAAACGCGGCATTCCCGGACCCGCCGTGCAATAAGCTGGTTGTATTGGGAGCCGAAGTCGATAACGACAATCATGCTTTCCTCATAATGCAAGGATACTGGGCGGTTAGGCGTGTATCTAAAGAATTTGATTAAACAAAATTAATATGTTAAAGCAGGCCGGAAATGTCAACTGAATTTTGGCCCTGCTGCTGGCAGGCTCCCATGGATCGCATGATTACCCAAATTTATGAAATTCAGACCCCGGAAGAGGCGGAAGCGGCGGCAGCCTGCGGCGTAGATCATGTAGGAAGCGTCGTGCTCTCGGAAACAGACTGGAAACAGCCCCGGCTGTATCAGACCGTCCGCACTGCGGCGGAAAGAGGCGTAAGGAGCAGCCTGATCCTTCTGTTCAGCAGCCGGGATATCGTATTTGCTGCGCTTGATTACTACAGGCCCGACATTGTCCATTTCTGCGAGGATATCAGCCCGCACGGCGCCATGGGGGCGGAAAAGGTGAGATCCCTTGTTCAGCTGCAGGAACGGGTCCGGCAGCGCTTTCCGCATATCCACCAGATGCGCTCGATCCCGATTGTCCGGAGCGGATCCCCGCAGCGGTTTTCGGTGCTGGAGCTTGCCGCCGCTTTTGAGCCGGTCAGTGATTATTTTCTGACCGACACCCTGGTGCCGGATTCGGCCGTTCAGCCGGTAGACGGGTTTGTGGGAATCACCGGCGATGTCTGCTGCTGGCGCACGGCCCGGGAACTCGTGGCCGCAAGTCGGATACCGGTCATACTGGCAGGCGGGCTTTCCGCTGAAAACGTTTTTGCGGCTGTCACCGCCGTTCGGCCGGCGGGGGTTGACTCCTGCAGCCGGACAAACGCGCTGGATGATGCCGGACGGCCCCTGCGTTTCCAAAAAGACTGGGACAAAGTGCGCGAGTTTGTAAGCGAGGCGCGCCGTGCCTGCGGACAGCCGGGGACTGCTGGCCGGCACTAGACCCCGAAAACGCGAGAAATCACGAGAACAGAATAACAGGAGAACACGGTTATGTATGAATGCGGCGATCTTCGAAAGGGCCTCAAGATTGAAATTGAGGGCGAGCCCTACGTGATTGTGGATTTTGAGTTTGTAAAGCCCGGCAAGGGGCAGGCTCTGTATAAGTGCAAGCTGAAAAACATGCTCACCGGCTCCCAGATCGACAGGACCTACCGCTCCGGGGACAAGTTCAAGCCCGCCAATCTGGAAGAGCAGGAGATGGAATTCCTCTATTTTGATGGTGAGCAGTACTGCTTTATGAATACTTCCACCTATGAGCAGGAATTTCTCACCGAAGATCAAATCGGGGAAACGGCTTCCAAGCTGCTCAAGGAAAATACCAAATGCGATGTCCTGCTCTTTGAGGGCAGACCCATCGGCGTATCCCTTCCCAATTTCGTCGAGCTCCGCGTTACCAGGGCGGATCCGTGGGTAAAAGGCGACACCGCTTCCGGCAGCTCCAAACCCGCCACATTGGAGACCGGCTATGTCGTGCAGGTCCCTCCCTTTATCGAGGAAGGGCAGATGGTGCGCATCGATACCCGGACCGGCCAATACGTGGAACGGGTCAAGCAGTGAATTTCCCCGGTTTTGCCGGGAAACCGCCGCGGGTCTGAAACCATCCCGAAATTTCTCTTGACAACGGAAAATAGCTCCTGTTAATGAATGAATCTTCATTCACTGAATGAGTATTCATTTTTTTCACAAGGAGTATCGCTATCCCACGCCAGGAGAAAATCAATAAGAATAACGGCAAGTACCAGCGGATTCTCAATGCCGCCATTAAAATATTTGCCGAGCAGGGCTTCTATAAGGCCACTATTTCCCAGGTGGCACGCGAGGCAGGGGTAGCAGACGGAACCATTTATATATACTTCAAAAACAAAGCCGATATCCTGAACAGTTTTTTCAATCATCGCACCCGCGAGGTTTTCCAGCGGTTCCGGGAAACGGTGGAGCAGGCGGCATCTGCCGAAGAAAAACTGCGCAATCTTATCCGCCGGCACCTCTACGAATTCCAGAGAGACCGGAACATGGCGGTGGTTTTCCAGCGGGAGGCCCTGCAGGCGCGTTACGTGGCAGACGAATATATCAAGGATATTACAAAGATGTATCTCGATATCCTGGAAGAGGTGATCGCCCTGGGGCAAAGCGAGGGAAGCATCCGGCCCGATTTTCAGACCGGCCTGGCCAAACGCTTCATCCTGGGGGCTGTCAACGAGGTGATCAATTCCTGGGTAACCACCGGCGGCAAATACGATCTGACCACCATGGCTGATCCGCTGGTGGATTTATACCTCAAGGGAATTGCCAGCAAAGAATACAGCAATTATCAACATTAATATTTTACGGAAAAAGGAGCAGATGGATATGGCACAATCGATTTCGGATCGCCGGGACGTGGACTTTGTCCTGCATGAGCAGTTCAAGGTGGGAGACTTCAGCAAGCATGAACAGTTTGCCGAGTTCAACAAGAAGACAGTGGACCTCATTGTGTCGGAGGCCCGCAATCTTGCAGTAAAGGAGATTCTGCCCACCCGCAAGGAAGGCGATGATCAGGGATGCACTTTTGATGCCGGCAAGGTGAGTGTTCCCGAGTCTTTTCACCGGGCTTTTGATTTGTTCAAGGAAGGCGAATGGCTGGCGATGCAGGAAAATCCGGATTGGGGCGGCCAGGGAATGCCGAATACCGTGGCCATGGCCGCGTCGGAATATTTCAACGGGGCCAACTACGCTTTCATGATGTATCCGGGATTGACCCACGGCGCTGCCAACCTGGTGGAGAGCTTTGGAACGGATGAGCAGAAGCGCCTCTTTCTGAAAAACATGTACACCGGCAAATGGGGCGGCACCATGCTGCTCACCGAGCCCAATGCCGGCTCTGACGTGGGAGCCCTGGAAACCACGGCCAAACCCAACGGCGACGGCACCTATAGCATCAGCGGGCAGAAAATATTTATCTCCAGCGGCGATCACGACCTGTGCGAAAACATCGTGCACCCCGTGCTTGCCCGGATCGAGGGCGCGCCTTCAGGCACCAAGGGGATTTCGCTTTTCCTGGTGCCCAAGTACCGGGTAAACGACGACGGCAGTCTGGGAGAGTTCAATGATGTGGTCTGCGCCGGCATCGAAGAAAAGATGGGCATTCACGGAAACGCAACCTGCGTGCTGAACCTGGGTGAGAAGGGCGGCTGCATCGGAACCCTTCTTGGCGAGGAGAACAAGGGCATGCGGGCCATGTTCAAAATGATGAACGGCGCGCGGCTGCTGGTAGGCATGCAGGGATTTGCCTGTGCCACAGCTTCCTATATCGAATCGGTCAATTATGCCAAGGAGCGGATCCAGGGGCGCCATATCAGCAAGATGCTGGAAAAAGAGGCCCCGGGGGTTCCCATTATCCAGCACCCTGACGTCCGGCGGATGCTTCTGAGCATGAAGGCTTATGTGGAGGGTATGCGGAGTCTGCTGTATTACGTGGCCTATTGCGAGGATATGACCCTGATGTCGGATGCGGAAGAGGACAAGGAGAAGTATCAGGGCCTGGTCGATATGCTCATTCCCATCGCCAAGGGCTATGTCACCGACCGGGCGTATGATACGTGCAATTTGGGCATGCAGGTTTTTGGCGGCTACGGCTATATCAGTGACTACCCGCAGGAGCAGCTGGTGCGCGACTGCCGGATCACCCAGATTTACGAGGGCACCAACGGCATCCAGGCGATGGATCTGCTGGGCCGCAAACTCGGCATGAAAAAGGGCAAGCTGGTCATGGACCTGATGGGCGAGATTATGCAGACCATCAACCAGGCCAAAGAAACAGAGGGCCTGGAAGACCATGCCGCAACGCTGGAGGAAGCGGTGAACAAGCTGGGGGAGGTAGCCATGCACCTCGGCAAGACCGCCATGTCCGAGAAGATGGAACAGGCTTTCGCCTATGCCTATCCGCTCATGGAGGTGTGCGGGGATGTGGTGATGTCCTGGCAGCTTCTGTGGCGGGCCTCCATTGCCAAGAAGGCACTGGCAAAGGCCAAGAAAAAGGATGTCCCCTTTTATGAGGGCCAGGTCAAGAGTCTGGAGTTTTTCGTCTATACGGTGCTGCCCACAACCCTGGGCAAAATGAACTCGATACTCACGACCAACGGCGCCGCCGTGGAAATAGATGAAGCCTCCTTTATCGGATAACGCAGGCCGGAACCGGGTCCTGTCCTGAGATGGGCTGCATGATTTCAGGGGGCTTCTTGCTGCCAAGAGCCCCCTGAATTGTCTGCCCCCGGCTGCAGGCGCCGGGCCGTCGGGACGGAGAATTTTTTCTTGACTGAGCAGTGAATTTCCATTATGAGTAAATGTTCATTCATAGTATATTAAGATTATTGGATATTGTGCGGCGTGGCTGTCCGAGGACCCGCTGCTGCCCGCCGTGAAAAAAGGAGAAGGGACGCATCTCATGGAACCTTTATTGCAATCCCCGGCAGCTTTTGACGTGTTCGGCATCCCCACCGTCATATTTTCAGTTCTGATCCCGGTGGTGGCGGTTGCCGCCTTTGCCTATATTATTGCAAAACGCTTGGCGCCCATCGTGCGCTCCAGGCCGGATCAGCGTTTCGACCAGCCGTTAAAACGGGTGCAGAACATCATCAAGATCTGGCTGGCACAGTGGCGGCATCCCCGCTACATGGTGGCCGGCGTTCTGCATATCATCATTTTCTTCGGCTTTCTGATTCTCTCCATCCGTTCCATGGAGCTCGTGGTCAAGGGTATTTCCGCGGATTTCGTCTTCCCCGGCCTTAACACGTTTTTTGGCGACATCTATTATGCCCTGAAGGATTATGCGGCCACCGCGGTGTTCTTTGCAGTCGTGATTGCCGGTATCCGCAGGGGCCTGTTCAAACCGGAGCGCTACCAATATACAGAAGCCTATCCCCATGACCATACCTGGGAGGCCATGCTGGTGCTCTTCTTTATTGCCCTTCTGATGGTTTCCGAGAGTCTTTTTGAGGCCTGCCATGTGGCCGCGCAGGTGCAGGCCGGCGTTAAACCGGATTTTCTGGCGCCGGCAACCCTTGGGTGGGTTTTTAAGAACATGCTGGTGGATGAATCCCATGCCGTCCTGCAGAACCTTCACGTGCTGGCCTATTATGTCCATGACGTGACATTTTTCCTGTTCCTGTGCTTTCTGCCCATGGGCAAGCACTTCCACGTCATCACCTCGATTTTCAACATCTACTTCATGCGCCTGGAGAAGGGCAATGTCCGACCGGTGCGCTACGGCATCAGCGACGAGCAGCTCGATGACCTGGAATCCTTCGGCGTGAAAAAGTTCGAGGACTTTACATGGAAGGATATTCTGGACTTCTATACGTGCGCGGACTGCGGCCGCTGCACGGACAACTGCCCGGCCAACGCGGTTGGGAGACCGCTTTCCCCGCGTTTTATTTCGCTTAAGGGCAGGGATTATGCCTTTGCTCATTACCCTGTACTGGGGGAGATCTCTCCCGGCGGTGCCCTGATCGGGGATATCTTCTCCGAAGACGAGATCTGGTCCTGTACCACTTGCGGGGCCTGCGAGGAGGAATGTCCGCTCGGGATCGAGTATATCAATAAGATTGTGGATCTTCGCCGCGCCATGGTGGATGAGGGCAATGTGCCCCAGAGCCTGCAGAAGCCTCTGCAGTCCCTCGAGAAACGCGGCAATCCCTACGGCAAGCTGGAGAAAAAGCGGGCGGACTGGACCAAGGAAATGGAGGACTGCGAGGTCAAGGTCCTGGACAAGGGGGAAACAGTAGAAACCCTGTACTTCGTGGACTCCTGCACATCTTATGACGACCGCATGCAGACAGTGGCCCAGGCCAATGCAAGGGTGCTGGCTGCAGCAGGGATTGACTTCGGTGTACTGGGCAAGGCGGAGAAGGACTCCGGCAATGAGATCAAGCGTTTCGGCGAAGAAATGCTTTTCCAGGACATCAAGGCCCATAATACCGAGGCCATTCTGCAGAGCGGGGCCAAGCGTATTGTCACCGGCGACCCCCATACGTACAACGCCCTGGCAAAGGAGTACTCGGGACTCCCGCCCGTGGAGCACATCAGCCAGGTGATTTTAAAAGCGGTCAAGTCCGGCCGAATCAAGCTCTCCGGCGTCACCGAGGAGGAAAAGGACAAGGTCTTCGTCTATCATGATCCTTGTTATCTGGGCCGTCACAATGGAATCTATGAAGACCCGAGGGAGGCCATAGACTGTATTCCGGGAATCCAGCGGGTGGATATGCTGCGGAGCCGGGACCGTTCCTTCTGCTGCGGCGGGGGCGGTCTGATGCTGTTCTATGAGCCCGTGGAAGATGAGCGAATGGGCGTCAAGCGGGTGCGGATGGCCCGCGAAGCCGGGGCGCACGTTATTGTCACCGCCTGTCCGTTCTGTCTGACCAACATCGAGGACGGCATCAAGGTGGCCGGCCTGGAGGGCAGGATGGAGGCGATTGATCTGGGCGAACTGATCGCTGCCCATATCGCCGCATCGAAATAGCCGCGTAGAGCAGCGGGTCAGGCCGGCAGCTATACAGGCACAAACAGACATCTGTGAACTTATTTCAAACAGATTAGGTGGAGGAGAATATGGAAATTTTAGTATGCGTCAAGCGCGTTCCCGACACTGC
>CAZWNV010000111.1:0-10069 GCA_964635265.1 uncultured Desulfobacteraceae bacterium
CCTTTATTTTGGGCTTAGAAGGCCCATTTTGGCATCAAAACAGCACTTCTTAGGTATTTCCCCTTCCTTTGTTATAACGGCAGCAGGAGGGTGTTCACAATTTATATACATTTACGTCAAGGGCTGTGGCGGCTTGGTAAAGGGGTTTATCGGATGTTGCAAGCTGCAGGTTTTCTGCGGATGCAATGGCTAAGTGAAGGGCGTCTAGTGTTTTAAGAGGTGTGCTGAAAAGGCTAATCCATCCCCGGGCCAGGCGCCAGTGTTGATTTTCAACAGTGATCATCGTAAAGATTCCGGTTTCTGCGTGGGCAGTGAATTTGGCCAGAATCCGGTTTCCGTCGGATTTTTCGATCTCCCCCATTCGTACTTTTCTTGCAACGGCTGAAAAAAATTCAACTTCAGTCAGGCTGCTTATGGCAAGTTTACCCTGTTGACCGAGGAATGCTTGTACCTGCTGGCTCAACGGCTCCGGGCAGTAATAAGCTACCAATACGCTTGTATCCAGGTAGCACATTAATATCGCTCCTCGTCCCGGCCCTGCCTCACGACATTGCTGAGCGGTCCGCCTTTTGCCGTGATTGAATTGCGGAATGCGGTTAAGTCCGGCAGATGCTTCGGCGTTGGTTCAGCGGGAACGAGCCGGGCCGCCTTTTTGCCCCTTCGCAAAATAACGATCTCCTCACCCTTCCGGGTCAGGTCGAGAAGGGTGCTAATTTTGGATCTGGCTTCTTTTACGTTTATTTCCATGGCGTATTCCTGATTATTGGACATTTTATATTATTCAAGTGTACTTTATTAATAATGTGTGTACTTTTAAAAGTCAAGGGTGTAATCGCTGTTGACCAGGGCCTGCTTCTCGAACCAGCGGGCGTAGGCGCCGTTTTGTTCGAGCAGTGCGGTATGGGAGCCCTGCTCCAGGAGGCGGCCGTTTTCGAGGACGATGATTTTATCCGCCATTTTCACGGTGGAGAAGCGGTGGCTGATGAGCACCGCGCTTCTGCCGCGGAGGAGTTTTTTGAAGTTTTTGAACACTTCGTACTCGCTGTCCGCATCCAGGGAGCTGGCGGGTTCATCCAGGATGACGAGTTCGGCATCGCGCATGAACGCGCGGGCCAGGGCGATTTTCTGCCACTGGCCGCCGCTTAGCTCCTCGCCGTCGGCAAACATCCTGCCCAGGGTGGTGTCATAGCCGCGGGGGAGCTTGCGGATGAAGGTATCGGCGTCCGCTTTTGCGGCCGCCTCCCGCACGGGCGCGCCGGCAGGCGCGTCGATGTTGCCGATCCATATGTTTTTGGCGGCGGTGAAGTGGTACCTGGCAAAGTCCTGGAACATGACGCCGATCTTTCCGCGCAGTTCGTTTAATCGGTAGCCCCGGATGTCCGTTCCGTCGATGGCGATGCGGCCGGTTTGGGTGTCATAGAGTCGACACAGGAGCTTGGCCAGTGTCGATTTTCCGGCACCGTTTTCCCCCACCAGCGCCACCACCTCGCCGGGTTCTATGGTAAAGCTTACGGCTTCCAGGGCCCTGCGGCCCGCCCCGGGATAGGAGAAGCTCACGTTTTCAAAGGATATGCCCTCCCGGATCCGCTCCGGCATTTGCTCCGGCTCCGGCGGATCGGTGATTTTTTCTTCCACGTCCATCAGTTCATAGAAGTAGGAGATGAACAGGTTGTCCTCGTAGAGTCCGGTAAGCCCGCCCAGCAGGTTCTGGAAAAAGCCCAGGCCGCGCTGGATGGCCTGGTAGTACATCACCAGGTCGCCGATGGAGATCGCCCCGGCCACGGCGCGGAGCACGATAAAGCCTAATGCGCCGAACATGGCGGCCACGGTGGCAAGCTGGGCAAAAATCGTTGCAATGACGCGCCTTTTGCTGATGGCGAGCTTCTCCTCCCGGATCATTCGCCTGAGCTCGGAGAAGCGCCGGCCGAATAAATCGCCCAGGCCGAAAAGCCGCACCTCTTTTGCGTGGATGTAGCCGGTGATCAGCCAGTTCAGGTAGGAGGCCTCGCGCTGGGTCTCGGTGCGGCCGCGCTGCCAGGCAAACATCTCCCGGGAGAACTTGATTTTGACCAGCACGCCCGGGATCACCGAGGCAAAGAGCACCAGGGGCACGGCCCAGTGAAAGTAGACGAGCAGGCCGGTGACAGCCGTGAGCGAGACCGCGTCCCGGCCGATCTGGACAAGGCTGTTCACGATTTTGGCGGGCCGGTGCGGGCCCTCCATCTGTGCGCGGTGCAGGGTGTCGAAATAGGCGGGGTTTTCGTAGAATTCCAGGTCAAGATGCAGGGATTTTTTGTGGAGCAGGTCGTAGACGTAGTCCGATACCTTCACAGACAGCGTCTCGGAGGCGTAATCCGCCGCCTGCTGGCAGATGGTGCGCAGGATGGCCACGCCGCCGGCTATGGCCACCAGGGCAAAAATCCAGGCAAGGCCCTGGCTGCCCGGGGCGGAGATGATCCGGTCGGCTTCATCGACGATGAGCTTTACGAGGTAGAGCATGGCCAGGGGGAAAAGCCCCTGGATGAGCACCAGCACGGCCGAGAACAGGGCCGCCCAGGGCGAGGCCCGCCAGACGAAGGCCAGGGTCCGGTTGAGCTGGAGCGCGGTTTTGAGTTTTTCCCGGGTGGTGTTGGACTTTTGCATGGGGGGTAGTGTAGCCCATGCGACAATTTTTGACAAACTCTGTTATGGCAAAGGTAAAAGTCCGGATTGTGTTTCTATAAAAGCAGTAATTTTTTCGGATGCATCTGCCGGGGATGTAGGGCGGAAGGGGAAAATAATGCTTGACGAGAAAGTGCGCCAGAGGGTAGAAATCGTAGTTTGAAAGGATTTTGGTAAGAGCGGAAGTGTTTTTTATTTTCAGACTTTGTCGCGTTTCGGCCGATTTTGCTCAGGGCGCCTCGGGAACCGGGAAGAGTTGTTGCGGAAGAGAAGCTGTATAAGATTTCACGTGCCGGGAGCCACCCTCTGCTGGAAGAAAAAACCGGGCCTGCTGGGCCGGGGAAAGTACGGCGAGGACCGGTTTCCGGTGCTGGACATAAGCCGGGGCGGGGCCAAGTTTGTGTGCAACACCCGCATGGACGTGGGCCGGAAAATCGTGGTGCGGCTCGAGCTGCCCGGGGCGCGGGAGCCGCTGGAGATGCTGGCGGTTGTGCGCTGGGCGGGCAGAAACACCGGCATGAGCTACCGCTTCCAGGTGGGCATCGCGTTTAATCCGTATGGGAAGGGCAAAAACGAAAACCCGCCGCAGATCCTGGAGCGGCTCAAGCAGCTCGAGGCAGAGCACGGGCAGGCGGGCGAGCAGGACGCCATGCAGGAAGCCGAACAAAGAGCCGGACAACAAGCCGAACAGTAGAAAAACCCGCGGAAGGGGGCTGTCATGAGAAAGCATTGGATTTGGGGGTTTGCGCTGGCCCTGGTGTTTGTCTTCGGGGCGGTTTCAAGCAGCCCGGCCCAGCAGGAGCAGAACTGGGAGCAGGCCTATATCAAGGCCCTGGAGGAGGGCAGGCAAGCCATTGAAACCGGTGCGTCCGAGGGGCTGGGCTACACGCCCACCGAGGAAAGGGTGCTCGAAGACGCCGTGGGAAGCGCCATGCAAAAGGGCGCGCCGGGCTGCCGGGTGATGAAGATCGCCGTGGACATGGAGTACAATCCGTACCTGGTGCTGGTCAACATCTACAGCCACGGCGGTGTGGATCTTGACGAGATCTGCATGTGCAGCAGCGAGCAGGGCGTATCCAAGGAGGTGATCGCCCGGGCGGCCACTGATGCGGCCACCCCGACCGGGGATCCGGTTTTTACCCGGCAGGAGGTCTCGCAGTGCCAGTGCCTGCAGCCGGGGCTGCCGTACACGGCGGCGGCGCAGGACATGCCCGATCCACCCGATCCACCCGATCCCGTGCCGCCGGATTCCGCTTCGACGCCATAGCTGCTGCAGTTCCTTCTTTTTTTCAAATATGGGTTTTTGGGAATCCGTCCCTCTTTTGAATCGTGCGTTTCAAGGGAGGGTTTTTTTATTGAGGAAAGGGGAGAGACAATGACAGGGGAAAAACTGGTTCGATGGACGGCGGCTCTTTTCTGCATGCTGCTTGTTTGCGCCTCCCATGCCCCGGCGCAGGAGGTTCCCGGCGGTCAGAGCGGCTCCGGGGATGTGCAGGCGGATATTCCTTCCGGCCAGGAGGCACCAGAGGGCCGGGAGATCGGGGCGGAGGTTTTCGGAAGGGAGGGCGGCTACTTCCATCCCTTCCTGTTCCTTGAAGGCAAATACACGGACAACCTCTATTATACCCATACCGATGAAGAAGACGATTTTATCACGAGCGTGGCTCCGGGTTTCTGGATAGCCGTGCCCGGCAACCGGGAGAAGCTTTTGGAGGCGCGGACCACGCCCACCTCGGTATCCGGCCTGCAGGTGAGCCGGATGAAGCCGCAGAGCAACCGGCGGATGCAGGCCTATTTTCTCTACTCCCCGGAGGTGGTCTATTACTCCGACAACTCGGAGCACGACCACATCTCCCACCGGGCCGAGGCGATGTTTCAGTACAATTTCGACATGGGGCTTTCCGTGGACGTGATGGATCTGTTCAACGACCAGTACCAGATCAACAACAACGCCACAAGGCGGCTCGACGAGTATTATGACAACCTGGCCAATATCATGCTGACCTATGATCCCTCGGACAAGTTCCGCTTCCGCCTGGATTATTCCAATTACTGGCTGGACTATGATGAGAACGTGAACGACTTCCGCGACCGCACGGACAACTCGGTCTCGCTGTACGCGTTCTACCAGCTCCAGCCCAAGACCTCGGTGTTTGCGGAATACGCGTTCGCCGATATCCGCTATGATACCAATGACCTGTTCGACAGCGAGGAGTTCCGCTACTACGTGGGCCTGGACTGGGACGTGACCGCCAAGAGCCGGGGCCGGGTCAAGCTGGGCTACATGGAAAAGGACTTTGACAGCGATAGATTCAGCGATGAAAGCGGTTTTTCGGCCGAGCTGCAGGCGCAGCACACCTTTACCCCGAAGCGTTCGGCCACCCTGACCGCGTATCACCGCTACACGGAGTCCTCGGTGGTGGAGTCCTACGCGGTGCTCACCACGGGCGTGGATTTCTCCCTGATGCAGCGCTTTACCGACAAGTGGTCCGCCACGGTCAATGCCCTCTGGTACCGGGATGAGTTCGAGGGCGACTACACCGTGGGCGATGAGATCGGCGAGCGCGAGGATGACACCTTCCGGATCGGCCCGGCGCTCATTTATGAGCCGCGCGACTGGCTCCAGGCGGACCTGGGCTATTATTACTCCAACCGGGATTCGGATTTCGAGCGTTTTGATTTTGAAAACAATACGCTTTACTTCTCCGTAGAGATTGCGTTATAGGCAGCAGGATATAAAAAGCGTCCGTCCCGGGCGCTTCATCATATTGGAAACATACAGTTAAAGCCCCTATATGAAGCAGAAACTGGTTCTCACGGTCCTTGCGGCGGCCCTTCTCGCAGCCGGCATCTGCAGCCCCCCGGCGGCTGCGCGTGAATACACGGTTGGCGACGGCGATGTCTTAAAGATCGATGTCTATGAAAACCCGGATTTGTGCGGCACGGTGCGCGTCAGCGCGGATGACACCATCCGGATGCCGCTGCTTGGCGAAGTCGGCGTCCATGACCTGACGGTATCCGAGGTCTCCCAGAAGCTGGAGGCCCTGCTGGCCGACGGCTACCTGGTGAGCCCGCAGGTGGATGTGTTTATCGAGGAGTACAGGAGCAAGAACGCCATCATCCTGGGCCAGGTCAACCGGCCGGGCCAGTACGAGCTGCGGGGGCCCGTCACCTTCCTGGAGTTTTTGTCCAAGGCCGGGGGGCTTACCAAGGACGCCGGCAGCACCGCCATCGTCAAGCGCCTGGCCCCGGCCAGGGAGGGCAAGGACCGCATTATCCTCAACCTGGACCGGCTGATCAAGAAGGGCGACACCTCGCTTAACATCCAGATCGAGGACGGCGACAACATCTTTATCTCCAAGGCGGACACTTTCTACGTCACCGGCGAGGTGGAAAAGCCAAATGCCTACCAGCTCGAGGAGGGGATGACCGTGATCAAGGCCATTGCCAAGGCCGAGGGGTTCACCGATATCGCCCAGAAGAGCAAGGTGCGCATCATCCGGGAAGCGGGGGGCGAGAAGCAGGTGCTCGAGAACGTGAGCATGGACGAGCAGATCATGGCCGGCGACGTGATCGTGGTTCCGGAGAGTTTTTTCTAGGCTATGGAAGAAAAAGAAATACATTTACGCGATTACCTGCAGGTTGTAAAGCGGCGCAAAAGCACGGTGCTGACCTTTTTTGCCGTAACCGTGCTGGTCACCGTGATCGCCGCCTTCACCGGCGACTCCCGCCCCGCCTACCAGGCCTCGGCCCGGGCGGTGATCGAGAAAAACGTCTCCTATTCCCTTACCGGCCGGAGGATGGAGGGCTACGGCGGCTATGACCCCGAGTTCCTGCAGACCCAGACCCAGATCATCAAGAGCGAGGGCGTTGCCGAAAAGGTGGTGGACGCCGTGGGCGCAAAGAAGATGTACGAGGTCTATTTTCCCGAGGGAGAAGAAGAGGAGCCCTCCCTTGCGGCCGCGGTCAAGTCCTGGGCAAGCGGTGCGATGCAGTCCTTTAAGGAAGTGATCGGCATCGAGGCGCTCTTGAGCGGGGGGTCCTCCGGCAGCAGCGCAGAGGCGGGCGAGGTGGCGCAGGCGGCCGAGCCGCCCACCAAGGCCGAGATCATGCAGTCCATGGGGCGCCAGGGCATCCAGGTGACGCCCATCGAGGGCACGCGGGTGGTCTCCATCAGCTATACCTGCCCCAATCCCGTGCTGGCCAGGCGGATCGCCAACACGGTGACCGACGCCTATATCGACCAGCTCCTGGACATGCGCATGGAGATCTCCAACCACAGCATCAACTGGATGAAGAAAAAGGCCGAGGAGCAGCGCAAAAAGCTGCAGGAGTCCGAGCAGGCCCTGCACGAATACAAGAAAGAGCACAACATCGTCACCATCGAGGACCGCCTGGCCATCCTGCCGGAGCGGCTCGCCGAGCTCTCGGACAAGCTGACAAAAGCCCAGGCCCGGCGCAAGGAGTTGGAGGCCACCTACAAGCAGGTAAAGGGCAAGAGCCTGCAGGAGCTGGAGTCGATCTCGGTGATCGCCGATGACGCCTCGGTGGACTCGATCAACAGGAAGATCCTGGAGGCCGAGCAGAAGATCACGGAGCTCTCCAAGAAGTTCGGCCCCAAGCATCCGAAGATGATCTCCGCCAAAAGCGAGCTGGAGCAGCTCCAAAAAACCAAGAAAAAAGAGCTGCGCAAGGCGGTGGAGACCGTGAAAAACGATTATTTCCTGGCCAAATCCAAGGAAGAGAACCTGGAGGCCATGCTGGAGCAGACCAAGGCCGATACCGCCCGGCTCAATGAGAAGTCCATCCAGCTCGATATCTTAAAGCGCCGGGTGGAGACCAACAAGTACCTCTACGACGCCCTGATCAAGCGGATCGAGGAAAAGGGGCTGACCGAGAAAACCAAGCAGGTCAACGTCTCGGTGATTGAAAAGGCCAAGCTTCCCCAGATGCCGATTCCGGGAAATGCAAAGCGCAACGTGCTGCTGGGCCTCATTCTGGGGCTGTTTGGCGGCGTGGGCCTGGCCTTTTTCTTCGAGTACCTGGACAATACCGTAAAAACCCCGGAGGACGCGGAGGAGCGTTTTGAGCTGCCTGTTGTGGGCACCATCGAGCGGTTTCGGGACAAGAACTCGGATATTGTGACAAACGTTTTCGAGCACGAATCCTCGGCCATTGCCGAGAACCTAAAGAGCCTGCGGACCTCCATTCTGCTCTCGGCCGCGGAGAAGCCGCCCCAGGTGCTGCTTTTGACAAGCACGGGCGTAAAGGAGGGCAAATCCGCCATCTCCTCCTGCCTGGCCATCTCCATGGCCCGAAACGGGCTGAAAACCCTGGTGCTCGACGGCGACATGCGGCGCCCGCAGATCCACCACAACTTCCGGATGGAAAACCCCGCGGGCTTGAGTTCCTACCTGGCCGGCACGGAGAGCAAAAACCTCCTGCACAAGGCGGCGGTGGAGAACCTGGACGTGCTGGCCTCCGGGCCGGTGCCGCCCAACCCCTCCGAGCTTTTGTCCTCGGAGAAGGCGGCCGCGCTGATCAAGGGGCTGCGGGAGCGCTACGACATCATCATCATGGACTCGCCGCCTCTTAGCGTGGCCGACCCCGTGATTTTGAGCCGGCATGCCGACGGGGTGCTGCTTCTGGCCTCGGCCGGGGAGAGCCGCTATGAAATGCTGGAAAAGGGCATCAAGAAGCTCCGGGACGTCTCCGCGGATATCATCGGCATTGTGTTAAACCGCTTTGACGTGAAAAAGAGCGGATACTACTATCATTACAGCGACTACTACTACGCCTCGGACGACGCCTGATTTTGCCCGAAAAGCTCTCCAGACGCCTGTTTCTCTTTGCCCTGATTTTTGCCCCCCTGGCCTTTGGAACGGTGGAGCCCTGGTCCTACGCGGTGATGGAGGGTGCCGTTTTTGCGGCGCTTTTTTGCTACGCCGTCCACGCCGTAAAAAGCGGGGAGCCCTTCTGCGAGGTGCCCGGGCTCTGGTTTCTGGGGCTTTTGCTTGTGCTGATCCTGATCCAGGCGGTGCCGCTGCCGGCGTCCCTGGTGCGGCTGATCTCGCCGGCCGCATTTGAGATCCAGCAGAGCGCGGCCTTTGCCCGCGGGGGCGACGCCTGGATGACCCTGTCCGTGCATCCGCGGGCCACCGTGCACGCCTTTTTCCGCTACGCCGCGTACGCGGCCTTCTACATCCTTGCCATACAGCTCCTCTACCGCCGGGAGATGCTCAAAAAGACCGTTTTCGCGGTGACGGTTTTTGGCGCGGCGCTTGCCTTCTCCTCCATCCTGCAGCTCTACCTGACAGAGGACATGGCCCTGTGGGTGCGCCACGTGCCGGAAAATTCCATGGTTGTGGGGCCCTATGTCTGCCACAACCACTATGCCGGCCTGATGGAGATGATTTTCCCGGTGGTGCTGGCGCTGTTTTTCTTTTACCGGCCCAAAATCCGCAACTCCTCGCTGGTAAAGGGGGTTTTGGAGATCCTTAGCCAGGAGAAGGCCAACATCCATATCCTGATCGGGGCGGCGGCGCTTCTGGTCGGCACCTCCATTTTTTTGAGCCTCTCGCGCGGGGGCATGGTCAGCACCTGCCTGGCCTTCCTGGTGTTCGTGGTGCTGCTCTCCAGGCGCCGGATCACCCGGGGCGGGAGGCTTTTGACCGCGCTGGTGGTGATCCTGGTGGGGCTCTCGGTCTCCTGGTTCGGCTGGGACATGGTCATCGAGCGGTTTGCGGAGCTGCGGATCGAGCAGGGGGAAATTCAAAACGCGCGGCTGGATTACTGGAAGGACGCAGGCGCCGCGTTTCGCGATTTTCCGGCGGCAGGCGCGGGGTTTGGCACCTTTGCCGATATCTACCGTCCCTACCAGAGCCTGGGCCCCGATCATTTCGTGGATCACGCCCACAACGATTATATCGAGCTGGCCGTGCAGGGCGGGATCCCGGGGCTGCTGCTTGCGGCCGGCTTTCTGGCGGTGGTTTTTTTTAAGAGCTACCGCGTTTTTGCCGGCAGGCGGGACCGCTACTGCATCTACCTCTATATCGGCAGCATCACCGGGGTGGCCGCGCTTCTGCTGCACAGCTTCACGGACTTTAACCTGCAGATCGGGGCCAACGGGCTGTGGTTTTTCTTTCTGCTGGGCCTTGCCGTGTCCGCGGCAAACACCCGGATGCAGCTCGAGGGGGACGCGACAAAGCTCAAGGCGCGGCTCGTCTCCGCCCGCTCCCGGCGGGCGGCGCTGGCGGCAAGCGGGCTGATCCTGGTGCTTGGGGTTTTCGCCAGCCTCTCGTTTGCGCTGGGCGATTTTTACTACAGCCATATAGCGGACTACCGGCTGGAGGCCGGGGCGCCGGATGCGGATCTGAAGCGCGTGCGGCAGATCGCGGGCTATGCCGCC
>CAZWNV010000112.1:0-9957 GCA_964635265.1 uncultured Desulfobacteraceae bacterium
GAATATCGACCTGCACGATGGCATTGCCGTCCCCCGGATCCCTCCTGGCAGAAATCCGAACCCCGGGATCGATATAGCCCTTTCTGGAAAACAGGGCCTCGATGCGGGAAGCCTCCCCGGAGAGCAACTCCGGCCGGAAGGGGTCGCCCGGCGCCATGCGCATGGCGTTGCGGATCTCTTCTTCCAGCAGCGGAAAGCCGCCGTGAATCCGGATTTCCTTGATCCGGGGAAAGGCTTCTCCCTCCTCCGGCACGATCAGGCGCCTGGCGGCAGGGGCCAGTTTCCCGGTCTCCCCCGTCTGGCTGGCAAGCTCCACGTGCAGGGGCTGCACAACAAGCGCAGCCGCTGCAGCAGCCGGGAGGACAGACAGGACAGCGGCCCCTGCCAGGACAAAAACAAAGAGCCAGGCCGGACTCCGGTGTGCCGCCCGTGTTATCCATCCCACCGGCAGCAGCCTTTTCTGCCGGGTCCTGGTGGCGGCACGGTCGTTATTCTGGCTGTGCTTTTGTATTGGTCCGCAGCTTTGCTTTTCCATGATCCGGCAATCAGCGGAATTCCAGCCGGTAGCGCATTTCCCCGCCGAATGCGCCTTCCGTATCCTGGTAGGCATTCACGCTCAGATTCTCCAGGAGTTTGTACAGGGCCGTGCTCTTCTGGATCATGCTGCCGCCTCTGCGCTCCACGCCGTACTTGACCGTGAGCCTGCGGGAGAGCTCCTTGCCGACTGTCACCCGGACCTCCCCGGGGCTTTCCGCCTCTGTTTCCCCCTTGCGATACTCCATCTCCACGATATCCAGGCCGGTACCTTCCTGAACCTGTTTTTCCAGCCGCTCGCCGACAAGATCGGCGAGCATCTCCGCAGGCGGGCGGCTGCTCCCCCCGGAGCCGGAAGCCAGCTCCCGGGTTGTCTTTCCCACGGCCAGCAGCGACAGGATATCCCCGTCTTCCTCCTCCGGATCGGAGCTCAGGTGAAATTCCAGGTTCTGCGGCGTCCCCCTGACCGCCAGGGTGATCTCCCAGCGGCGCACGCGGGCTTCGGCCCTGATGTCAACGGTGGGCTCGATCCGATAGGGATTGACAAAATCGATCAGGCCCTTTTTTACTGCAAAATCGGTATTGCGATAGGTGAGGGTACCGCGGCGGACCTCCGCCCGTCCGGTAACCATGGGCTGCTCGGCCGTGCCCTGAATGCGGAGGCTCGGCCGGATGTGCAAAAGGGCCATGTTGTTGTCCACTGTCACGGGCCGGCGGCTGCTGACCGCAATATCCATGGCAGGGCCTGGAATCAGGGGAATATCCAGTCCGCTTCGCGCTCTAACCGGTTCGCTCCCACGCTCCCGCCCGCCGATATCGCGGGCAGCATCCAGCAGGCTCAAACGAAAATCCCGGAAATATCTGCCTTCCAAAAGCTCAACCTCGCCGGAAAGCCGGTATTTCTCTTTTTTTCCGGAAAGATGCAATTGCGTGTTAACCTGCATTTCCATGAGCCCCGGAATAACAAGCGGCAGGGCGCTGGCGGCAAATCGCAGATCGGCCTGGCGGGGCATAAAGCTTTCCAGGGAGATCTTGCCGGACAAGCGGAAATCGCCCTGATCCAGATGGCCGGACAGCGCGTGCACTGTCACGGCCTCGTTTGTGAAATGGATCCGCCCGTTTATCCCGTGGAGTTCCTGGAGGGTCTCGGTCGCGGTCACTCCCAGATCCGCAAAGGCCATATCGGCTGCAACCTCCGGCCGGCTTATCCTGCCGCCCACCTCAAGAGCCACCTCCACGCCGCCCCCGGCTTTCTGCACTCCGGGAATCAGCCCTTGCGCAATCGCAGCCGGAATTCTTCCGCTGGCTGCGGCCTGTATCTCCCCTTCCGGGGCAAGCTCCGCCCGGAGATCCAAAAAGCCTTTCTGCATCAGCTGAACCCTTGAATCCGGAAGCTTGAGCCTTCCCCCGGCCCAAACCGCCCGGAGCTCCGAGGCGCGAAGCAGCTCCGTATCCCGGAAACCCACTACAAGGCTTGTGATATTGCAATGGGCCCGGAAATCTTTCAAACGTCGGAGATTACCGTCTGCTTTAAGGCTTGCGCTTACCCTGCCGGAGATATCTCCTGCCATATCCGCTCCGCCGGCCACCTGCAGAAAGGGCGCAAGCTCCATATCCGATAAGCGGGCGGATGCGAAAAGCTGCCGGCTGCTCAAATCAAGCCGGAGACTGCCGGCCAGGGGCTCGGAGGTCTCTGCCCGCAGGATATTTTCGTGGAGTTCCGCTGCAACGCGGATATCCGGCAGGGAGATGCCCTCCGCCGAGAGCCCGGAGAGCCGAATCCATCCGCTTGCCCGGGGAGCGGTCAAATTTCCGGACCCGCTTGCGGAAAGCTCCAACCGGCCGGCAATATCCCGGGCCTGCAAAATGTTAATACTGGAGAGACGAAGCGAATCCGCGGACATCGCCAGATCATAGCGCCCGTCCAGCCCCAGCCATCCCTCCACCCGGATCTTCTCCCCCGGCGCCGGGCTCACCGCCAAAGGCGAGAGATGAATCCGCTGCCCGTCAATCCGGCAGCCCAGATGCACAGCAAAAATGGATTGCCCCGCTGCGCTCAGATCGTGCCCGGCGATTTCCAGGCGCCCTGACAGGTCTTTGCCCGCTCCGCTGACACGGCCGGAGATGTCGAGGCCGCCCCGGGCCTCTGCCAGGAAATCCTGGAGGTACAGACGGCTTTCGGGCACAGAGAGGGCATACACCGGCCGCATGAGAACGCTGCCATCGTTGTCCGCGGGCCATGCGACACTGCCGGAGGCCGTAAGCCGGGAATCCCCGTTTTCAAGCGAAAGTCCCCGAATCGCAAGCGTTTTATCCGCAAAACCGAATTCCCCCTCCAAATCGCCGATCAAGAAACCGCGCCAGGACAACTCCTCTCCCCGAATGCGGACATCTGCCGCAGGCGTAGCGATCGGTCCGGAAATTTCGGCTTTCAGCGAGGCTCTGCCCGAGACCGGGGGAAGCGGCAGCGGACGCATCAATTCGGCAAGGCTTGCGATATCGGCATTGCCGCTCCAGTGCAGGCTGCCGCCGTGCCAGTCATAGCTGCCTTTCCCCCTGAGCTCTCCCCCCGGGATTTGGATCAGCAGCTTTCTCAGGCTCACAAGGCTGCCGGCGACCTCGGCGCGGGTGGAGATTCGCAAGTCAATCGGCTGCAGCATCCCTTCCGCGAAGAGCCCCCTGCCCTCCAAAACCGCGTGCCCGCCTGCCTTAAGCTCCTCCTCCCGGATCCCGCTGCCCTGCAGCTCGATCCGGGCATCAACGGCTCCGGAGACCGCTTCCCCGATGCCCGGCAGGGCATTGATGCGGGTGCCGGTACTCTCGGCGGAAAGGGTATAGGTAACAGAACCCGGATCTGCGGCCGGCACCGGGAATCCATCGGCAAAGACGGCGCGCAGATCCATTGTGCCGCGCGCCTGCACCTTTGCTGCCTCCAGATCCGCCTCCAGGCGGCTTAAGCGCAGCTGCCGGTCCCGCATGCGGCACTGCATGACGATTTTCTCCACCCCGGTATCCCCCACCCGGCCGGGACCGCATGCCGCCCGGACAGAGACCTCCGGATTCCGCATCGGCCCGCGGGCCTTTATCTGAAGCGTTACCGGACCGGCAAGGGCGGTTTGCCAGCCGAATATTTCCCGGAGTTCACAGAGTTCCGTGGAAACCGAGAGGCCCAGATCCAGTTCGGGATTCGGGCCGGACTCCGGCTGCGGATCCGCAAAAATCCCGGCTGCGGATCCGCTCAGGTGCAGGCGGGAGCTGCCGGATACCAGATCCATCTCCAGCGGGGCAATGCGCCCCTTGTTTAGGGCGGCTTCCAGGTGAAAATGATCGACGGGCCTGTCACACCCCGCCATGGGCACCTGCCCGCCTTTTGCAGACATCTCCAGATGACCGGATCGCTGCCCGATATCCGCATCCTCCAGCAAAAGCTCCACATCCGCCATATGAATTCGTCCGGCCCCGGATCCCGGGCTTGCGGCATACGAAAAATGCCCCCTGGATACGCGAAGCTTTTGGATTTGTAGCGCAATGCCGGGCCCGCGGGCCGCCTCCCCCCGTTCGGGGGCCGGTCGGCGGGATTTTGCAGCGGCCGCGGAAAACACGCGGATCAGGTTGAGCCCCCCGGGCTCCGTTGTCCGCAGAAACACCCGCGGGGCTGCCACATGCGCGGACTGGATGCGAAGGGAGCCGGCAAGAAAATCCAGAACACCGGCGTTCAGGGAAACATGGGCTGCGGTAAGCACGCTCCGGCCATCAGGATCTAACAGGGCGAGGCCGTCGATGTCGACCTTTCCCTGCAAAACGGAAACCTCCTGGTCCTGCCAGCTGATGCAGCCGGGAATTCCCGCATTGATGCGTTTGCAGAGCATGCCGCCCGCAGTTTGGGTCCCGAGAAACAGCTGAAGGCCCAGGAGCGCAGCAAGCAGCAGCACGAGCAAGCTGGCCCCAAAGACAGCAGCAGTTTTGACAGGTTTTTGAATACGCATTCCTGGCGGATTTTCCATAGTATATCGGTATGGCCGGTGTTGTTTTGTTACTACAGAGAGCAGCGTTGTTGCAACGCTTTATTCGCTGCCGGGCCCAAAAAGCGAGGAATTGCCTTGCATCCCCGCCTGCTCTCCAGTACATTGAGCAGGTCTGATTTTTCTACGAAGCGGGCTGCACCGAGGCTCGTATTGCCGTAGAAACCGAAGACCGCAATTCCGTCCCCGGGCTTTGCGGTGCGTAAGAGGAGGGAAAATGGACTTGCTGCCGCCGTATGCGCTGCTGGCAGTAGGGCTGGTGCTGCTTGTCAAGGGGGCCGATCTCCTGGTGAAGGGCGCCTCCGCCCTGGCCCGGCGCCTTGGCGTTGCCGAACTGGTAATCGGGCTGACCGTCGTATCCTTCGGCACTTCCGCACCCGAACTGTTCGTCAATCTGACAGCCAGCTTCCAGGGCGCCGCCGGCATTGCCATCGGCAACGTCCTTGGCAGCAATATTGCCAATATCCTGCTGATACTGGGAATATCCGCCCTGATCTGTCCCCTGCAGCTGTCCCCGGCAACGGTATGGCGCGAAATTCCCTTCAGCCTGCTGGCGGCGCTTGCCCTTGGAGCTCTCGCCAATGATCGGCTGATCGACGGATGGGCCTACTCGGACGTGTCCCGGGCCGACGGACTGGTCTTTCTCCTGTTCTTTGCCATCTTTCTCTACTACTGCGCCGCGGTTTCCCGTGCGGACGTCGGCAGCCGCCCCGCCCCGGCGGATTCCGAACGCGGGCTTGCGGCGGGACTTGCCTCTGTTGTCTTCGGACTTGTCATGCTCGGGCTGGGCGGCGCCTGGATCGTTGGCGGGGCCATGCACATCGCCCGGGCAATGGGCATGAGCGAAGCATTTGCGGGCCTTGTCATTGTCGCCGTGGGCACATCTCTGCCCGAGCTGGCGACTTCGGCCGTCGCCGCCTGGAAGCGCAACGTGGAAATGGCAGTGGGCAACGTGGTCGGCTCCAACATCTTCAACATCTTCCTGGTCCTGGGCCTGAGCGCGGCAATCCGGCCGATTCCCTTTCACACCACCGGCAACCTGGACATCGGCATGCTGATCCTGGCCAGCCTGATTCTATTCGCCACCATATTTTCCGGAAAAAACCGCCGCCTGGACAGGTGGGAGGGAGGTGTGCTGCTGCTCATCTATGCCGCATACCTGGTCTGCCTGGTCCTGCGGGGATAATCCATGAAACAGCTTTGCCGGCAACGCCTCAGGCCGATCCGGCCAACGCCTGATCCAGGTCCGCCAGGATATCGCTTATGCTTTCGATGCCAATGGAGAGCCGGATCATGTCCGGATAGAGCCCGCCTGCCAGCTGCTGTTCTTCCGTGAGCTGCGAATGGGTAGTGGATGCCGGATGGAGTGCAAGGCTCTTGGCATCTCCCACGTTGGCAAGATGGGAGAACAGTTTGAGCCTGTCGATAAAACGCTTGCCCGCCTCGCGGCCGCCCTTAATGCCGAATACGACCATGGCGCCATAGCCGTTTCGGAGGTAGCGACTGGCTGTTGGATGCGCGGGGTCCCCGGGCAGGCCCGGATACCGGACCCAGGCCACGGCCGGATGATTTCTCAGAAACTCCGCCGCCTGCCCGGCGTTTTCACAATGCCGCTCCATCCGAAGGGGGAGGGTCTCCAGGCCCTGCAGAAACAGCCAGGCATTATCCGGCGATATGCAGGCCCCAAGGTTTCGCAGGGGCACCTGGCGCATCCGTTCAATAAAGGCAAGCGAATTCTTCTCTCCCAGGTCTTTGGCGAAGCGGAGATTGAAATTGCTGGGATCCGGGGTGTTATAGAGGGAGAACTTCGGATCCGTCCAGTCAAACCTGCCTCCGTCCACGACAATGCCGCCGATGCCCGTTCCATGGCCCCCGATCCATTTGGTAAGCGAGTGCACCACGATATCCGCCCCGAATTCCAGGGGGCGCATCAGATGGGGAGTGGTAAAGGTGCTGTCAACGATAACCGGCAGATTATATTGCCGCCCCACTTCAGCCACCGCACTCAGATCGACGACCTCGAGCGAGGGGTTGCCGATGGTTTCCATAAACAGGGCGCGGGTCTCCTCCCTTACCGCCTCTGCAAAATTTCCGGGATTGCGCGGATCCACAAAATCCACCCGTATGCCGAACTGCGGCAGGATATTGTGGAACATGGTCATGGTGCCGCCGTACAGGTTGTTGGCGGCAACAATTGCATCGCCTGCGGAGCAGATGTTGATCACCGCATAATAAATGGCCGCCGTGCCGGAGGCCAGGGCCAGGGCCCCGCCGCCGCCTTCAAGTGCGGCCATGCGCTTTTCCAGCACCTGCTGGGTGGGATTTGTCATCCGGCTGTAAATATGGCCCGGCTCCCTGAGTGCGAAAAGCGATGCGGCATGATCCGAACTGTCAAATACATAGGAGGTGCTCCGGTAGACAGGAACCGCGCGGGAGCGGGTTTCAGCATCCGGCGTATGACCGGCATGCAGGCAGAGGGTTTCAAACCGGTATGGGGCTGTCATGAGGCATCTCCCTTCTCTGTTTGTCCCGGCGGGGATGCAAAAAGTTCTGTACTGATATAGCGCTCGCCGGTACTGGCGAGCACGACTGCAATGGTTTTGCCCTTCGCCTCCCTGCGGCCGGCCACGCGCATGGCAGCGGCCACGGCAGCTCCGGAGGAAATCCCGCAAAGCAACCCTTCCTCCCTGGCCAGCCTGCGGGCGGTTTCAAACGACTCGGCCGCGCTTACGGAAACCACCTCGTCAATTACCGACAGGTCCAGCACCTGCGGAACAAAACCCGCACCAAGGCCCTGAATCTTGTGCGCGCCGGCACTGCCGCCGGAGAGCACCGGGGAGTCGGCGGGCTCCACCGCAATGGCCTGAAACTCCGGTTTACGCTGTTTTATCGCCCGGGCCACGCCGGTAATCGTCCCGCCCGTGCCCACGCCCGCCACAAAAATATCCACACTTCCCTCGGTATCCTGGTAGATCTCCATGGCCGTGGTTTCGCTGTGAATCGCGGGATTGGCCGGGTTGGCGAACTGATCCGGCATAAAGGCATCGGAGCTTTCCGCCACCATTTTGCGGGCCCTGTCCACAGCGCCGGCTATTCCGTACCGGCCTTCGGTCAGCACCAGTTCCGCACCCAGGTGGGCAAGCAGCTTTTTTCGCTCCGTGCTCATGGTCTCCGGCATGGTAAGCCGCAGCCTGTAGCCCCTGGTCGCACAGACAAAAGCCAGGGCAATGCCGGTATTGCCGCTTGTAGGCTCCACGATCAGGGTGTCCGGGCCGATCCTGCCCGCTTTTTCCGCTGCCTCGATCATGGCCGCGGCAATCCGGTCCTTTACGCTGCCCAACGGATTACGATATTCGAGCTTGGCCAGGATCACTGCATCCAGCCCCGCGCCCACCCTTGCAAGCCGCACCAGCGGTGTCGCCCCAACGGTATGGCGAACATCTGCAAAAATCCGCATAACTTCCTGCCCCCCATTGCTGCCGGTCACTGCTGCCGGGCTCGGTGGAACCTTTTGTCTGCTATATCATAACAAATTTTTCCGAATGTTCTACAATAGCACCGCAGGCGCAACAATTCAAACGACGGCTCAAAAGAATGGCCGGAAACTGGCGGGAGGAAAAATAAAGGACCCCCCGCCTGCGGGGTGGCGGACAAATGCCGGCTATCGGTAGATCAGCCGCGGGGATTCGAGCAGCACTGTTGTGTCCTGCGGCACGGATTCCGTGATCCAGACGTTGCCGCCGATCACCGAGCGGTCGCCGATTACCGTATCCCCGCCCAGTATGGTAGCCCCGGCGTAGATGACCACATCATCGCCGATGCTGGGGTGGCGCTTCCGGTTGCGCATATGCCCGCTATTGCCCTTGGGAACGGAGAGGGCACCCAGGGTGACCCCCTGGTAGATGCGGACATTGCTGCCGATATCCGCGGTCTCGCCGATGACCAGGCCCGTTCCGTGATCAATGACAAAACGCTCGCCGATATCCGCCCCCGGATGGATATCAATGCCTGTCTCGCCGTGCACATATTCGCTCATGATGCGGGGCAGAAGCGGAACTTCCAGCTGATAGAGGCGGTTGGCCAGCCGATGCACGGTAATGGCGAGAATCCCGGGATAGCTGAAGATGATCTCATCATAGCTTTTCGCTGCCGGATCGCCTTCATATGCGGCAATCACGTCCCCGGCCAGGACATTCTGGATCGGCGGCACGGCTTCCACAAGAGCAAGCGCAACCCTGTAGCCCCGCTCAACGCATTCGGAACAGTCCAGATCATACTTGAAGCACTCGTGGCGGATACTCCGGGAGACCTGCTCGGCCAGCATGTCGAAAACCGCGGACACGGTCTGGCCGACATGGTAATACAGGTTGACCGGATCGAGCCTGCTGCGGCTGAAATACCCGGGAAACAGGATCTCCCGGAACCTCTGCACGATATCGACCACCGCCGCCCGTGAGGGAAGCTGCTCGTAGTCAATATGGGAGTAGCAGCGGCTGTCGTCGCAGCCCCGAAAAATCTGATCCACCACCCCGCCCAGTTGGGCGCGGTAGCCGGAATAGGTATTCGATGCCTGCCGGCAGGAATGTTTCCCGGCCGCCTTGCTGTCCTGTTCCATGCCGTCCCCCCCCCCGTGTGCCCGTGGTGTTTGCAAGCCCGTAATGCAGGGATTGCCCTGCAGCCCCGCGCCAGGGCCGGCCGCCGGCTCTGCCGGCGGCCGCAGCCATATGCTATAGTATAGCCCGCCTGGCCGGGCCCGTCAAAAAACCCGTCTTACGGAAACTTCCGCACGTTGCAGCAGGGGCACCTGTACACGGCCTCCATGGATTTAGATGGGCGGTGCGATGGTGACCAGCACGCGCATGTCGGTTTCCGCCGCGATTCCGTGGGGCTCGGCAATATCCGAAATCAGGACATTGCCCGGAGCAGCCGGCATTTCCGCCCCGTCTTTTCCCAGGAATCGCCCGGTTCCCTCCAGCACGGCAATGCTCAGCTGGCCCTCGATATCATGGCTATGGAGGGGCAGCTTCTGGCCGGCCTTGAAGTTGAAATTGATCATCTTGAAGTAGGGGGAGTCATGGACCAGGTAATTGTTCGGCCCCTTGTCCCGAAAGCCTGCTTCCTGAAAAAGCTGGTGTTTCTGCATCATTTCGGCCTCCTTTCCGATTCGCGGCGCGGTTTCCGCATAGCGGCCGCCGCCGGGGAGCATTTTGGAACTTTTCTACCACGGGGCAGAGAGCATTGCCTTGACCCAGGTCAAACGGGTTGCCGCGCCCCGGAAAAATTTTTGCCCCCGCCGGCATCCATGCTATAGTTGGCGGTATTCCGTATCCGTCCTGCATTCACCGTAAAGGGGGGAAACCATGAACCTTGCAGAACTTCCCGAAAGGGAGATCCAGCAGTT
>CAZWNV010000113.1:0-9854 GCA_964635265.1 uncultured Desulfobacteraceae bacterium
TGCCCGAGGCAATAAAAACCTTTTCCCCCCTGATCCGGTAGTCGCCCGCGGCAAGTTGCCGGGCACCAATAAAGCGGGCCGTCTCTTCGTAATAGTCGAGCATCTTTTCCGCGGCAAGGGCCTCCCGGATCTGTTTGTGCTCCGGCGCAACCGCGTCACGCATCTCCTGCATGATACGGGAGAAGTCAATACTTTCCACTGCAGCGCGAATGCCAAAGCGATCGGCTTCCCGTATTTCCATCACCCTGTCGGCAGCTGCCACCAGCATCTTGGAAGGGATGCAGCCCACGTTCAAACAGGTACCGCCCGCCGGCCCCCTGTCCACGAGGGCTACCCGGAGGCCCTTGTTTATGGCATTTTCCACGATTGCCATGCCGGAGCCCGATCCCACCACAACCACATCGTAGTTTTTTTCCACCTTTTTTCCCTTTTCGCTTCTGCCTTCCATTCCGGCCTTTTCCTGAATTGCAGTCCGCTGCCAAACCCCTTGCCCGAAGGGCCGAAGAGAGGGGCTGCCTGCTTTATGCCCATAATATAGGAGTACATTCCCGCTGTGCAAATAGCCCCGGATTCGGACTTCCGCCGGGGGCTGCAGCATATCCCCCATATCCCGGTACGGAAAAATGCAGGCAATCAGACCCCTATCTACATGTCCTTACTGTCCAAAATACACCCTTTGCCCGATTCCCTTTTTCCGCAAGGGCCAATATAGTGTGGAGCAACACTGGGAAAAAAGTTTTTGGTATCACGCGAACGCCTGCAAGAAAGGGAGTCAAACAATGTTTACCGAAACAACAAGACCCGATATTCCGGCAATTTATCCCCCGGCCCCGAAGCAGACGAGCACGGAAAAAAACAAAACCAGTACAAGCGAAAAAAAGGAAACCGCAGCCGCCGGAGCGAACTCGGATGCGCTGCAGCGGTACATGGTTGATATCCGCAAACACGAACTTTTGAACCGGGAAGAAGAAAAAGAATTGGGCAGGCGCGTGCAGGAGGATGACGACCAGGAAGCCGTCTACCAACTGGTGGTTTCCAATCTTCGGCTGGTTGTCAAGATCGCCATGAAATTTCAGCGTTTCTGGAAACACAACATGAACGACCTCATCCAGGAAGGCAACATCGGTCTGCTGCGGGCAGCCCAGAAATACGATCCCGCCCGCAATGTCAAATTCTCCTATTATGCCGCATTCTGGATCAAGGCCTATATCCTCAAATACATCCAGGACAATTTCCGGGTTGTCAAAATCGTCACCACGGAAGGCCAGCGCAAGCTTTTCTTCAAGCTTCGCCAGGAGCGGGACCGGCTCTCAAGCGAGGGGATTCACCCCACTGTCGACCGCTTGGCCCAAAACTGCGGGGTAAGCGAAGACGACATCCTGGATATGGATCAGCGCCTGCACAGTACCAACGTTTTTCTGGACGCACCGCTGAACGCGGATTCCGATACGGAGTGGCTGGAAGTGCTGGAGTCTGACGAGGAATCCACGGAAAGCCAGGTTTCCAAAAAACAGATGACCGACATCCTTCGGCAAAAGGTTGTCCAGTTCCGAAAAACCATGAATTTCCGGGAACGCAGCATATTTGACAAGCGCATTTACGCAGAAACGCCGCAGACCCTCCAGCAGATCGGGGATCACCTGGGCATATCCAGGGAGCGGGTCCGGCAGCTTGAGCGGGATATCCTGGTAAAAATCCGGGAATACCTCAAAAAGGAACTCCCCGACTACGAGGAACTGGCCCAGATGGGCATGGCCTCTTAGAGCCGCCGGCCTCATCGCTCCGGGGGCCGGCCGCCGGCCGGCCCCCGGATTTCTCCCCCTGATGCTTGTTGCCTTCATAGAGCCCTTCGTGATACACAAAGAAAGCCGCTGCCGTGCAGCGGCTTTCTTTGTGCAAGCCCCGCAATCCGATCCACTCATAAAAAAACCCCTGTGAGAGGCGGGTTCCATGAAAAAGCACAAAACAGTTTTCGTCCTGCTAGCGGCATGGCTGCTAACATGGTTCGGGCCGCCCCCGGCCGCCACGCAAGTGAAAAATTGGTTTACAAAATTTGCACTGTTTATTATAAGTCCAGTAATTCACAGGATGATTTCCCGCTTCTTCTCACCACACCTTTAGCAACTGGAAACTGTTTTGGATGCCACCGCCATGGATGAAAAAAAGACGGTCTTTATCGCGGAGGATCATCAGCTTTTCCGCGACGGCTTAAAGGCCATGCTGGCCGCTAAAAAAACGCTCGAAGTTATCGGTGAGGCCAGGGACGGACTGGAGGCCATCAATTCCATCAGGAAAAAACAGCCGGACCTCCTGCTACTGGACCTATCCATGCCGCGGCTCAGCGGAATCAGCGTTATAAAAGAGCTCCGCCGGCAGTTTCCGGACATGCGGATCCTGGTGCTGACCATTCATGAATCCGACCAGTACGTGATAGAAACTTTCGAGGCAGGCGCCAACGGCTACTGCATCAAAGATGCAAGCCGCGATGAGCTGCTGCTTGCCATAAACAGCGTCCTGAACGGAAAAACCTACATCAGCCCCGGCATCGCGGAAAACGTGATGGAGGGCTACCTCGAAGGACACAAAAAAATCCGGTCCAAATCCACATGGGAAAGCCTCACCCAGCGGGAACGCGAGGTCCTCAAGCTCCTGGCCGAAGGATACCTGAACAAGGAAATCGGGAACCTGTTGCACATCAGCGCAAAAACCGTGGAAAAACACCGGGCCAACATCATGCAGAAGCTCAATCTCCACAATGCGGCTGCATTAACCGCGTTTGCAATCGACCAGGGCCTTGTACAACAGAAATAAAAGGCCGGCGGCGACGGAGATTCGCGTTCACGCCATCACAGGGGCAGTTCCAGCGTAACCCGCGTGCCTCTTCCCTGACCGGAATCCAGAAGCAGTCTGCCGCCGCAGATCTCCGCGCGCTCCCGCATACTCTGGATGCCATGGCCGCTCAAGGGGTCTGTGGCAACGAGCTGGGAGTTTTGTTCAAATCCGCAGCCGTCATCCTGGATGGTCATCTGCACGCTGCTGTTCCTGCGGGTCAATGCAAAATGAATGCTGGAAGGGTTGGCATGCTTTGCGGCGTTGCTCATCGCCTCCTGCAGAATGCGGTAAATAACGATCTTCGTGGCATCCGGCAGGTCGTTGTCATCGATGGAGACATCCTGGGAGACATCGATTTTCTTGTAAAAGCTCGCAAACTCCCGGCAGAACCAATTGATGGTGGCCGTAAGTCCCAGATCATCCAGCGTTGTCGGCCGCAGGGTGGCAGAGATGCGCTTGGTTTCTTTTATCGTATCGATCAGATAGGATACGATTTTCTCCAGCGATACCGTATCCATATCCGGCATACCCTTCATGGTCGACAAGCGCTCCTCCAACGAAAACTTGATTGCGGCAAGGCTTGCGCCGATGCTGTCGTGAAGCTCCTTGGCAATCACCTGCTTGTCAGCTTCCAGGGCCTCCAGCGTGCGCTTCGACATCTGCCGCAGTTCCCTTCGCGAGTCCCGGAGCTGCTGCTCCGCCCGTTTGCGTTCCTCGATTTCGGATCTCAGCGCCTCCACCATGGACTCCAGCTCCGCGGTGCGCTCTGCCACCCGCTTCTCCAGAAGATCCTTGTCCTGCTGGAGCTGGAGCCTTTCCGTGCGCCGCCGGGTAATATCATGGAGCACACCCACGCCGCCGATGATTTCCCCCTTCTGGTTCTTGATCGGCGTCGTGTTCACCAGCAGGTAACGCATACCGCCTTCCGGCAGGACCACAGCCATCTCCTGGTCGATCAGCACCTCGCCGAAAAACACCGATCGGGTAAGCGGCAGATCCATCGGGTCAAAAGGCGTGCCGTCCGGATACAGAAGCCTTAAGGCGCCCTGGGAGACAAGCGGCTGTCCGTAGGGCACCTTTCGGCCGTAAAGCTGGACCGCGGTTGGATTTGCCATGGTGATGCGGCACTCCTTGTCCACCACGACGATGCCCTCGGGTGCGCTCTTGATGATGGTCTGCAGGGCGGATTGCTCAGATATCAACTGCTCCGTGAGTTTTTCCAGATCGGTTTCATCCCGCCACACGGTTACCGCTCCTGTGATGCGGCCTTCCTGGTATAGGGGCGTGGAGGATATCACGTACACAAGGCTCCGGCCCTGCGCGTCAGATCCGTAATAGCGCTCATCAATTACGGATTCTCCCCGAAGAGCGCGGGCGTAAGGCATTTCTTTGGCAAACACCCTTGTTCCGTCCGGGTAGGTAAGCCGCATCTGCCGCGAAATCCGATGACAGCCATAGCCCTGCGGGTCAAAACCCAGAAAGTCAATGCAGGCGGGATTGGCCATTATGGGGGAGCCTTTGGCGTCGCAGACCATGACCGACTCCTTGAGATTGGCGAAAATCATATCCATTTCCCTTGACCGGTTCCCGGCCTCGCGACGGGCATGAATATGGTGGAGTGCAAGTTCGGTAAAAGCCGCCATGTGAAGCAGCATGGCCTCGTCTTCGGGGGTGAAGGCCACGTTATCCATATTGCCGCTCAAAATCAGGTCGAATCCCTCTTCCCTGTTATCCGCCAGCCGTGCACAGACCAGGTGCCGGAGCCGGGCATAGTCCCTGCCGTCCCCCGAGGCCTCCTGATGGGAAAACACGGCCAACTCGGCTGCCACCAGGCGAAATGATCGGCTCCGGCCCGCACTTGTGACAAAATCGGGGTTTGCAATCAACCTTCGGACTTCCCCGAGAAGGGCTGCATCCTGCGCGCCCTTCCCGGAGAGGTATTGAATAAAGGGGTCTCCGGAGTCCGGGACGCGGCAGAACAGGCAGATATTGCCCCGACTCAACTCGCAGGCGGCCTCCACCACCCGCTGAATCACCCCTTCCCGGCTGCTTTCCTGCAGAATGTTTTTCGACAGGCGGACCAGGGTTTCCAACTGCGTCAGGCGGTCAATCTGCCGGGGCTTTTCAAAGCAATCGCCCGTATCCGCCGTAAAAACCGAAGCCAGATGGGCGACAGCGCCTTGATCATTCCACTGGACCCGAACCTTCTGAGAAACCGGCAGCTCCATTCCGTCACTTGTGATAAGCGCACTTTCGCCCCGCCATCTTCCCTCTTCGATGGCGGCCGGAATGGCTTCGCTGCGGATCATCGCCGCCGCCCACGGCGGATGACAGTCATCAAGGCAAAAGTCTTGCCGCACCGCATCCTCTGCCAGCCCGAGCACGCCGCGAGCCGGAAGGTTTACATACAGAATGCCCCCCCTGGAATCCATCAGGTATACAGGATCGGATATATCCTCCAAAAATTGATGGAACTGCCCAAACATGCCCTTATTCCTCGTAGCTGAAATGAAGCAGCCTCCCTTGGAACCTGCTTATTATCATATAGTATAAAGGGATTTTTGCGGCAGTCAAACAAATGGCGGCCTCAAGGTTGCCCATAAAGAGATCCTCTCCCGGGCCCGGAGGAGGAGCCCTTCAGATTTTGTTCTGATTTTGTTCTTGCAGGGACTCGCATAAACCGCTATATTTTTTGTTTTATATTTTATGCGGCACCATTTGACAAGCTTGAGAGGAGGACACGACCTGATGGCAGCAACGCTCCCCAGAAGACACAGCTTCGGCGAGGAACTGGCAAACAGCATCACGCACGGGGTGGGCGCGGCATTGAGCATCGCGGCGCTGGTCACCCTTCTGGTCTACTCCGCCAATTACCAGGACCCTTGGCGCGCGGTAGGCTTCAGCATTTACGGTGCGGCCCTGTTTCTCCTGTATCTGGCCTCCACCCTGTATCACAGCTTCTCGGGGACAAAAATCAAATCCATTTTCCGGCTGCTGGACCACTCCTCCATTTTTCTCCTGATCGCCGGCACCTATACACCGGTTACGCTGATCGCCATGCGGGGACCGTGGGGTTGGACCCTTTTCGGCCTGATCTGGGGGCTGGCTGCAGCCGGAGTACTTTTCAAGCTGTTTTTCACAGGCCGCTTTCCGGCGGTAAGCCTTGGATTCTATGCGGCCATGGGCTGGATTGCCCTGATCGCCATCCAGCCCATGCTTGCCATGCTGCCGACGGGACTGCTTCTCTGGATCATCGCCGGAGGGCTGTTCTATACCTGCGGCACCGCTTTTTACGTGTGGAAAAGCCTGCCCTACCACCATGCCGTATGGCATGTTTTCGTACTGGCCGGCAGCATCGCGCATTTCTCCGGAATATTATATTATCTGTCCCGGTCCGCTGCCTGAAAACTGTCGCGCAAACCGCTTGCCCTGAAGCATCGGGGAATTTTTCACGAAGGGGATATCGGCATGAACACGCAGGCAACATCAGAGCCGACAGAAACCGTCCGCGAGCATCGCTACTTTGATATACACCCCCCGGTTTTCTGGCCCGCGGCCTTTCTGGCAGTTTTTTTCATTGCCGTCTCGCTTATCGTGGGCAAACCCATGGAAGCCGTTTTTTCCGCCGTGCAGGGGTTTATCTCCGACAATTTCGGCTGGCTCCTGGTCATCGCTGTCAATCTCTACCTGTTTGTCATGCTCTATATCGCCTTCAGCCGCTACGGAGACATCCGGCTGGGCGGAAAAACCGCGGTGCCGGATTTTTCCCGGCTTTCCTGGTTCTCCATGCTGTTTAGCGCGGGCATGGGCATTGGCATTCTTTTCTGGAGTGTTGCCGAACCGATTCATCATTTCACGAATCCCCCCTACAGCGGGGAAGGGGCCGGGGATGCCGCTGCGGTGGCCATGAAAACCACTTTTCTGCACTGGGGGCTCCATCCCTGGGGGATTTATGCCCTCGTGGGAATGTCGCTGGCCTTTTTTGCCTTCAACCGCAAGCTCCCCCTTGCCATCCGCTCCATTTTCTATCCTCTGCTGGGAGATAAGGTGCGCGGTACCTGGGGTGATGTCATCGACGTACTGGCGGTTCTCTCCACCCTTTTCGGCCTTGCCACCTCTCTTGGCTTCGGGGTGCAGCAGGTAAACGCGGGGCTTCATCACCTGTTCGGCGTGCCGGACAATGTCGGCATACAGGTCCTGCTGGTGGCGCTTATCACGTTTGCCGCCACCATCTCCGTGGTATCCGGCCTGGACAACGGGGTAAAACGCCTAAGTCAAATGAATATCAACCTGGGGGCCATTCTGCTCCTGTTTCTGCTGATCCTTGGCCCGACTGTCCTGATCCTGGATTCGTTTGTCCAGAATCTCGGTCTCTACCTGGAAGATTTTTTCCATACCGCCTTCTGGACGGAATCTTACCGCGACAGCTCCTGGCAAAACAGCTGGACGGTTTTTTACTGGGCCTGGTGGATCTCCTGGTCGCCCTTTGTCGGAATGTTCATTGCCAGGATATCCAAGGGCCGTACCGTGCGGGAATTCGTTCTGAGCGTGCTGATCATTCCCACGCTGCTGACGTTTTTGTGGGTCACTGCCTTCGGCGGCACCGCTATCTTTATTGAAATGGAGAACCTCGGCAGCATCGCAGGGCCGGTAAAGGAAAACGTGGCCGTGGCCATCTACCACCTCCTGGAGCATTTTCCCCTCTCCCTGGTCACCAACTTTGCCGCTATTGTCCTTGTCATCAGCTTCTTTGTAACCTCCTCGGACTCCGGCTCTTTGGTCGTGGACGCATTTACCTCCGGGGGAAAGCTGGATTCCCCGGTAGGCCAGCGCATCTTCTGGGCCACCATGGAGGGGGCCGTCGCCGCCGTACTGCTTTTGGGCGGGGGACTCGCGGCTTTGCAGACCGCCTCTGTCACCACCGGCCTGCCGTTTGCCCTGCTCTTGATCATCATGGGCTACAGTCTCTGGAAAGGGCTGAAAAATGAATATGAAGCCGAACAACTGCAGGCCCGTGCGGTGGAGCGGGAATCCTATCAGGAACTGATCCGGCGCATGCTCGAGCAGAAACAGAATCCGGAAGCGGATCAGGCCGCGGAAGACACGGAAGAAAACCGGGAAGGAGCATAACCTCATATGGCAAGCCGAAACAATTATCCCAAGCTGCAGCCGGTGCAAAACATCCTGGTGTGCCTGGACCTTACGGCCATTGACACCTTCCTGATCAGCTATGCGGCCTTTATGGCCAAAACACTGCCGGCCAGCAAAGTCATATTCTTCCATGCCATCCAGGCCTATGACCTCCCGGACAGGAGCAGCAAAGATTTTCCGGATGTGGAAACCGAGCTCAATGCCATGATCCGCGAGGAACTGCACAAATCCGTGGATGCCCATTTTGAGGAGCAGTGCCGGTGGGAAGTGGCCACCCAGGTGGGCTATGTGGATGCAGCCAGGGAAATTCTCGCATTTATCAGGGAAAACGCAATTGATCTGACCCTGATCGGCCAGAAGTACGGGGAAAACCGGCAGGCCCGCTACAGTTCCAAAATTTCCGCGGAGGCACCGAGCGATATCCTTTTTGTCCCCCAATACGCGGAAAAGTCCATCGACCCGATTTTATGCGCGGTTGATTTTTCCCGGCAATCGAGCCGGGCCTTTGAGCGGGCACTGGATCTTAGCCGCACCTGGGGGGTTGGCATGAACTGCTGGTTTGTTGCCGACCCCGCGCGCGCCTATTTCCCGGCCACCACCGGCCGCAGCCGCAATTCCTACCAGCAGCATGCCCTCAGGGCCCGGGAAAAATTTTTGGAAGGCTACGGCCTCTCCCCGGACGATATCCCGTGCCGGGTGGAGGCGGGTGAGCAGATGAAAAGCGAGGCGGAAAGCATCTACCAGGCAGCAGTGGATACAGAAGCCCGCCTGATCGTGGTCGGCGCCCGGGGAGATGCGTCATCAGTGACCTCCCTGCTTGGCAACCTCACCGAATCCTTCCGACTCATGGAAAAAGAAATCCCGGTGATGATCACCAAAAACCCGCAGCGCCGGCGGTTTCCCTTTTCCTGGCTGTGGCAGCGCGGCTGAAGAAGCAGCGCGGCTTACGCAAACCGAAAAAAGGCTGCCCCGCACACCGCGGGGCAGCCTTTTTTCTATATCTACACAAGGAAAGGAGGAGGCATCAGTCGCAGAGTTCAAAAATGGCCGCGGCGCCCATGCCGCCGCCGATGCACATGGATTCAATGCCGTATTTCACGCCGCGCGCCTGCATCTCCGTCATCAACTGAGAGCAGAGCTTGGCGCCGGTGCAGCCCAGGGGGTGGCCCAGCGCAATGGCGCCGCCGTTGACGTTGATCATGCGCTTGTCGCTGCCCGATTCCCACAGCTCTCTTTTGTCATACAGACCCAGCTGCTGCAGGCAGTAAATGGCCTGAGAGGCAAATGCCTCGTTCACCTCGATGAGGCCGAAATCTTCAAGCTTCATGTCCGCCATCTTGAGTACCTTGGGGATGGCATAGGCGGGGCCCACGCCCATCTCGTCGGCACGGCAGCCGGCTACGGTATAATACTTGAGCTTGGCGATCGGTTTCAGGTCGTATTTCTTGAGCGCTTCCTCGCTCATCAGCATTGTGGCGGCCGCACCGTCCGTGGTCTGGGAGGAGTTGGCCGCCGTAACCGATCCGTTCGCCGCAAACGCGGGGCGGAGCTTGGCCATGCCTTCCAGGGTCGTGTTCTCGCGGATCCCGTCGTCAAAATCCTGCAGCCAGGTCTTCTTCTCCCAGGATCCGTCCGGATTTTCCACGAACCTGACCGCGGGTGTGGGCACCAGTTCCTTGTACAGCCCGTTTTTCTTTGCATTGGCTGCTTTCATCTGGGAATGATAACCGAATTCATCCTGCATCTCCCGGGTAATGTTATAGCGGTTGGCCACGTTCTCGGCGGTTGAGCCCATGGAAATATAGACATCCGGGCATTCCCGGGCCCATTCCGGATGCGGGCGCGGCATGTTGCCGCCCATGGGGACGATG
>CAZWNV010000114.1:0-9835 GCA_964635265.1 uncultured Desulfobacteraceae bacterium
GTTTCCGAGCGACATTTAGGGAATTTTGGGAAAAAGCGGGACAAACAGCCGGCGTTAAAAATTTCTTGCCTGTTTGAGGGGCGAAGCCCCGAGTTCAAGAAATTTAGCCGGGTGGTTGGAGCGCTCCCAAAATGACCGGGGAACGAGGAGACCGCCTCCCCCCGATACCACAGCAATTCGGGATGGCACAGCAAAAGGAGTGAGACATTGATTATTCCCGTAATTCTCGCCGGCGGCTCCGGCACCCGCCTGTGGCCGCTTTCGCGGAAACGCTACCCCAAGCAGCTGCTGCGGCTGACCAACTCCTATACCATGCTCCAGAACACCCTGCTGCGGGTGAAGGATGTGGAGGATGCGGCAGATCCCGTGATTATCTGCAATCAGGAGCAGGGTGTGGTTGTGATGGATCAGGTAAAGGAGATTGACGTCACCCCTTCTGCGGCCTTTTTTGAGCCCGTGGGGCGCAACACCGCACCGGCTCTTGTTGTTGCGGCAATGCATGCCGCCTCGGTGTCTCCGGATGCGCTGATGCTTGTTCTGCCGGCGGATCACCTGATCGTAAAGCCGGAGAATTTTCTCGCTGCGGTTGCCGCGGGTGCAGAGCTCGCCGCGGAAGGCTCGCTGATTACCTTCGGGGTTGTGCCGGATCGGCCGGAGACCGGCTACGGCTATATCCGCAAGGGATCCGCGCTGGATCAACCCGGGGGGGCTCCGGGACAGCCTCAGGCCGCGGCCTATTCCATTGCGCAATTTGTGGAAAAGCCGGATATGGTGGCTGCACAGAGATATGTGGAATCCGGGCAGTACTGCTGGAACAGCGGCATGTTCCTGTTTTCCGCCCGAACGGTACTTGATGAGCTGCATCAACTGGCCCCGCAGATCGCCTCCCATGCAGCGGAAGCCTATCAGGGGGCCCAAAAGCAAAGCGGCGCCTGGAAACTGGACGCCGGCGCTTTTTCCGCCTGCCCTGCGGACTCCATTGACTACGCGGTAATGGAGAAGACCAGCCGGGGCGTGGTGATCGCCCTGGACGCCGGCTGGGATGACCTGGGATCCTGGGCCGCCATTTGGGAGGCGGGCGAAAAAGATGGTGCGGGCAATGTCACCTCGGGGGACGTGCTGGCAAAGGATGTCGAAAACAGCCTGCTGTTTTCCACCCATCGCCTGGTTGCCGGGGTGGGCCTCGACGGCCAGATCGTCGTGGAAACACCCGATGCGGTTCTGGTGGCTGCAAAGGAGAAGGCCCAGTCCGTCAAACATATTGTCGATACGCTCGCCAAAACCGGCCGCCGGGAGGCCGAGGCGCACACACGGCTGCATCTGCCCTGGGGGCAGGTGGAACTCATCCTGCATCAGGCGGGACTCTGCATCCGGAAGCTCCGGGTGGCCGCGGGCAAACAGATCCTCTTCTCCGGCCACAGCCACACAAGCCTTTCCTGGATGGTAAGCGAGGGGTCCGGGTGGCTCTCTGTAGACGGCAAAAGGGGCAGGTTTGATTCCTCTTCGGCCATTGCCGGGCTTGCCGGCGGGTCCCATGTCTGCCTGGACAATCCCGGTCCCCAGCCGCTGGAACTTGTGGAGATAATCCGCCAAATGGATGAACATGCGGACCACTTGCTTTGCTAGCGCATTACTTGCCACCGCGCTTGCTTTGTGAGAAAAGGCTTTCATGGATTTGTTGCAGGCAGTATTTTTGGGAATCGTTCAGGGCCTTACGGAGTTTTTCCCCGTTAGCAGCTCGGGGCACCTGGTGATTTTTCAGCGTATTTTCGGCCTTGAGGAGCCTGCGCTGCTTTTTGACATCTGCGTGCATGTGGGCACGCTGCTGGCGGTGGCAGCCTATTTTTATGCGGATATTATAAGGATCTGCCGGGCACTGCTCCGGCTGGCTGCAGGGCTTGCCGGAAAACAGGCCTTGCCCGCCGCGGCAGGCAGGGATCCGGATCTGTGGATGGCGGCTTTCATCGCGGCGGGCAGTGTTCCCACGGCTGTGCTGGGCCTGGGTTTTCATCAGATTGCACACAGGCTGTTTGCCTCTGTTTTTGTGGTCGGACTGGCGCTCTTGTTTACCGCCGGCCTTCTGCTGGCAACCCGCAAAAACGGGGGCAGAGGCTATGAGATCGCCGCGTTTCCGCTTTGGGGGGCGCTTGTGGTAGGAATTTTCCAGGGACTTGCGGTCATTCCGGGAATCTCGCGATCCGGGGCCACCATTGCCGCCTGCCTGATGCTCGGCTTGAACCGGGATGCCGCCGCCCGGTTCTCCTTTCTCCTCTCGATTCCCGCTATACTGGGCGCACTGCTGTTAAGCCTGGCCTCCGGTCCGGACGGCTGGGGAGGTTTTTCCGTGGGCACCCTTTTTTGGGGAACCGCCTCGTCCGCAGCAGTGGGATACCTGGCCCTGGCCGGGCTGGTCAGGATTGTCCGCGGCGGTCGCCTGGCGTATTTTGCCCCTTACTGTGCGGTCCTCGGTGCGGCGGTGCTCCTGCTGGGCTTATAGCTGCCGGCTGCCCCGGCGGAGCCGGGGAAAATCTCCGGAAACCGGTTCAGCCGGCTTCCTGGCGGGCAGCCGGTTTTAACCACAATACCGCGTAGGGTTCCACGTGGAATTCGAGCCTGTTCTTGTTCGCGCGATACATGGATCCGGAGATAATATCGACAAATGCTTCGCCGGTAAACCCGCAGGAAGGAAAAACGGGCGCCTCCAGGTCGAGTTCCGCGGGAACCGGCTGGCTGCTGATATTGGTCAGGCAGAGAATAGCGGAAGCCGGAGCCTCTGGTTTGCGCAGAAGTGCAAACAGCCGCTCATCCAGCCGGAGGGCCTCCTGACCGGCGGCCGGGTGAAAGGCTTTTTCCCGGCCTCTCTTGACCAGCATTTCGCGAAATCCCCGGAAAATCTTGTGTTCGCGGGTGTCGGGATGCTGCAGCCGCTCATGCAGCCGGGAAGGCTCAAGGGTGGCGCGGTTGATGCTTCTGTTGGGCGCCCCGGCCTCCAGGGCGGCCTGGTTGTTTTCGCTTCCAAGGAGGCCGTGGATATAGGTTCCGGGAACTCCGGCAAGTACCAGCGGGATAGCGCGGGCGGCAAGGTAGCGCCGGATTTTCGTGGCTTCTGTCTCTTTTTTTTCCGGGTCGTTTAAGGCGTTGTAGCAGGTAATATTGAATTCGTACGGGCTGCTGCTGCCGTCGCTGTTTTGCTTGTAAGAGATCCGTCCCCCCCGTTTTTGTATGGTCTCGCCCATCATGGCAATTTCTTCTTCTGTGAGCAGCCCTGCGGCGCCGGATACCCCGAACCCGTCATGGGAGTCCAGGAAATTGAAAAAGCAGCACGAGGCAGACGCCGGCCCCAGGGATTGGATCCAGCTGCTGAGCCTGCGGGCGGAGCCTGTAAAAAAGGCGTGGAGGATCAGGGGCGGGAGGCTGAAGTTGTAGACGAGCTGGGCCTCATCCCGGCCGTTTCCGAAATAGGAGACGTTTTCCGCATGCGGCACGTTGGTCTCGGTGATAATGGCTGTATGCGGCGCCACGGCATCCAGGACGTCCCGCATCAGCTTGACCACGAGATGGGTCTGTGGCAGATGGATGCAGGAAGTCCCCGGTTGTTTCCAGAGATAGGCAATGGCATCAAGCCGGATAATCTCAGCGCCGCGGAGCACGTAGAAGAGAAGGGTTTCCACGATCCGGGCAAGTACCGGCCAGTGTCCGTAGTTAAGATCCATTTGATCACTGCTGAATGTGCTCCATACGGCCTTTTCCCCATCAAGTGCGGCTACCTGCGTCAGCAGCTCCGTTGTCCGGGGGCGGACGATTTTCCGGCGGTCTGTTTCCGGCAGCTGCGTTTTGTCCGGGAAGGCGATAAAGAAAGGCCGAAACCGCGGGTTGGCGTTTCGGAACTCCCGGAACCAGGCATGCTTTGCCGAAACATGATTTAACACCAGGTCCACCATGAGCTTGAACCGCTCCCGGATCCGGGTGACGTGTGCCCAGCTCCCCGTGCCGGGATCCACCCGCCTGTAGTCGACAACGGCAAATCCCCGGTCCGAGGAAGAGGGAAAGAAGGGAAGGAGATGGATGCAGTTGAAGCAGTCCCCGAGCCAGGTCCCGGCGAAACGGGCCATATGCTCAAGAGGCGGGCCGGCTTCGCCCTGGAGCATATCCGCATAGGTGATCAGGATGCTGTCTTTTTCCGTAAAACGCTTTCGCTCTCCTGCCGCCGTTTCCGCTGCAGCCGCCACCGGCTCCACATGGGCGCGAAAGACCTGCAGCAAACGTTCAATCTCCCGCAATGCCGCATCCGCCTCCCCGCTTTCGTAGAGGCGGGAGAGCTTATCGCGGATGCGGCTGCGGATCGACTGCGGCAGGACAAAGGCCGGGCGGCTGTAGTCCGGCTCCGGCAGGTAGCCTTTCGGCGGCGGAGCATCGGCTTCTGCAATGGTGAACATGCTGCACCGTCCTCATGCGTCGGTGGGCTGATGCGGTCCGCGGAGCAGGTCGTTTACCCGTTTGACCGGGTTGAATGTAATCAGGGGCACTTCCACGAATACGGTGTTCCAGAAGGCCATGGCCCCGTTCCAGAGGCCGGGATGCTCCAGGGCTTTCAGGTTTTTGCCCTGCTCTGACTTGTGCGCAATAAACACGGCCTCGGGATCCACAAAGCGGCGCAAGTCATAAGGCTTTCCTTCCGGGTCACGGGGTGCGCAAACCAGATCCACGGGATTGAAGTGCGTAAGCCCCTGCTGGATTTCCTGCTGCTCCTGATCATCCGGGTCGATCTGGCTGGTCTCCACGATCTGGATGGAAAGCCGTCCCTCGTTGTCTGCCACCCAGAAAGGACCTCCGCCGGGTTCCCCGGAGTTGGGCACCATGCCGCAGACCCGCAGCGGCCGGCAGAGCCGGTCCAGCAGCCAGGAGCGACGCTCTTCCGTGTCGCCGGAATAAAACGGCTGCGGAAAAATGACGCAGAGGGTCTGCTCCACAAAGCGCGTGATTTCCTCAATTCTTTCCTCGGATACCGGTTTCTGCCGGAGGGCTTGGATATGGGAGAAAATCTGTTCCTGGACAAGCAGCAGAAATCCGCACAGAAGCTGCTTCCAGTAATTGGTTTCCGGTTTGAAGCGGTCGTGGACCACATTGTCAATGTTTTTGATGAATATCAGATCCGCCTCGATGCGGTTGAGGTTTTCCAGAAGCGCTCCGTGACCGCCGGGCCGGAAAAGAAGAGAGCCATCGCTTCTGCGGAAGGGTTGGTTGTCCATATCCACAGCGATGGTGTCCGTGTGCGGGGCCTGCACGGAAAAATCCACGGAAAAACGGGTCTCCAGGCGTTTTGTGTAGTCTTGCGCACTTTGGTCGAGCAGGGTTTCAGAGGCTGCCTGATGCTGCGGCGAAACGGTGAAATGCAGCCGGGACTCGCCCGCGGCGTTGCGGCTGTAGCCGGCCGCCTCAACCAGGTGTTCCGCAAAGGCCGTGCGGGTCTCCTCGCTGTAGGTGTGGAATTTCAGAAGCCCCTTGGGCTTTTTGCCGTAGTCCAGCCCTTTCTCTGTCAACAGGTACTGGAGAAAGGGCTTGAGGTTTCCCTCCTGCAGCAGCCCTTCCGCATCCAGGCCGTCTGCGGCCATGGCCGCGGCAAGATCCGGGTAAAAGGCGAAACGGCGGATTCCGTTGAAAAAATCCAGGAGTTCCCGGGTTTCCGCCTCACCTTCCGGCAGGCCTGTCTGCAGCTTTTCCCGCCGGAGTTCTTCGTGGTCTTTGTCGGCTTTGATGAGGGTCTTAAACATCCGTGTGGCCGCGCCGGAAGCGGGAACAAACTTGCACATGCCGGCTTTTCCGGTGCCGGAGTGGTACTTTTCCAGGCACTGCTTGCCGGTCTGCCCGTCTATTTTTTGGATCCCGTCTCCCGGGGTACAGGGCCGATCCAGTTTCAGGTAGGGTGTGCCCCTTGCAAAGACTGCTATCTGTTCTTCCACTTGCTCCACTGTAAGGCCTTGTTTGTGAATCTGCCTGAGATCCTGTTCCGAGAACCGCTCGTTTTGCATTCCTGCATCTCCCTGCGTTGTGTATGCATGTTTGCCTGGGCTCCGGGCCGGTTGGCGCACCACGGCATCCGCATCTGCGGCGGCGGCGTTTTTTTTTGGAGTCACGGGGCTTTTTGTTTTTGTCAATCCGGCCGGCAGGTGATAAGCATGGCATAGCGTTTTGTAACACCGCTTGGCCGGGGGTGCCTCCCGGCCGTCTGCTTCCGGAATATACTCCATAATCTAGTGGATTTGTAGCAATTATGCAAGAAGACACAAGTTTTGGCCACAATCCGCCGCTGTTTTCCAGGCAGGATCTGCTGGAGCGGGTGGACGGGGATGAGGAACTGCTGCGCGAGGTCCTGCTGATTTACCTGGAAGACACCCCTTTGGTGCTGGCGAATCTGAAACAGGGGATTGATGCCAACAGTCCGGAGGCTGTTGCCAATGCCGCTCATACCCTGAAGGGATCTTCAGCCAATATCGCCGCGGAGCGTCTGCGCTACAGGGCTTGGCAGCTGGAGCAGAAGGCGAAAGAGGGCGATCTGGACGGGGCCTCTGCCTTCTATGATATGCTGGAAGGCGATTTTCATGCATTACAGGAGGAGCTCAGCCCGTATCTCGGGCAGTAGCTTCCCCGGATGTATCGGGCAGCCGTACTTCCGCCGCGGGCATGGGCCGTTCGGACCAGCAGGGATCGTACATGGCAAAAAAGGCGCGGTAGAACAGCAGATTCATAAGCCGGGCCGCCGTAAGGGTTTCGCTGTTCGCCTGGATCAGGGAGCCGGTCTTTTGAATCTGCGCCTTGATCACCTCCAGGGTATACAGGAAATCCAGGATGCGGGTGCCCCGGGCTGATTGGTCTTTGGCTGCCGCAAGCCGTTTTTCGTAGCGGAGCCGGTTTCTGCGCACGTTCTCGGCCGTGGCGGTAAGCAGGCTCTGGCGGCTGTTTGGGAAAAAATCCTGCTTTGCGATCATGGAATGCAGGCTTTTTTTCAGAAGCGCGGTCTCCTGCAGGGCTTCGGCGGCAAAGCTTTGCCATGCCTCATCCGGCACCGGCACCCGCAGGGTATGGAAGCGGTGCCCCCTCTCCTGGATTTTTTCCGCCATTTCCATGGATGCCGTATGCCAGAAATTCCAGCTTACCTGCTGGAAGATCTGGAGCGGATCCGTCCTGCTTGTTCTCCGGATCCGCACGATTTCGGGAATCAGTTTTGCCGTGCGGGAGAACAGATGCTCGCCCGTAACGATATTATAGATAATGCCCACGGCTGCATACCAGTCCTGCATGTAGAGAATCCGGGCCGTGTTTGTGCCGAACAGTTCCAGCAGCACGGTGTTGGAAAACAGCTGCGAGGGTGTCATAAAGGCCGGTGTTCCTGCCATCAGGGGCTGCTCCAGGTCCCCGGCCCGCTGTTTTTGCAGGGAGACAGCGGTTTCCAGGTCAATCAGGCCGAAGTCATAGCCGGCCGGATTTCCCAGCAGGTGGTCGGCTCCGTCAAAATTGATTTCAATAAAAATATTGTCAGGTTTTAAATCGCGGATTGCTGCACCCTGCTTTTTCAGCCGGCAGATCAGGGTTGTGGTGTTGGCCACCAGACCCGCCATTTTGGAGTGATTGGCGTGAAAGGCTTTCTTGTCTACATGCCGGCGCACCAGTTCCTTGTACCGGTTGATGGTGGACTGGTATGCGGTTGCAATGGAGGTAAGGGCGTGGCCGATGTTTTGTGCTGCAGCGGCTGAATACCCGGAGGCGGCAATGTCGGGGCGGCGGCCTGCCAGCTGCTCGAAGAACCACTCCTCGCGAAGATAATTCGGTATGGAAACCAGGCCTTCCGTATGCGTCGTCACAATGTCCAGTTGCCTTTGGTAGCTTCTGTACAAATGATTCATCGCAAAAAACAGGTCTTCATGGCCGGGCCCGTAAATGGTTTCAAATGCGTCGAGATCCAGGAAGGCGCTGCGGTTTTTCGTGATGGCCGACAGGGTCCGCTCCGCCTTTTCATGAATAGCCCCCAACACCTGGTTTAAAAACATGTAGCGGGAGAGATCCATGAAAAACGCCAGCCGGCCCTCGATTTTCAGATATTTCTGCAGCCCGGGCTGCGTGATGAGCATCCGGATGTAGTCGGCGTCGCTTTCCGGGCCGGGCTGGCCGATCGGCCGGAGCTGGGGAATTTTTTTCAGGATGCCGGCAATGGATGGGTACAGGCAGGTAACGGCCGGTCCCAGCTGGCGGGCAATGCTTTCCTCCGTGCGGATATAGCGGAGATAGGTGTCAAAGTCGGAGAAGGCGCGCGGGGGGATTTTTACGACCAGCAGTTCATCGAATACGACCTTGTAACAGGTGCTTTTGCTCTCCACGGATTCACCGAGCTGCCGGATGCTCATTCTCCGGGTTTTCCATTGCTCCGCCCGTCCCGCCTGCAGTTCGAAGACCTGATCGCCGCCGGCCTCTTCCGCCACCAGCCGGAATTGGCTTTTGAGGGTCTGGTTTGCAGCAAATTCGGTTTGCAGCCGGAATATGTAGAGAAAATATTTTACAACCGATTCCGTGGAGGCCATATGCTCTGGGTTTTTTATTGGCCGATTCTTTTTATCAGCTTGCAGGGGGCGTTTTCCCACGCGCTCTCCCCTGGCAAAGCTGCCGGATTGGTTCAGCTTACTTCTCCTTTCGGGATGAGTCAATTTGATTTTCCGGGGAGCGAGGCCCTCAGCGGCGGAAGCGGTCTAAATCCCTTGACCCGGCCCGCGGCTTCTTTTATATACCGAAACGAAGCGCTGCAAATCATAACCTTTGCTGAAGCGGCGCCATGGCTGCAAGCGAACAGGAGGTTGTCTTCATGCCGGTAATTAATGTCTATACGGGAAGCAAAAAGATCCAATCCTATAAAATGGGTCCGGAGGAGCCGATTACCATCGGGCGCCAGGAGAATAACGCCATCGTGCTGGGGGACCAGGCGGTTTCCAGCTATCACGCCGAGATTGAAAACGACGGCAGCCAATACTTTATCACGGATTACCAGAGCAGAAACGGCACCTTTGTGAATAAGGAGCTGGTGATATCGCGCCAGCTCGTGCACGGCGACCGGATCACCATTAATCCCTTCACCCTGGTCTTCGGCTTCCTTCAGGGAGAAACCGCCGAGAGCCGGGAGACTGCTGCCATGCAGGCAACCATGCATATTGATACTTCCGATCACCGGGCAAAGCTTGCCAGAAGCCTCTCCGAGGTGGCCGAGCAGGAGCCGCAAAGGCAGAGGATCGGGTGCCTGGAGTTTTTGAGCGAGGACCGCCCGCCGGTTTTTCTGTCGGATTCTGTTACCCGCATCGGCAAATCCCCTTCTTCGGACATTGTTGTGAAAGGCTGGATGGTGGGCCAGACAGCGGCGGAGATAACGGCTGGCAAGGACCGGCAGTATATTCTGCGCTATGTCGGCGGCACCCGCAAGCCGAAGGTAAACTATCAGCCGGTGCCGGACGAAGTGGAGCTGCGGGAGTTCGACGTGATCGAGGTGGGTTCGGTTTCCCTGCAGCTTCATTACAGAAGCGGTTCCGGGGCCGCTGCAGCTGGGCAGCGGCAGCAGACCCGGGAGATCGACATGGAAGCCTCCAGCGGTTTTGCAGACGAAAACGGGGCCAGCGAGTAACTTATGGGGGTATCCGGGGAGCAGGGCAAAAAAGCCGGAGGGGCGGCAGGTGTGCGCGGCTTTCAGCGGCTCCACGAGCTGCTGTTATGGATCTGCCTGGCTGGTATCGGGCTTTTTTCCGCCCTGCTGTTTTGTCTTAGCCGCAAAATCTTTGCTGCTCCTGCTCCTGCCGGCCCG
>CAZWNV010000115.1:0-9812 GCA_964635265.1 uncultured Desulfobacteraceae bacterium
AAAGCTGCAAAGATGTCCGGAAAGCCTTTTCGTCCGGCAAGCCCCAAGCCATCCAAATTGCCGGGCGGCGGGGTCGACCCACCCGACGGATTGATGTATCCTACAGCAATTGCTTGCCCTTGTCGAGACTGGAGCCTTGACCCGGAGCAGAAAATCTGGTATGACCTCTAACCAGATGATAAAGAAGGAGAAGGCAGTGAAATCCAGTCAGCCTTTGCGGCCGGGACCTTTTGCAGAACATCAGATTGTTGAGAGCATCCTGAGCGGCCGGTATCCGCCGGGTTCCGTGCTACCGGCCGAGCGTCGGCTTGCTCAGGAAATGGGGGTTACGCGCCCGACCGTCAGGGAAGCGCTCCAGCGGCTGGAAAACGAGGGCTGGGTATGCATCCGGCACGGCAAGGCCACCTTGGTCAACGACTTCTGGAAATCCGGCGGACTGCGGCTTCTGGGAACCATACTGCACCACGGCGATGCTCTTCCGCCCCCGATCATTGAACACCTCCTGGAGCTGCGGGTCATTTTCACGCCGCCGGTTGCCGGCCGGGCCGCGGAAAACGCGCCCGAAACCATCGCCGCCCATCTGAAACAATGCACCGAGCTTGCCGACGAGCCCTTTGCATTCAGCGAATTCGACTGGCGTCTGCAGGAGCTGATGGCCGGTTATTCCGGCAACCCGGTCCATCTGATGCTTTTAAATGACTTTCGCACCATATTCCGCAGCCTGGCAGCCACCTATTTCCACCATGCATACGCCAGGCGGGCCTCGCTTCGCTTTTATAAACGCCTGCATGATGCAGTGCTTCGCAATAGAGCCGCAGTGGAGGAAATCGTCCGAACGGCCATGCAGCAAAGCATTGTCATCTGGAAAGAAACAGCACCGGCCGACAGGGAGAAAAACATATGCACCGATGGAACGGTTGGGGAGATGAACAAATAGAGATGCCGCTGCCCCAAGAGGCGGCGAACATGCTGGAAAATCTTGCAGGCCGCCCGGCTTGCCCCGGTCCGGCCTCTCCGATGGCGGACATTCTTGCCAAAATCCCGCAATCGCGGATCCGCAACCCCCTATCCTGCTACTCGACAAACGCAGAGGACCGGCTGCGGCACTGCCACGGCCAGAGCTTTCCGGACTGGGTGGGATTCAAATACGGGAGCCTTGAGCGGTTTCCGGATGCAGTGGCCCTGCCCGAAACATCGGAAGAGGTCGTACAAGCCCTGCAGCAGGCAGCGCGGGAAAATGTCATCGTCATCCCCTACGGCGGAGGCACCAGCGTAGTGGGCCATCTGAGCGTGCCGGAGGCGGACCGGCCGGTTCTCTCCCTCTCGCTGGAGCGGTTAAACCGCCTGGTGGATTTAAACAGCGAGAACCGGCTGGCCACATTTGAAGCCGGCGTGCGGGGCCCTTACCTGGAAGCACAGCTCAGGAGCCATGGATACACCCTGGGCCACTACCCCCAGTCCTTTGAGCAGTCCTCTCTCGGCGGCTGGGTGGTAACCCGCTCAAGCGGCCAGCAGTCGCTTTTCTACGGCCGGATAGAGGAGCTTTTTGCCGGCGGCCGGATGAGCACGGAGAAAGGGGAACTGCGGTTTCTGCCGCACCCGGCTTCTGCGGCCGGCCCGGATCTGCGCCATATCGCCCTGGGATCCGAAGGCCGGATGGGCGTGCTCACCGAGGCCCGGGTCCGTGTTCGCGAAATCCCTGAAGCAGATGAGGTCTACGGGGTCTTCTTTCCTTCCTGGACAGCAGCGGTGGACGCCGTGCGGACACTTGCCGATGCAGGTCTTCCGCTTTCCATGGTGCGCTTGAGCAATCCCGCGGAAACCATGACCAACCTGGTTCTGGCAGACCATGAACGGGAGATCCGCCTGCTCAAACGATACCTGCGCCTGCGGGGGGTATATGAGGACAGTTTCTGCATGGCCCTGATCGGTATCATTGGAAGCAGCACCCGTGCCCGAAAAGGCTGGAGACAGGCCAAAAGCATCATCCGAACATACAAAGGCGTGGCCGTGGGCAGATCCATGGGAAAGGCCTGGAAGAAAAACCGTTTTCTGGCACCCTATCTTCGCAATACCTTATGGGATGCGGGATACGCGGTGGACACCCTGGAAACAGCCGTCAACTGGGACAATGTACAGCCCACCATGAAGGCTGTGGAAACGGCTCTACAGGAAGGGCTTGCCGACAAGGGCGAAAAAGTGCACGTATTCTCGCATCTGTCCCATGTGTATCCGACAGGCTCCAGCATCTACACGACCTATGTATTCCGTCTGGCGGAAACCGCGGAGGAAACCCTTTGCCGGTGGCAAATCCTGAAATCGATTGCCAGCCGGGCCATTGTGGAATCCGGCGGTACCATTTCACACCAGCATGGGGTGGGAACCGACCACAAGGCGTATCTTGATGCGGAAAAAGGCGGACTGGGAGTTGATCTGCTCAATCATATCTGGTCCTTTGCCGACCCGGAACAGCGAATGAACCCCGGAAAACTGTCATAAATAAGGACAAGGGTGTTGCAGCGCGCGGATCCCGAATATGACCTGCTTGTTATCGGCGGGGGCATTACCGGCGCCGGAGTTTACCGCGAAGCCGTCCGGATGGGGCTGAAAACCCTTCTCTGCGAGGCGCGGGACTTTGCCTGGGGAACTTCCAGCCGCTCTTCCAAGCTCATCCACGGCGGCCTCCGCTACTTAAAAGAAGGCAGAATCCTTTTGACACGGGAGGCGGTCCGGCAACGGCAGCGGCTGCTGCGCGAAGCCCCGGCCCTGATTGAACCGATCGACTTTCTGATACCGGTATACAGAAACCGCAGTCCGGGCAGGCTCTCGATGCGGGCGGGTCTCGCCCTTTATGACCGCATGGCGGGGGAGAATCACCACAAATACTATAAGCGGGAGCAATTTCTCCGGCTTCTGCCGGATATTGCGGAGAAGGATCTGCGCGGAGGCTTTCAGTTCATGGATGCCCAGGCAGACGATGCCCGGCTGGTGCTGCGCCTTATCGCCGAGGGGTCTGCAGCAGGCGGTACAGCCCTGAATTACACCCGCGTGGACCGGATTATCCGGCAGCGCACCGGATTGATCCACGGAGCCGGCCTGCAGGATACGGAAACCGGGGAAACCCGGGAAATCGCTGCTAAAGCGATTATCAATGCAACCGGCGCCTGGGCGGAGAAGCTGCATCCGTCTCCCAGGCCCCATCTGCACCTGCGGCCCCTTCGCGGCAGCCACCTGGTATTTCCCCGCTGGCTTCTGCCCATAAACCAGGCGGTCACCCTGATGCATCCCAAAGACCAGCGCCCCCTTTTTGTGATTCCATGGGAAGGGGCGCTGATACTGGGCACCACGGACCTGGACCACGGGCCGGAAATCTGCAGCGAACCGGTTATCACGGAAGCCGAAACCGGGTACATGATGCAGGCCTTAAACGCAGGTTTTCCTTCCTGCAAGCTGCGATCAGGGGATGCCGTGGCCTCGTGGGCAGGCATCCGACCGGTATTGAGCAGCGGGAATAAGGCGCCGTCCCAGGAATCCCGGGAATATATCGTTTGGGAAAAGCAGGGCCTGATAACGGTTACCGGGGGCAAGCTCACCACGTTCCGCTGCCTGGCAAAAGATGCCCTGAATGCCGCCAAACCCTTTTTGCCGGGTACGGGACGGGTGCAGACACAGGCTCCGGCGTTCTCCCCGATCCCGGAAAACAAAAAAAATTTGCCCCATCTGTATCCCCGGCAGATCAGAAGGCTTTACGGCCGCTACGGCGCACTCGCCGATAAAATGCTGGAACATGCCGCGGCAGAAGACCTTACTGCCATGCCCGGCACGAACACCTTGTGGGCGGAGCTTCCCGAACTGGCCAAAACCGGCGGAATTCGGCATCTCAGCGATCTCCTGCTGCGCAGGGTCCGTATCGGACTGCTGATGGCGGAAGGCGGGAAACAGCATCTGGATCGCATCCAGGGCTTGTGCGCGCCCATGCTTTCCTGGGACCACAAGCGGTGGCAGAAGGAGCGCGAAGACTATATCCGGCACTGGGAGCATGCCCATTCGGTGCCGCCCGGCCCCCGAGGATAGAGCGATGCCCGTCAAAGAACACGTCCTGGCCGTTGACAATGGCACCCAAAGCCTGAAGGCAATGATCTTCGACATGGCCGGCAATCTTCTGGCCATGGAGAAGCTCCCCTTTGAACCCTACTTTTCCGAAAAACCGGGCTGGGCCGAGCAGGATCCGGAGCTGTACTGGCATACCCTGTGCCATGCCTGTCAGCGGCTTTGGCGGCAGCAGGGAGTGGAGAAAGAAAAAATCGCCGGCATGGCCCTGACCACCCAGCGCGGCACCGTCATTAACGTGGATAAATCCGGCACGCCCCTGCGGCCCGCTATCCTCTGGCTCGACCAGAGAAAAACCTTCAACCTGCCGCAGATAGGAGGTTTATGGGGGGCGTTGTTCAAGGCGACAGGGCTTTCCAGGACCGTGTCCTACTTCCAGCGCGAGGCCGAGGCCAACTGGATTAAAGCCCATCAACCCGAGATATGGAATAAGACCCACAAGTATCTGCTGCTCTCCGGCTTTCTTACCTGCCGGCTCACCGGAAATTTCGCTGATTCCGTGGGCTGCCAGGTCGGCTATATCCCCTTTGACTACAAACGGCAGGGCTGGGCCGGGGCTTCAGACTGGAAATGGCGGGGCATTTCGCTTGCGCCGCATATGCTGCCGGAGCTCGTCCCCCCGGGGAAACCCCTGGGGGCGGTAACTGCTGAAGCCGCCCGTCAGACGGGGATTCCCGAAGGCATTCCGGTCATAGCGGCGGCTGCGGACAAGGCCTGTGAAATTATCGGCGCAGGTACCATGGATCCCGCTACGGGCTGCATCAGCTACGGCACGACCGCCACCATCAACGTCACCCACAGCCGCTACCTGGAGCCCACTCCGCTTATCCCCCCCTACCCTTCGGCCATTCCGGGCCGATTCTCTCTGGAGGTGCAGATTTTCCGGGGCTACTGGATGGTGACCTGGTTCAAGCAGGAGTTCGGCCGGCAGGAGCAGGAACAGGCGCAGAAGCTGGGTATGGAAGCCGAGGCCCTTTTCGACCGGCTCATCGACGGCACCCCCGCGGGGGCCATGGGCTTGATGCTTCAGCCGTACTGGAGCCCGGGGATCATACAGCCCGGTCCGGAGGCAAAAGGGGCCATTATCGGTTTCGGCGACATCCACACCAGGGCCCATCTCTACCGCGCCATCCTCGAAGGCCTGGCCTATGCCCTGCGTGAAGGCGCCGAGCGGATCCAAAAACGCACCAAAACCCCCATCAAGGCACTGCGGGTCTCTGGAGGGGGCTCGCAAAGCCGGCATGCCATGCAGGTGACAGCGGACATCTTCAATATTCCCGCTGCAAAGCCCCATGTCTATGAAACCTCCGGATTGGGCGCAGCCATCAATGCCGCCGTAGGCCTCGGCCTGAAACCGGACTTCGCCACAGCGATAAGCACGATGACCCGTACGGGAGAGGTGTTTGAGCCGGATCCCCGGGCCCGCCAGGTGTACGAACAGCTATACACCCGGGTATACAAAAGGATGTATAAACGTTTGAAACCCCTCTACGAGGACATTCGCCGGATTACCGGCTATCCCCGGTAGGGCCGCGCCTCCTTCGAATCGTTTGAAAAGCATGAATATCTTGACAAAACCGTTGCAACTGGGCTATTGAAAAATTCGGAAAACCAGCAGCCTCCGGCAGGGGGCAAACGATTCATTATTCATCGATCAGACCAACAGGGGCGCCTTATGCATGGAAAAATTCGAGTCATTACCTGGCTGACGGGAGCTTTCATCCTTTTTTCCCTGGCGGCAGCGCCGGCAGGCGCCGGCATCGAGGAAAACATCACAAAAACGAAGACCGGATTCTACTATACCGTTCAAAAAGGCGATACCCTGTGGGATCTTTCCGAAAAATTCGAGGATTCCCCGTGGCAATGGCCCGACCTCTGGCATTACAACCCGGAAATCGCTAACCCGCACTGGATTTATCCGGGCCAGAAAATCCTGATCTACAAAAAAGAGTGGGCGGAAAAACAAAAAAAAGAAGCACCCGCGCAGGACAAAAAGGCAGAAGAAAAAACGTACTACCATTATGAGATGATCGACTCCGTCGGCTTCATCAGGGATCATGCGGTCACCCCCTGCGGCAGGATTTTCAAGGTGAGAGATGATAAAGAGCTGGTCTCCGAGGGGGACCGCGTCTACATCTACAAGGGAGAAGGCCCGGAAATCAAGGCCGGTGAGTTGTATACCGTCTACCGCACATTTGAACCGGAAAAAAACATGTTTCAGGACAACTCGCCCGGCATCCAGCATTACCTGACCGGGGTTGTCGCCGTAACCGATATAAAGCCGGAATATGCCATCGCCAACGTCGTAAAGGCGTTCCGGGACATTCATGAGGACGACAAAGTGATGCCCCTTGTGGCACGCTCTCCGGACATCGAGATCAAGGAAAGCGTCCCCGGTCTGATGGGAGAAGTGCTTTTGTCCGAGGAAAGAAACGCACTGATCGGGCAGAAAAAAGTGCTTTTTATCAATAAAGGCAAAAAGGACGGGGTAAAACAGGGGCAATACTACGAGGTCCTGCATCAGCCTACGGGAGAACCCGAGCAGCACGAGGGGAAAATGGCCCTGAAGCCTTACAGTATCGGGCGCGTCCTGGTGCTGCACGTAGAGGAAAGCACAGCCTCGTGCCTGACCACGGAATCCCGAAAGGCCATCGCCCCCGGCGACAAGATCCGCTGCCCGCAATAAAAAACGCCTTTCAGGGTTTTTCCTGCTCCCAGGTTGCCCGCAGCACCTCCTGGTAAGTGGTGACCCCTTCCAGAAGCTTTTTGATCGCATTCTGGCGCAGGGTAACCATCCCGTCTTTATGGGCCTGCTCCTGTATGGCGGACAAATCGGCCTCGGCTGTGGTTAAACGCCGCAGTGCGGCGGTATAGGGCAGAACCTCGTAGACCGATGTCCTCCCGTAATAGCCCGTGTAACGGCAGTAAATGCATCCCTTGCCCCGGCACAACTCCACCGGCCCCTCTGTTCCGAGATCAAGCCCCAATTGGCGGAGGCTTCTGCTGTCCATGGCAAACGTCTCCACGCACTTGGGGCAAATCTTTCTGACCAGACGCTGGGACAGCACCCCGGTCAGGGTCGCCTGAATCAAAAAATACGGCACCCCGATATCCTGCAGCCGGATAATGGCCGAGGGCGCATCATTGGTATGCAGTGTGGAGAGAACAAGATGCCCGGTCAGGGCTGCCTGAACCGCGTGCCTGGCGGTTTCCAGGTCTCGCAGCTCCCCCACCATCACCACATCCGGGTCCTGACGCAGAATGTTTCGCAGAATCGTGCCAAAAGTGACGTCCACCGCCGGCTGTACCGCGATCTGGTTGAATTCCTCGTGGATCATCTCGATGGGGTCCTCGATCGTGGTGATATTGATATCCGGGGTGGAAAGCCGCCGCAGGGTCGAATAAAGCGTCGTGGATTTGCCGCTGCCTGTGGGGCCGCAGACCAGGATCATGCCGTAGGGCATGGAAAACATCTCCCGGTAGCGCTCGAAATCGCCCTGGGTGAACCCGAGCTGTTCCACCTCCTGAAACAGGATATCCGGGTCCATGATCCGCATAACGACCTTTTCCCCGAATGCCACCGGCACAGTGGATATCCGGATTTCCATCTCCACATCGCCCTTGTCCGTCTTGATACGGCCGTCCTGCGGGCGGCGTTTTTCCGCGATATCCATGCGCGAGAGGTTTTTGATGCGGCTGACAATAGCGGAATGCACTTTTTTCGGCAGGTTGTAGACAGTGTGCAGGACACCGTCGATGCGCATGCGAACAAGCACCGTATCCCTCTTGGGCTCGATATGGATATCGCTTGCCCGCTGATCAAAGGCATAGCTGAACAGATGATTGACCGCATTGACAATGTGCTGATCATTGGCCGGCAGTTCATCCGGGGATTTGAGCCGCACATACTGCTCCAGGTTGCCCAGGTCGATGGTGCCGCCGCCAAACTGCACCTCCGCGGCGGCGATGGAGCGCTTGAAGCCGAAAAATTCATTGATCAGCCGGATGACATCGGACTTGGGCGTTATCACGATGGTAACCGGCATCTGGCTGACCCGGGCAAGGTCTTCCATCACTTCCGGGTTAAACGGGTTGGAGGTTGCCACCACGAGCTTTCCCCCTTCCACGCCAATGGGCAGCACCAGGTGCTTCATGGCGAAATTGCGGGGGATGGTGGTGGTGACCAGGTTCAAATCCAGCTTTACCGGATCCACCTTTTTATAGACATAGCCCCAGGACTCTGCCAGTGCCTGGAATATGGCATCCTCATCCAGCTGGAGTGCGGCGGCATCCGCACGCTGGAGCTTCAAATGCGCGATGACATCCACAATGGTGGTGGGGTTTTCCACGCTGGATGCCCCTGCCAGGTTCCGCGACTGGTTGGCCCGGGTTTTCTCCAACTGGGCCCGAACCCGCTCTTTTTTCTCGAAAACCTCCTTTGCCTGCGCTTTGGTCAACAGCCCCCGCTGGACGAGAACCCGGCATACGGATTTATCAGAGAAAGGGTGGTCTTTTTCAATCGTCATAAATCGCCTGCTTTTTTTTCCTTTTCAAGATCTGCCAGTATACCCCATTCCCGAAAATCTGCAAAACATATCTCCCGTTTCGGCACTCGGGACACCCCATTTGAATCTCCCGGCTTCCGGCCATAAGCGTTATCCTTGGGCCCATATCTTGCTATGTAGATTTTTGCTTTCCCGAAATCCCCACGATATTAGGGCATCCCAAATCGTTGAAACAAAATGCGATTTCCCGCAGTCCCCAACCTACCCTGCCGATCGGTTCCCAGGGTCAAAAAGCAGCCATTTCATTTGCGCATGCCATCCAACAGCTTTACATTCATTCTAGAAATCCTCCCAACCAATAAAATATACGTTTCTGCAGAAAAAAATACAATCTCAGGCTCTCCTGACGGGGCAGCTTTAACCACACCAAAACGGTCACTGCCAGCCTTGGTCCCCTGGGTGGTTGGGGGGAACACACCCGGATAACGAAGGCTTCCAGAAAATGCAAATCAGAAGGCTCATCCTTTTTTTATGGGCAATGGGTTTTCTGTCCCTTTTTTGCCTTTTTGCTTCCTCTCAGTCCCGTTCAGCAGAGGTCCTCTTAAGCTGGACAGCCCCCAATGACAGCCGGGTCGCGGGCTACTCCATCTATTACGGAACCTCCGAAACCGAGTTCAAATCCCGCCCCAAAATCACGATTGGCTCCCCGACCCAAACCCATTGCACCATCTCCTCCCTGAAAGAGGGGCAAACCTATTATTTTGCTGCAAAGTCCTTTGATGCATACGGCAATAAAAGCAGGTTCTCTGAGACAATCAGCTATACGATACCCGATTCACAAGAATCCGGCATAGGGGAACATCCCGATAGCGACGGGGACGGCGTAACTGATGTAGTGGAAGAGGCAGCGTCCAACAAAGGCGACGGCAATGCGGACGGCGAACCGGACGCCAGCCAAGCCCATGTAGCCTCCTTGTTGACCAACAATTTTGAAACAGCATCTCACTTCATCACCCTGGAGGCCCAGCCCCCCGCCAAGCTGAAAAATTGCCAAGCGGTCGATCCCTGGCCGGAGGACATGCCCGCAGATGTGGTTTTTGAGTGGGGGCTCTTTGAATTTGCCATAACTGATATCCCACAGGACGGCAGCACCCAGATAATCCTATACCTCCCGCAAGGGGCCCAGCCCACAGGATA
>CAZWNV010000116.1:0-9688 GCA_964635265.1 uncultured Desulfobacteraceae bacterium
ACGGCTGGCATTGGTCACATCCGTCACATGGGATCCGCCCTCCGGACCGCCGGTAAGCCACCAGATGATCCAGGTTTCGATGGTTCCGAACAGCCCGTCCCCGTTTTGCGCCGCTTTTTGCGCTGTATCGACGTTATCGAGAATCCAGCGCAGTTTGGGAGCGGAAAAATAGGTGGAAAGCGGCAGGCCCGTCTTTTCGCGGAACCTGCTCTGACCGCCGGATTCAGCAAGCCTGCGGCACATGCTGTCGGTCCGGGTGTCCTGCCAGACAACGGCGTTCATGTAAGGCCGGCCCGTATGCCTGTTCCAGACCAGCGTGGTCTCGCGTTGATTACTGATCCCCACGGCGGCGATGTCGCGCCCGCTCATACCGGTACTTGCAAGCGCGGAAGCAATCACCTCCCGGGTATTGTCCCAGATCTCCATCGGATCATGCTCCACCCACCCGGGACGCGGAAGAATCTGCCGGTGCTCCTTCTGCTCCATCCCGACAATACGGCCCTGCGGATCAAAAATAATGAAGCGGTCGCTTGTGGTACCCATGTCCAAGGCACCGATATAGCTGCTCATAAACCTTTCCCAGTTGCCTGAAAACGGCCCGGTCCCTCCCTTTTACAGCACCTTGACCGCCTCCGGCCAGGTGCCGAACTGCTCGAGCCCGTTTTCGGTTACCACATGCGTGTTTTCAATTCCTACCACGCCCTTTCCCGGCAATATGGCCTTCGGCTCCAGCGCAATCACCATGCCCGCTTCCAGGGAAAGCTTCTGGCCCCGGGCCAGAAAAGGAAATTCGTCAAGCTCGAGTCCGACGCCATGGCCGACAAAGCGAATGCGCTGCTCCCCCGCACCCATAAAATACTCTCCAAGGCCATAATCCTCTGCCTTTGCGAGCGCCATTTCATACAGATCCCCTGCCTGAACGCCGGGACGCGCCGCCTTTTTGACCATCTCCTGCACTTCGAGCATGGCGTTGTGAGCGGCTGCCAAATCCTCCGGCAGCTCCCCTATAGAAAAAATCCGGGTATGATCGGAAAGATAGCCGTCCAGCACAAACACCAGGTCCACAAGGACCGGTTCATGCCGGCCAATGGGCCGCAGGCTTGCTCCCTGGCCCATGGCCGGACTCACGCCGGCGCCGCCGGTGGGCGAAGCAAGATAGCTGGGTTCTGCGGCAGTCGCTCCGGCCATAACATGTCCATAAAACAGTTCTCCTCCAAACAGCCGCATCCGGACCAGCCCCTGATGACCGCATCTGCGGGCTTCCGCCTCTATGCGGCCGGCCAGCTCCACCTCTGTCATACCTTCCCGCAAAACCTCCGGCACAAAACCGGCCAAATGATCGGAAAACCGGGCCGCCTCCCGGATCAGATTGACTTCATAGCTGGACTTCACCGCCCGTACCAGGCGGATGGAGCGGCTTATATCCACAATCCGGGTTTGCTCCAGCATATCCGCAAAAGACAGGTACTGTCTGGCCGGCAGGACGTCAAGCTCCATGCCAAGCTTTGCGGGCACGGCGAGGCCCTGCTGCTCAAGGATTTCCGGGAACTGCCGCGGACTTTGAAAGGATATCACCTGCCGCAGGTGCGACTCGCTTTTCGCCCGCTCGAAATCCTTGCGGATCATGAGCACCGGTTCACCCTCTGCGGGGATATAAAGCTGGCCCTGCTGAACGGTGCCGCTGAAATAAAACAGATCCGCATTTTGCAGGATCAGCGCCCCGCCGATCTCTTGTTCCCGCATGGATTGCTGCAGCTTCTCCAGGCGTATGCAAAGTTCGCTGAACGGGGTACGGGCATTGCGGTTTTCCATTTTCTTCCTTTGCTTTTCTGCCGGTTGAATCAAAAGAAGGGTTCGCCGCAGCGGCGGCAAAAACAGCTTTTTACTGTGCCATCATTTTTTCTTATTGTAAACGTCTATGGCCTATGATAACAAATAAAATAACTGTTTGTTACCATAAACAACATTTTTGGTTTTAAACAGCCAATTGTCTTTCATGTCAAGCACCAATGAATGCCAGTGCAGCAATGAATGGAGGACAGCCATCCACCCCATGGACCTGACACTGACCCGGATACAGCCTGACCGCAAAACTCCTGCCGGAAATCTGGACATCCGGTGCCGCCCAGCGGAGCATGCGGCGCCTGCGCTTGCGGACAACTCCGGACACTCCCCGAATCGAGCCGCGACAGTACCCCGTGTTAACCAGCAGGAACTCTGTGTGCCGACAGTTTGTTTTTGCATCCCCGAAAACGGTGCAGCTTCCAGGGCCGCGATCCAGCAGCCCCCGACCGGAGGTCTGTTCTCCTGTCCCGGCGGAACCGCGCGGATGCAAGGGTGCAATGCACCCAAAAAACCGGGCCACACAACCCAAAAGGATCGGCGACTATGGATTGGAAGTTAACCGCGACCAAACTCTACTGCGATACAGTTCGCCAGTGGGTAACTGTTCTCGTCTACAAGGACGGCAGCGTTAAGTGCAGCTATTACGAGCGGAAAACGGCCGCGGCAAAAGGCCGCGGACGGGCCCCGTGTTCAGGCTATGACAAATGCCCCGTACTATCATCTTACAAGGAAGATGTATTTGAGCGGGAACGGCAGGGAAGCAATTCTTAGCCTGACGGTCTCGCGGGGATGATCGGTTCCGGGGAAAACCAAGGAAAAGGAGGGCGAAAATGCAAAAAAACAATTTTTGGGTTAGGGCGTCATTGGTCTTTGTTCTCGCTTTGGGTCTGACGGTGTGTGGATGTCAGAGCACATCCTCCAGCAAAAAAGCCTCTTCCGGCGAAATCGGCCCTGTCAAGGTAGAGAACGTAACGGTCGAGCGTTTAAACGGGATCTCGCCGGACAAGTTTCACAAATCGGATGTGCTGGTATTCCGGACCACGTTCAATTTTATGAATCCCGGCGATGCAATGGCGGAAGTAAGAGATTTTTACTTCGAGGTGAAAGTCGACGACGGAACCGCGGACAAAACCATCATCCAGAGCGCATCCATGCCGAAAACCTTCATCCCCGGCGGGGAACACTTTACCTGGTACGCTACCTGCCCGCTGAGCTACGGCGGCATGATCGGCTCCTATGTCACCAGGGGGCTCGGGGGCGGTGGTATCAAAAACGCCGTGGGCAAACTCAACGAGGTCTGGAAGGCACTGGGCAACGATGAAAAAACCTTTTATATCCAGGGACGCTATTCCACCGCTTACCCGAACGTGCCGGAGACGGGAAAAAAGATCCAGCAGTTTGATTTTGAATATACAATTCCCGAATTATAAGCGCCAAAAGGTATTACAGAATGCGGAATTCTTCGATTACCCGTGAGACGTGGGCAAAGCTTCGGCCGATGGCGGGAGAGGATACCTTTCCGAAACTGCTGCGCCGCAACTATCAAAACTGGGGCGGCAGCCGCGTGGCCTATCGCTACAAGGACTTCGGCATCTGGCAGGAGCTTACCTGGAGGGATAATTACGAGCGGATCCGAAAATTCGCGATGGGGCTGGCCAGTATGGGATTTTGCCGGGGAGACCGCATTGCCATAGGCGGAGAGAATGCACCGGAGTGGTTTTTCGGGCAGATCGGCGCCCAATGCCTGGGGGGCGTTTCCGTGGGTCTGTATACGGATGCAACCCCCAAGGAACTCCAGTACGTCATTGACCACTCAGAGGCCAGGATCGTGATGGTGGATGATCAGGAACAGGTGGACAAGATCCTGAGCATCCGGGAGGAGCTTCCCAGGGTGGAGAAGTTGATATACTGGATAGCCAAGGGCATGTGGGGGTATGAAGACGCCTGGCTTATCGCTTTCGACGACGTGATGGAGCTCGGCGACGAGTACGAAAAGGAAAATCCCGGGCTCTTCGATGAGTCGGTGGAGAGAACGCAGGCCGACGACATGGCCGTGTTATTGTATACCTCGGGCACCACAGGTCTTCCCAAGGGGACCATGGTAAGCTATACGAACCTGCTTTCCATTTTCAACGGCTGGGATGCGGCGCTGCCATGGAAACCGGACGATGAGAACCTGTCCTTCCTGCCCCCGGCCTGGATCGGTGAACAAATATTTACGGTAGCGCCGAACCTGATGAAAGGTGTCGTGGTCAACTTCATCGAAAAGGCGGAGACAATCCGGGCGGATTTACGGGAGGTGGGGCCCCGGGTGCTGCTGTTCGGGGCCAGACAATGGGAGATGGTCTGCTCGGAGATCCAGTCCAAAATGATGGATGCGCCCTGGTGGAAAAAATCCGTGTATGACCTTTTTCTCCCTGTGGGCTACCGGATCGCAAAGTTTCAGGAGCAGGGCCAAACCATCCCCTGGTATTGGAAGGTGCTGCGTTTTTGCGGATACTGGAGCGTTTTCCGGGCGCTTCAGGACAAGATCGGATTTCAGAAAACCAGGGCCCCGATTACTGCCGGTGCGGCCCTGAGCCCGGACAACCTGAAACTCCTGCGGGCCATCGGCATCCCGATTTTCCAGGGCTACGGGGCAACCGAGGTGTCCGGGCTGGATACCGTCCAGGTACAGGAGGAATACTACCGGCCCGAAGGCTCGGGCGAGCCGTTTCCGGGAGTGGAAATCCGGATCACGGAAGAGGGAGAGATTCTCCTCGGCGGCGTGGGCGTCACCCATGGCTATTTCAAGCAGCCCGAAAAAACTGCCGAATCCTTTCAGGGCGGATACTTCTACACCGGTGACGGCGGGTATATGGATGACTGGGGAGAGCTGTATGTGGTCGACCGCGTCAAAGACATGCAGACCCTGAAAAACGGCGAAAAGTTCTCCCCGACCTATATCGAGGGCCGGCTCAAGTTCAGCCCTTATATAAAGGACTGCATGGTGGTCGGCAACAACAGGGATTTCGTGGTCGCCATGATGAATATGGACTATGAAAACACCGGCAGATGGGCGGAGCGCAGCCACATCCCCTATACCTCGCATCAGGATCTGTCCCAAAAAGAAGAGGTCGGCAAGCTGCTCAAGGACATTGTGAAAAACCTCAACAGGGTACTGCCGGAAAGCCAGAAGGTGGTGCGCTTCGTGGTACTCCATAAAGACTTTGATCCGGACGAAGCGGAATTGACCCGGACGCGCAAGCTGCGTCGGGATTTTATGGAGAATCGATACGAAACTTTGGTAAGCGGGCTATACGAAGGACAGCCCCAGGTAGATATGGAAACAACGGTTACTTACAGTGATGGTCGCCAGGCAACATGGAAAATCCCGATAATTGTTCATGATGTGGAGAAATAGAATATGGCAGTGGACAGCCGCAAAATCACCAAAAAACGGGAACAGCGGTACAGCTACGGGTTGGCCCTGTTGCGGGATTGCATTGAAACGGACCGCACCCTCCCCATTGACGGGGATATAGGCAAAAAATCCGTGCTGTGGACGGAGAATATCACATTGTCATTCGGAGGGTTGACCGCGCTCAAGAATGTGAACCTGGACCTCAAGGAAGGCGAACTTCTGGCGATCATCGGTCCCAACGGCGCCGGCAAAACCTCCATTCTCAATGTAATCAGCGGATTTTACCGGGCGCAGAAAGGCGCGGTCTATTACATGGACCAGGATATCAGCGGCGTCCCCTCCCACAGAATTGCTGAAATGGGGATCTGCAGGACCTTCCAGAATATCGCCCTGTATACCGGACTCTCGGTTATAGACAACATCATAGCGGGTCGGCATCCGCATATTAAATACAACTTCATCACCGGGATGATTTATTTCCCCTGGGCCCGCAGGGAGGAGGCCAGGCAGCGGGCCATTGCAGAGGATATAATTGATTTCCTTGAAATGGAGGCTGTTCGCAACACCACCGTGGGCATGATGGCATACGGTTTACGGAAGCGGGCCGAACTGGGAAGGGCCCTTGCCCTCGAGCCCCGGGTTCTTCTCCTGGATGAGCCAATGGCCGGGATGAATCTCGACGAAAAGGAGGATATTGCCCGATTTATAATAGATATCCACGAGTTCCTCCGGATCCCGATTGTCCTGATTGAACACGACATGGGCGTTGTCATGGACATCGCGGACCGCGTGGTCGTGCTCGATTTCGGGGAAAAAATTGCAGAGGGAACGCCGGAGGAAGTCAGCAAGAACGAAAAAGTCATGTCTGCCTATTTGGGGGAAGGATAATGGAAGATTTTATACGCAGCATCATTCTCGGAGTTTGTTCCGGGGGGATTTATGCGCTGGTCGCGGTCAGCTACGTCATTATCTACAAGGCGACCCGGATATTTCCCTTTTCCCAGGCCGGATTGCTGACGATAGGCGCCTATATGATGTGGCAATGCCTCATTGTCTGGGGCCTGCCCGTCTGGCTCGGGGTCATTGTCACACTGATAACCGGTATGATAGCCGCCCTGATCATTGAACGCGCATGGATGCGGCCGCTTATCGGGCAGCCGATACTGGCGCCGATCGTTGTTACCCTGGCGATCATGCTTCTGCTGCGGGGCGTGGGACTTCTTTTCTGGCACGGCCAGGTGAGAGGATACGGCGATGCCTTCCTGCCCCAGGGAGCGTGGCAGGTGGGATTTATGAGCCTTCCCAAAATTCAAATTTATGGATTCATCATCTGCATGGTCGTCATTGCCCTGCTGATCCTGTTTTACCGCTATACCCGGACGGGCCTGGCCATGCGGGTGGTCCACGAGGACCACCTGGTGGCCCAGAACCTGGGAATCAATGTCCGGAGAATCTTCCAGTACAGCTGGATCTTTTCCTGTTCGGTAGCTGTCGTTGCGGGAATGCTCCTGGGCAATATCCAGGGTGTGGGCGTGGATCTGGAGGCCAACGGGCTTATCGCCATTGCCGCCGTCCTGTTCGGCGGACTGGAGTCCTTCGCCGGGGCCATAATCGCGGGCCTGACCATCGGCGTTCTCCAGATCTTTGCCATCCAGTACCTGGGATCCATGATGCCCGGAGAGATCACCATGCTGGTACCGTTCATGTTCATGCTGGGGATCCTTCTGATCAAGCCTTACGGGCTTTTCGGCATGGTACGCATTGAGAGGCTGTAACCAAAAGAATCAAGTGAGGCAGTAAACTATGACCATCAATGTTGACAGACCGTGCGGCACATTCGACCGAAACTACTTCCAGGCGTTGGAGCTTTTCCGGACGCCGCTGCGCAAGGCCCTGCTGCTGGGGCTGATCGTTGTCCTCTACGCCTCGGCTTTTCTGCTCAATGACTATATCCTCTCGATCCTGATCGTCATCCTGGCCTTTAGCGTGGGCATGACCGGCCTGCAGATCATCACCGGATATGCGGGCCAGATCTCGCTCGGCCATGCCGCTTTTATGGGCGTGGGCATGTATACCGTGGCCGTTCTGCAGGAGCATCTCGGTTTCAATTTCTGGATGGCGCTGCCGCTGGCCGGAGTGGTACCCATGATCATCGGCATGCTCTTCGGTCTCCCGGCGGTTCGAATCAAGGGGCTCTACCTGGCTTTTGCATCCCTGGCGGCGCATTTCGTGATCGTCTACGCGATCAGTAACTGGCGGTCGGTAACAAACGGGACGGACGGGATGTACCTGCATCGGCCCGAAACCATTCTGGGCGTAAACTTCCTGATGGATAAGTACTACTACCTGCTGGTCCTGACCGTGACCATTGTTATGATCTATCTGGCCAAAAACCTGACCCGCACCAAGCTGGGCCGGGCCTTCGTGGCTGTCCGGGATAATGACATCGCAGCCGAGGTGATGGGGATTAACATCTCCTTCACCAAGGTGCTGGCCTTTGGCATCGGCTGCTTCTATGCCGGCATCGCCGGCGCGCTCAGCGGCGGATATTATGAATATGTGAATGTGGAATAGTTCACCCTGACCGACTCCATCTGGTATCTCGGCTTCCTGGTCGTCGGGGGATTCGGCAGTATCTTCGGGGCCATTGCCGGTGCTACGCTGTGGAAAGTTCTGGACGAGCTGAGCACGCTCATGACGCCGCTTGCTCAGGCCCTGCTGGGAGGCATGGCCTTTTATGCCTCGGCCGCGTTCGTATTGATCATCTACTCCCTGATCGTAATCCTGGTCCTTGTATTTGAGCCCAGGGGAATCAACCACCGATGGCAGATTATTAAACGATCATACCGCTTACACCCCTTTCCTTATTAGATAAATAAAACAGGCGGGAAAAAAATGAAGTGTTTCCTAAAGCCGTCAATCTTAACAAGCAAAAAAGGAGGAAAAAATGCATAAAAATAACTATGCCGTTTTTATTGTTTTTCTGGTGGCGATAGGGCTTATGTTCATGCCCGGTTTCTCACCACAGGCAGCTGCAGGGAATAAACCGGAAATTGCCATTCACAACATTATTGACTTGACAGGCGCCTATGCCCCGATTTCGATACCCAGCGAAAAAGGCGGCAAAGACTATCTTTCCTGGGTAGCCGAAAACGGGGGCCTGGATGTGGATCTGGACGGCAAAGGCGATGTGGAAGTAAGCTACAAGTGGGCGGAGTTCGGCAATATTGACGCCCGGTTCATGTCTTCCTACAAGCGTTTCCGCATGCAGAAGCCGGAGCCGATCATCATGGAAATGTGGTCTTCGCCCAACCAGGAAATGCTGAAACCGATTCTGGAGCGCGATAAGATTCCCTGCTACGGCCTCGGGATGAGCGATCCCCAGCTGTATCCGCCGGCATGGAACTACATGGACTGCTGGAGCTACGGAGAATCCGCAGCCGGCGCGATCGAGTACTACATCGACAACCTTTGGGAGCACGAAGAAGGGGAAACGGCCAAGGTCGCCCACCTTACATGGGACACCGCATACGGCCGGGCAGCAATTGAGCCGACCACCAGGCACGGCCAGATCACGGGAAAATACGAAGTGGTTGCCTCCCGTTTCTGCAGCTATCTTCCCAATGATCCTGAAATCATGGCCATGCTATCGGACTTTGAGAAAAAAGGCGTTGATATCATCTGGTCCAACAGTATCGTTCAGACGCCCGCGGTTATCCAGAAAGCGCTGCACAAAACGGGATTAAACGATAAAATGGTCCTGATCGCCAACCTCTGGGCGCCGGCTGACCAGCTTTTAAAAATTATCGGCACCGAAGCGGCCGAAGGCTATATGTGCGCCCAGCCGGTCTATATCCCGGCGGCCGAGCCGCAGGAACCCGGGGTAGAATTCGCCACCAAGCTCAACATGAAATACCGGCAGGAAGAGGGAAGGCCCAACATTCAGTATATGCGCGGCATTCGCATGAAAGCCAATATGCTGGAGGCGGTCCGGCTCGCGCTGGTCGGCATCATGGATCGTGACGATTGTTCGCTCTCCGAGGCGTGCGGGAAAATTACGGGAAAAGATGTAAAGGAAATGGGCCTGCAGCAGCTGGCCGGTTATACGGCCAAAGGCACCGTCTGCAAGTACAACAGCGCGCCGGCGGGCAAGGATGACCGCCGTCTGGTCAACCATGACCGCCTGATCGGCATAAAAAAAGGCAAAGTAAAAGTACTCTCGCCGTGGTATCAGGTTCCCCGCCTGATCCCGCAGGAAATGCTCGACAAAGGCTATTTCCAGGATGAGGTGCCGCTTAATAAAAACTACATTGTAAAAGGGGAGTAAAAATCCCTGGAGGCCGGGGCACAGAGGGCGACCTTCGTGCTTCGGCCGCGGCAGTCAAAGGCTAGGAAATCTTCGGTCCGCAACCCCTTGAAAGAAGGAGTGACAGTCAATGC
>CAZWNV010000117.1:0-9636 GCA_964635265.1 uncultured Desulfobacteraceae bacterium
CCTCCCACCGATACCATCAGCATAAAAGTTGCTTAGAAGTCAGTCACTATATCCGTAAAAAGCAGAAGGGGAGGTCCGCCAAATGAAAAAAACAGCTGCAATGATTGCCGGGCTCGTTTTCATCTCCATGCTCTGGGCGCTCTCAGCAACCGCCCAACAAGAAGCCGCTGCCCCCGGGGAGCAGAAGGCCGAACAGCCTGCAGAAACACAGGCAGCCAGCGGCCCGATGGAGAAGGCCAATCAGCTTCTGGACACCAAGGACATGGGAAACCTCAAGAAGGCCATCGGCATTTACGAAAACATCCTGGAGAACAAGCCGGATAACTTCGGCGCCGCGTGGCGCTGCGCCTTTGCCTGCCGGGAATACGCGCTGCAGGCCCAGCACCAGCAGGTGGAGGACTGGAAAGACATCTGTGCCGAATACGGCGAAAAGGGCATGGGCTATGCGCAGAAGGCCATGGACCTAAAACCGGACAAACCGCACGGCTACTTTTTCTACGGGCTTAGCGTGGGAGTCTACTCGGACGGCGTGGGCCTTGTTACAGCCCTCAAGGAAGGACTCAAGGACAAGACGCAGAAAAACCTGGAAAAAGCTTACGAAATCGACAAAACCTTTCAAAACGGCGGTCCCATGCTGGCCCTCGGCCGTTTCTGGCAGAAAGTCCCCTGGCCTTACCATGACGAGGACAAAGCCATGCAATACTACCGGGAACTCCAGGACTCGCCCTATTTCGGCAAAAAAGTGGAAAGCTATATCTTCCCGGCGGAAATCCTGGCGGATAAATGGGGCGATGAGCCCAAGAAGGAAGCGCGGCAGCTGCTGCAAAAAGCCCTCGAAACCACCGACGATCCCTACTGGGAGCAGCATGCCCGCAAACTGCTGGAGGATTTGTAGCAGGAACCGGGGATAATGTCATGTTCGGACGGCAGAAGCCGGAGTTGCCTGAAAAAAGGGTATTTCCGGCTTCCGCCGTTGGGCCCCTTATTTTTCCGCCGCCTTCAGCTTTTGGAGAAGCCCCTCCAGCATTGCATGGGGATTTTTGCTCTCCTCCCAGCGGCCGTTGGCAAACACGCCGTAATCGGCGCCCATCATGGCGGAGGCAAAACGCACCGAATTGCCATAAAACAGCCACTGCTCCACCCATCTGCGCTCCAGGGCCTCGTTGAAAAGGCTGTCCGCAGCGCTGGCTGCCCCCTGCTTCCAAGCTTCCTGCATGATCTCGGTAGCCACCCGCGTCTGGTTATTGGTGGTCTCGATGGTATGGGCAAAGCGTTCAAAATGCCCGTCCACCCAGCTTCCGCTGTGGCAGGACCGGCATACCGCCTTCATGGCACCGATCCGCTCCTCCCGCTCCTTTCCGGAAATCAGGTATTCCGACGCAGGGGTGCCATCAAGGGCGGTAGGCAGCGGCAGACCGTTCTTGTTCTCGATTTTCGCCGTATCCGGGGACTTCGGATGGGCATGGGCGTATATAAGGCCAAAAATCCGCCAGCCCAGGCGGTCATTCATCCTGTGGGTCCGCTCCGCCCGGATCCTGCCGTCCGGGCTTGCCACCTTGCTGACATGGCAGGTTGCGCAGGTGGGGGCCGTAAAATCCTCCCCGACAGTCCAGGGAACGGCCGAAAAATCCCAGTCCCCGCTCTGAGCGAGAGAATCCACGATATTGCTGTGCTTGCTTACCTTGTAGACCTTGTACGCCGGAACATCCGGGCCCTTGTGGCATTGCCCGCAGGTATAGGGCTTTCGGGCCATTTCAATAGCGAACTGATGACGGCTGTGGCAGGCGGAACACGAGCCCTTGCTGCCGTCCGGATTGATCCGGCCCACTCCCTGGTTCGGCCATCCGGATATGACCGGAAACTCCATGGGACCAAAATCCGTATCCCGGCTGGCCATCTCTTCCACCTCCAGGCGGGTGCCGTGGCAAAACAGGCAGGAATCTGCGTTGGTCCGGGCATCCGGAGCCTTCTGGGAGAGCTTCCGTCCCGCAAAAGACAGGGGACCGTTGGCAGCCTTTACCAGATCGGCGTATACCGCGTTGTCCTGCAGATTGCCATAGGCCTCGTGCATGATGTTCTGTGCAAACTGCTGCTGCTCGACCGGATGACAGGCGGCGCAATCCTGCGGACTCACAACGGTGTGCACCTCAAACCCCTGATGGGCAAAAGAGTCTCCGTGGCTGTCCGGCTTCATGGTATGGCATTCCGCACATCCCACAACCGATTCCGCCATCCCCTCCGGCGCCTTATCCACCGAAATCCGCCGCTGCGGTTCGGGTTTTTTCAGGGCCTCGGCAGGTGTAACCTGCGCCATCCGGCTTCTGGACCAACTGGCAACTATGTTCGGCGTCGCCCGTTTGTGACACATGAGGCAGCTCTGGCTTTTGCTGCTGACATTGCCGCCGTCCTGAGCGAACGCCCCGGGTGCGGCGGGCGCCGCGAGAATACACGCCGCAACCACCAATAACCGTTTTCCAACTCCCATGCGCCTCTCCTCTTTTTGAGCCAATACATAAAAAGATCTGCCCGGGAAAAACTGCTGCAAGACGGCATGGAACGTTTTCCGAAGCCGTCAAAACGACCAGGGCCCTCACACATAGGCAAACCAAAAATCCGCCACCTGCCGGAAATTTTTTTGCACGGCATCCCTGCCGGTAATCACATCCCCGTGACCGGGAAGCAACATCGCTATATCCAGCTCCGCCACCCGCCTGATGCTTGCCTTGAGCTGTGCCCCGTCGCCTCCGGGGATGTCTGTTCGGCCGATGCCGCCTCTGAAAATCAAATCCCCGGAAAACAGGGCTTTTTTTTCCTTCCAGTACAAAGAAACGGACCCCGGTGAATGTCCGGGGGTATGGATAACCTCAAGGCTTGTATCGCCGGCCTCTTTTTTGCCCTCACCCAAAAAGACATCCGGCCGCAGGGCATTGACATCCATATTGGGATCGATCATCGGGCCAAAATTTTCAATCAGCTGCCAGGCCATCTCGTGCATGGCGATTTTCGCCGGCCGCCCTTTAAATAGGCGCACGGCCTCAATGTGATCCGGGTGGGCATGGGTGACAACCACCAGCCCGATATCGTCAAGACCTGTCCCCAGTCCGTCAAGCCCCCTTCTTACATGATCAAAATGCATAATATGGCCCGGATCCAGAAGGATCCGCACGGACCCGTCGATCAAATAGGTATTGCAGTTATTGCTCGTCATGGAATTCCAGAGGAAGGCATGCAAACGGTCACTGATCTGCATGGGAAACGCCTCGTTTCTTTGAGATTGGCAGGGCACCAGTTCCGGGATCGGCCCGGCCCGCCAGGAACCAGCACTGCCTGGCAACGCATTTCCTGGGTCTTGCGGAAAAATTTAGCAATCCCCAAGGTTACGATTAATAATATTAGTGCCAAATCCCGAAGGTGTCAACTGCACCCCGGCTGGGGCAGGAGCGAACAAAGAAAACCCTTGCCTGTTCCATAAATTTCCTTACCCTAGAGAGCAGGGTCCCGCCGGCCCGTTTATTTCCGTGGGCAGCCGGTTCGCCGGGGACCTGAGAATCTTCTTTCAGGGGGTAGCGCCATGGACCAAGAAAACCGCATGTTAACCGCCATCCTGGACACCATTGACGACGGCATCTACGTGATCGATTCTTCCTATACCGTAAAATACATGAACAGCAAGATGGTCGAACTCTTCGGTGCCGGAGTGGGGAAAAAGTGCTATGAAGTATTGAACAACCAGGACAATATCTGTCCCTGGTGCCGCGCGCAGGAAGTCTTTGAAGGCGAGGGCCTGCACTGGGAGCTCTATATCCCGAAAGCAGACAAAAGCTTTGCCGTAACCGACATGCCCCTGCATAACCCGGATGGTACGGTTTCCAAAATCAGCATCCTGCGCGATATCACCCTGCGCAAACAGCACGAAGCCAAGCTCAAGGCATCCGAGGAACACTACAGGAAGCTGTTTGAACATGTGGGAGTGGGCGTCTACATCAGCAGCAAGAAGGGGCGTTTCCTGGATGCGAACCAGACTCTCCTGAATATGCTCGATTACCCCAGCAAGGAAGAGTTTCTCAACATGGATATCACCACAGACCTTTATGTCACCCCAGAGGACCGCCGCAAGTTCCAGGAAATGATCGAACGCGACGGCCGCGTCATGGGATACGAGGTACAATTCAAAAAACGGGACGGCACCCCCATCATTGTATCGATGACAAGCCATGTACGCTATGACCTCCACGGCAACGTCCTGGGCTACGAAGGCATCATGGTGGACCAGACCGAGCGCTATCAGATGGAAAAAAAACTCAAAGAGGCCCATGACTTCATGAACAAGATTATCCAGAGTTCGCCCAACCCCATCATGGCCGCGGACCTGCGGGGCAATATCATCATCTGGAACCGGGCGGCGGAGAAAACCCTGGGGTATCCGGCCGAGGAAGTGATCGGGAAAATGAACATCACCCGGATTTATCCCGAGGGCGTGGCCGGCAAGATCATGAAGATGATCCGGGGCCAGGAGGCCGGGGGCAGGGGCATGCTGCGCTCCTATCCCCTGCTCTACGTACGGCGCGACGGCGAGGTCATAGACGGAAACCTCTCCGCCGCCATGGTCTATGACGACAAAGGCAATGAAATTGCCACCGTGGGCTCCTTCGTGGATCTGCGGGAACGCATCGAAATGGAGCAGCAGCTGCGCCAGACCCAGGAGCAGCTGCTGCATTCGGAAAAGCTTGCCGCCATGGGACGGCTAACCTCGCAGCTCGCCCATGAGCTCAACAACCCGATCTACGGCATCATGAATACCCTGGAGCTGTTGAAATCCGAAATCCCGCCGGAAAACAAGCGGCGGAAGCTTCTGGACATGTCGCTTTCCGAAACCGTGCGGCTGGCGGACATGCTAAGAAAAATGCTCTCGTTTTCCAAGCCGGAACAGGAGGAGAAATCGGCCACGGACATCAACCGGATTCTGGATGAACTGATCATGCTGCATGAAAAACAGCTCCAGGAAAACGACATCAAGGTCAGCTTCGAGCCGGCCGAAGAACTGGACATGGTCTACGCCTCGCCCAACCAGCTGCGCCAGGTGTTTTTGAACATGATCTCCAATGGCCGGGATGCAATGGCCGAAGGCGGCACCCTCAATGTTTCCACCAGCCAGACCGGCTCCCAGGTCCGCATCGTGATATCCGATACCGGCCCCGGCATCCGGCAGGAAAACATGGATAAAATCTTTGACAGCTTCTTTACCACCAAGGACAGCATCAAGGGCGTCGGCCTGGGTCTTTCCGTATGCTACGGCTTCATCAGGGATCACGGCGGCGACATCCACGCCGAAAACAAGGAGGCCGGCGGGGCCTCCTTCACCATTACACTGCCCGCCTACCAGCCTGAAACAGCTCCTGCCGGCTGACTCCACCCGCAATCCTTTCGAAGTGCCGGCGCCCACCCACCCGGGGGAGGGGGTGCCGGCGTATGACCCAGGAAACCCTGCCGTATTCCGGGGCGCCCATTAACCAACCACCTCAATAACTATAATTTCTATAATAATTATAAAAATAGCAACACCCCTTTTCCTAATTTTCCCCCTATCTATTTATAATCTTGAAATTCCACCATAAAAATTTATAAATTTTTTCTTGACATCTTTTGAAATTCAGTAATAATTATAATAAAGGAAAAATTAATCAAGGAGATTCCCGCCATGGAAGATGTGCTTACCGTATTCAAGGCCAGCAAGTACTGCAGCGTCTCCCCCAAAACCATCATCAACTGGATCGAATCCGGATGGATCAAGGCATACAAGACGCCGGGGGGACACCGCCGGATCAACCGCAAGGACTTGATCGCCTTTATGGAAAACCAGGGAATGCCGATACCGGAGCAGGAAAAAGAAATGGGGAGCGGACGCATAAAAATTCTGGTGGTCGACGATGACCCCATTATCGTGGAATCCATTGTCCAGGCCCTGGAAGAAGACGAATACGATTACGAGGTCATCTCCGCCGCCGACGGCTTTGAAGCCGGCATTCAGGTCAGCCACTTCAAACCGGATCTTATCCTGTTGGATATCATGATGCCCGACATCAAAGGCTTTGAGGTCTGCCAGAAGATCAAGGGCGCACCCGAGACCAAAGACACCAAAATCATCGTCTTATCCGCTTACCTGGACGAAGAAAAATTCCAGCAGATGAAAGACTACGGCGCCGACGCCTGTTATTCCAAACCCCTGCCCCTGCCCCAGTTAAAAGAAGAAGTCAGCCGTCTGTTGGGACTCCGCCAATAGGAAAACCGGCCCCCGGCCGGTCAGGAGGAGGCATCAATGAAGCTGAAAGAGGCCCTTGAAAGACAAAATTTTGTCGTCACCACCGAGGTCCAGACCCCCTTTGAAAACGAACAGGAAACCCTTGTAAAAAACCTCTCCGCCATCCGGGGACGCGTTGACGGGGTATCGCTTTCCGAGACGGAATTTGAGGGGATAGTGGGCGATTCCATTCAAACCTGCGAACTTTTGAAACAAAACCGTTTTGAATCCATCTACCAGACCACAACACGCGACAAAAACCGCCCCCAGCTGATGAAAGACCTTTACCAGGCCCATTCCGCAGGGGTGGACAACCTTCTCGTGTTTACGGAAGACTACCGCATCACCGGCGACAGCCTGCAGGAAATGATGTTCTTTCACGTGGACTGCGGCAAAATCCAGTCCGTGCTCGAACATATCCGGGAAGGCCGCGGTATTGAAGGCGAGGCGCTGCCGGGAAAGGGGGAGTTCTTCCTTGGATCGGGCGTGGAGTCCAACTGGGGCAAAAACGTGCCGGATCTGGAAATGCGGGAGATGGAGGAGATGACCAAAATCGGCGCCGGCTATTTCCTGACGACTCCGGTATTTGACGTGGAGCGTTTTGAAAAGTTTTTAAAACGCACAAACACCTTCGGGGTACCCGTTATCGCAGAGGTCATGATCATTCGCACAGCCGGCATGGCCCAGTTCCTCAACCGGCACTTAAAATCCGGCCTGGTGCCGGACTGGATCATCCAGAAGCTCGCCAGGGCCCCGGACAAGGAAAAAGCAAGCCTGGAGCTGTTCGCGGATACGGTAAAAGGCTTGAGAGATCTTTGCCAGGGCGTCCACATCATCACCATCGGCGGCGAAGACCGACTCAAGCAGTATCTCGACGCAGCCAAGCTGCGATAGCCCTATCGCCTTGGATCGCGGATAAAGGGAGGACCGGTATTTTGGAAACCATCGGCTTATCCATAAACGGAAAAAAAATCACCTGTCCGGAGGGGACCAGCCTTTTTGAGGCGGCAGCGGCAAACGGCATCCATATCCCCTCGCTCTGCTACCATCCCGAGCTCCAACCGCACGGCGCCTGCCGGCTCTGCCTGGTCGAGGAGGAAAAATCCGGGCGCCTGTTCGCTTCCTGCGTAACTCCCGTCTCCCGCGACATGGCGATCCAGACAAACACGCCGCGGGTGCTGAACCACCGCCGCAATATCGTCCGGCTCATGATGGCCGAACACCCCGAGTCCTGCATTGTCTGCAGCAAGGGCAACCGTTGTGAGCTGCGGCAAATCGCCGCAGATCTGGGAGTGGGCGAAAACCAGCTCTACCCCATGCCCAATTGCCAGTCCTTTGAAGAGCTCAACCCTTTCATCATCCGCGACCTCACCAAATGCATTCTCTGCGGCCGCTGCATCCGGGCCGACCACGACCTGGTATGCACCGGCGCCATCGATTACAACCATCGCGGTTTCTCGTCCCGACCGGCAACCGTGCACGAAATGCCGCTGGAGCATTCCAGCTGCACCTTTTGCGGGACCTGCGTCTCCATTTGCCCCACCGGGGCTTTAAGCCCCAAAAACGAAGGGTATGTCGGCACTCCGGAAGCAGAATCCCTGTCTGTCTGCGGCTTCTGCGGCATTGGCTGCAGCCTGCGGATGGGCACCCTGGGCGGGCGCATCGTGGAGGTCAACCCGGCCGGCATGAAAGACACGGTAAACCGGTCCACCCTTTGTGTCCGGGGCCACTTCGCCAACGATTTCTTAAACGCCGCAGACCGGCTGACCGTCCCTCTTCTGAAAAGCCCCCCGAGCCCGGGGGAAAACGGAGAATCCGAATTTTCGGAAACCTCCTGGGAGGAGGTCATCTCCCATGTCGCCGCAAGGTTCTCGGAGATCAAACGAACCGTTGGTCCGCAAAGCATCGCGTTTATCGGCTCCGCCCAGTGCAGCGTGGAAGAGAACTACTTGTTTCAGAAAATCGCCCGGGCGGTGTTCCAGTCCGAAAACATCACGAGTTCCGCTCACACCGGCGGGCATGACGCGCTCATGCACCTTGAGCAAAAAACCGCCGGAACCTGCCGAACCCGGCGGCTGGCGGAGCTGGAACAGAGCCAGGCAATCGTGGTGGTGGGCTCCGATCCGGACCATACCGCGCCCGTTCTCTCGTACCATATCAAGCGGGCCGCCCGAAACGGCGCAGCCCTGATCGTGATCGATCCCCTGCCGAACGAGCTGTCTTCTTTCGCCGGCCACTGGATCCGGCCGCAAATCGAGCAGCAGCCGGATGTCTCGCTGACAGCCCTTGCAAACGGCCTTGCGGCAGCCCTTCTGGCCCGGGACGGCCATGACAGGGAATTTGTCGAAACCCGCACGGAAGGGTTTCCCGCTTATGCCGAAAGCCTAAAGGCCTGCGATATGCAGGAGGCCGCCCGACTGGCAGGCGTATCCCCCAGCGATCTGGAAAATGCATCAGCCCTGCTTTCCGGACGGAAAACGGCCTTTGTCTTCGGTCATTGCGCCTTCCGTCCAACCTCCGCCTCCTTCTTCGATGCGTTTTTCAACCTGGCCCTGCTCACCGGCGGCATCGGCAGCACCGGCTCCGGGATCTACCTGGCCGCCCCGTCCAATAACTGGATGGGGGCCTGCGACATGGGCGCCCTGCCGGACTGGCTGCCCGGCCGGATTCCCTTATCCGATGAAGCCGGCAGACGATCACTCGAGAAGGCATGGAAATCCAAAATTTCCCCGGATCCGGGGCTCAATATGGCCCGCTTAATCGAAGCGGCAGAAAACGGCACGGTGAAAGCCGCCTACATTATGGGGGAAAATCCGCTGAGGAAACTCCCGCAGCCCGGACGCGCGGAAGCAGCCCTGAAGAAGCTGGATTTCCTCGTCGTCCAGGACATTGTTTTCACCCGCACCGCCCGGCTGGCCGACGTGATTCTGCCCGGGGCGGCATTTGCGGAAAAAGCCGGCGCTTTTACCAACATGGAGGGCCGGATCCAGCATTTTGACCCCGTTGGGCCGCCCCCTGGACAGGCGCTGGCCGACTGGACGATCCTGGCCATGCTGGCCGCCCGCATGGGATACCCCGAGCGCTACGACACCCTGGAGCAGATCAAGCAGGAGATTCGCCGCCTGGTTCCCCTCTATGCGGATCTGGGCACCCACCGGCAGGGATGGCTAAGGGAAAACAATTTCTCCAACGGCTTTTGTTTCGGATTCTCACCGGTGCAGCCTCCGGAGCCTTCTCCTGCCGCCCCGCAATATCCCTACACGGGTGTCATCGGCCCGCTGCGCTTCCATGCCGGCGGCGGCACCCGCACCAGCCGTTCCGCGCGCATCCGGAAGCAC
>CAZWNV010000118.1:0-9603 GCA_964635265.1 uncultured Desulfobacteraceae bacterium
AAACGAACCTAATAATCATAGGAAAACAAGGCGTGTCAATAGAAAAAGCAGAAGAACAGTGTTTTTCAGGGGGCTTCAAATTTTTCGGCGATAAGTGCGGCGAGGCGCCGGGTATGGCGGAGGATTTCCTGTTTGTCGCGGCCCGGATAGCGGCTGTAGGAGAGCATGATGCCGTTTAAGGAGGAAAAAAGGGCATGGGCCATAAGGCGGGAGTTCTCTTCCGCCCCGGAGGAAATCGCCACCGCGGTCTCCAGGCGGTCCATGAATTCGCGCATTAAGGCGTTTAATTTTTCCGTCCCTTCCGCCGACATCTCCCCGCCCAGCATGAAGTTGCTCATCATCTGGTAGAAGGTCAGATTGTCGGTGAGAAAATCGATGTAGCGGCAGCACAGCCGTTTCAAGGAGGGTTCGGGATGCTCCAGTTCCTCGTCTATCCATTCAATAATGGATTCCGTGGATTTTAAAAACACATCCAGAAACAGCTCCCCGAGGGATTCATAGTAATAGTAGATGCTGCCGATACTAACGCCCGCGGTTTTGGCAATTTCCCGGACGGTTACGTTGCGGAAATTTTTTTGGGCAAACAAGTCCCTTGCCGCATCCAGAATCAGTTTGCGCCGTGCGTCCCGTTCCTGCGCCTTTAAAGAGGATAGAGTGTTTTCGGACATAACGCGACCTTTGCCAAACCTGCGATCCGCAGGGAAAAATTCGTTGCATAAAGTGCATCGATCAGCAAAACGCTGATAGAGATATGAACAAGAACCAATTCATTGAATGTTGTTTTATTATAACGAACACCTCCCGCGGAGGGCAAGATTTTTCTGTTCGCCCCCTCGTTTTTTTGACGGGTGACAACTTGGAAGATTTGTATTTCAGGTGGTTATAGTTTTCCGAGAAAAAAGAGGGGAGGCAATAGGGGGCTCTAACTTTGTCGCATGCTCCTTATAATCCCTGTTGCTTTTCGGCCAAATATTTTCTATATAAGAGGGAAGTCCCGGTCTGGCAAAAGCCGCCGGCTGTTACGGGTTTTCTTATAAGAGCGTCTGAGGGCCCTCTGGCTGCATCAGCGCAGAAAAGAGGCGGTATATGATCAGAATCTGTATTGCCGAGGAGAATGCCGAAGTTCGCGAGGGCATCAGACAAATTCTCTCAGACATCGGGGATATGCTGGTGGCGGCAGAGGCGGAAAACGGCTATGATGCTGCCGCCTGCGCGGGATCCGGCCTCTGTGACGCTTTTGTGCTTGATGCCTCCATGCCCGGCCCCGATATCCGGGATTTGATCAAGCAGATCCTCAGGCAGGATCCGGGGGCTTTCATTTTGGTGCTGAGCCCTCAATCCGAAGAGGAGTACGCGTTTCGCGTTTTCCGGGCCGGGGCTTCGGGGTATCTGAACAAAAGCAGTCTCCCGGAGGAGCTTGTCAATGCCGTCCGGAAAATTGCGGCCGGAGGCAAGTATGTGAGCGCCGGTCTCTCGGAAGAGGCCTCTTCCATGTTTGATGACGGACGGGAGCGCTTTTCGCATACCAATTTCATCTCGAAAAACAGAGCGTTGAAGTAGGACGGAATATATTTTTTTGCCCTGCGGTCCCTGCCGGGCAGGCGGGCGGCGGGGGTTGGAATTTCTTGCGGCAAAGGAGGGACGAGGATGACAAACATTGGTATTATTCGGTGCGAGAAAAACGCCCAGCGATGCCCCCTGACCAACTGCATCAAGAGTCTGAGAAACGGTGAGCAGGCGTTTTCCCGGTACTCGAGCCCGCAGTTGATCGGGGTTTTCTCCTGCCAGTGCCCGGGCGACAATGTGGCCAACCTGGCAAAAATCTTAAAAAGCAAGGGAGCAGAGGCGATTCATTTCTGCACCTGCACATTCGCCAGCAAATCGGAAACAGGTTGGCAGATGGGCGATGGCTTCTGCGAAAACGTGGATGAGCTGATGCGCCAGGTGGCAGAGGCCACCCAGCTTCCCTGCGTTAAAGGCACTGCCCATCTGCCGGAGAACTACAGTCCGCAGGTGTTTTCCTGATGCTGCAAAAGCCCGTTTTCAAGTAAGGTGGCTGCTATGAATGATCCGTTTGACGATTTCGTGGACGAACTGCAGGGGCAGATCGACCAGGAAACCCGGGAGACGTTCGGAGAAATCGTATATCAACGCTGGAAAAACCCGCTGTACATGAAAGCCCTTGCCGATCCGGACGGCTATGCCCGGCAGACGGGCAGCTGCGGGGATTCCATTGAAATCTGGCTTCAGGTGGATCGGGGACGGATCCGCGATGCCGGTTTCCAGACGGACGGATGCGGCCCCAGCGCCGTTTGCGGCTCCTATGCCGCGGAAATGGCCATCGGCAAAACCCCTCTGGAAGCCGCCGAGCTGCGGGGTGAGGACATCCTGGGGGTGCTCGGCGGTCTGCCGGAGGAAAATGAGCATTGCGCCTATCTTGCGTGTGCTGCCTTGTATGCCGCGGTTGAGGATTATATGAGCCGCAGCGGCAAAAAACCCTGAAAGTGCCGGGGCGGCTATTTCAGGATAAACGGAGGCGCAGTGATGCCGATTGCTGACGGCGATTTGGTGGTTTGCCATTTCCGCGACAAGGGCCCCAGGCTGATCCGGGTGAAACAGGGCGGCAGCATGAATACAAGCCAGGGCAAACTGCCTTTTGCCGATATTATCGGCAGGCCTTATGGCGCGGTTGCGGCAACAAGCACGGGTCATACGGTCTATCTCCTCCGGCCCACCCTCGAGGACCTGGTGATGGGGGTGCGCCGGATCTCGAATATCAATTATCCCAAGGATATCTCCCGCATGATCTACCGCACCGGCATTAAGCCGGGCGACCGGGTTGTCGAGCTGGGGGCGGGATCCGGGGGCATGGCGATAAGCCTTGCATGGACGGTGGGCAGTGCCGGCCGGATCTATACCTATGACATTCGCGAGGATATGCTCCAGTGTGCCCGGAAGAATCTGAAGCGGGCCGGCCTGGAGGAGCGCGTGGAGTTAAAGCGCAAGGAAAAGGGGGGCGGTTTCGCGGAAACGGATGTGAACGCGGTTTTCATGGATATCCCGACCCCCTGGGAGGAGCTGGACCCGGCCTGGCGGGCGCTTGCTCCGGGCGGATACCTGGCCTGCACGGTTCCCACCTATGACCAGCTGGGCGAGCTTTCGGTTTTTCTGGGGCAGAACGGGTTTCTGGCCCTTGAGGCCATGGAGATCCTGTGCCGCCCCCTGCAGGCCGAAAAGGGGCGCACGCGCCCGGAGTTTCGTATGACCGCCCATACCCAGCTGATCCAGTTTGCTGTAAAGGTGGAGCATCAGGGCCTTACGAGCGCAGCGGCAGATTGACCTTGTCCACAAAGTGCTTGAACTGGCGCATTCCGCCGGCCGAGCTTACAATCCGCAGCACTTCCGCCCTGTCTGCAACCACGACGCCGGAGAGGCAGGTGACCGGGGTGTCGTGGAATGCAGCCGGCAGAAGCGGCGTGGTTGCGCCCAATATGACCACTTCCCGGCAGTTCTCGGCCGCATGGAGAAACTCGTCCATGCTGTGATTGACAATCGAGGTGCCGGTAATCAGGGCCACGTCGCAGGAGGGCAGCTGGTGGACAATTTCCGTGTCCGGCTGCAGATCGGTCCCCAGGCCTTCGTTTTTTTCGAAAATAATGAGTTCGGCCGCCGTCTGCCTGAGCTGGTGGATCAGCGGACCGAACATGCCCACCATGCCCACCCGGTCGCCCGGGCGGATCTCAATGAAGTCCAGGATATCGGCGGTTTGCAGATGGACTCCGGCAACATTGGCCAGCGCATTGGCCGTGGCAAGCCCCACGGCGCATTCCACTTTTCTCTCCGAGCCCAGCAGATCCAACAGCTCTGCCGCCGGCCGGCCCTGAAAGGGCAGTGTTTTGGCAAAAAGGCGGCAGCCTTCCGGCATGTCCCGGTGGAACGTAAAGGCAAGGCCGGTGCTGCCGTTTTCCAGCACCACGGCCGTATAGCCCAGTCCGATCCGCACGTCGGCGATGCTTTCCGCCTGTGCCGCCGGCAGGAGGTGTTTCCGGATTTTTTCGCGGATATTCATGGCTCAGCCCTCTTTTTTCTCTGATGCCGCCAGTCCGCGGACCGCATCCCGGAGTATATCCCCGCGCCTGCCGCTGGCGGCAATTCTTCCGTTTTCAAGTTGGAGTACATGGGTGACAGCCTCCGGGATCTCCTCCGGCTGATGGCTTACATAAATCAGATGCACCCCTCGGCTCCTGCACAAGGCCTCCAGCAGGCAGCGGATCCGGGAGCGTTGGAGTGGATCAAGGCCCATGCAGGGCTCATCCAGAACCAGAAGCAGCGGATTTTTCACCAGCGCCCGGGCGATTAACACCAGGCGCTTCTCTCCTTCCGAGGCTGCATCGAAGCGGTGCTCTGCCAGATAGCGGATTTGCAGTGCCCGCATCCACTCCTCGGCCGTCTGCAGCTGCTTGCCGGCCGGTTCGCGGTAGAGCCCCACCGAGTCAAAGAATCCCGAGCAGACCACCTGCAGACAGCTAAATCCGCCGGGGCACGCGCGCTGGAGTTCCGATGCCACCCAGCCCATGTGCTGCTTGATCTCCCAGATGTTCTCTCCGCTGCCCCTTCGGATTCCGAAAATCCGGATGTCATTGGCGTAGGCCTGGGGGTTGTCCGCCAAAACAAGGGTGAGCAGGCTGCTTTTTCCCGCCCCGTTGGGCCCCAGAATCGCCCAGTGCTGTCCGGCCCGCATCTGCCAGCAGATATCGGAGAGAACCGCTGTCTCACCGTAGCGCAGAAAGACATGGCGCATATCGATAAGGGTGCGGCTGCCGGGATCGGGCTTTCCGGGAACAGAAGGCGGGCAGAACACGCTTTCCGCCGCCCGCTCGCAGGGGAAGCCGGCGGCGGGGTGCAGGCCGGAGGGAATCCGGACCTCTTCTTTTTTGCCCCTGCCAAGGACCCTGCCGCCGGATACATACAGTACATGGGTGATGCAGCCGGGCATCTCCCCGGGGCTTGCGCAGGCGATTAGAATACTTGCCGCTGCTGCCGCGGATAGCCTTTCCAGAATCCGTTTCATGGAATCCCGGGACTTTTCGTCCAGACCGGACAGCGGGTTTTCAATGATGAGCAGTTTCGGATTGCGCATCAGGGCCTGAATAATCAATACCTTGCGCAGTTCTCCGTTGGAGAGGTGGTGCAGGCGCCGGCCCAGCAGATATTCGGCGTCCAGCTCCGCAAGAAGCATATCGCGCAGCGCGAGAGCCTGTTCCGGCTCCCGGGGCCGGGGGACGACTTCGTAGGGGCTTTTTTTTCCGATATTCTCCGGGTCCAGAAAGCTTTTTACAAGGGGCCACGCGCCGGCTTCCATGCTGTGCCAGCGGCCCTGGTGGAAACCGGCCCCGGCGGTTTTTCCGCAGGCGCTGGTGCCGGGGGATACGCGCAGGATCTGCCCGGGGGAGAAACAGGAGTGCCCGTCTCCGGCGCCTGCCCCGTCCTCCCCGAAGAAATAGCGGATGCTTCCATCGGCGATCGGCCGTTTGCGCTGCAGGGCATCCAGCAGGATGGATTTGCCCGATCCCGTGGGGCCGATAACGGCCCAGCGCTGATCCGGAAAAACCCGCCAGGAGGTATGGGCAAAAAGCGTTTCCCCGCCTTCCCGGACTGCCGCCGCATCTATGCTGAACAGGGGCCGGCGGTCTTCTCGGCAGCCGCTGCGGCAGATGCGGCAGCGGTCGTCGCTGCACATCTGGCAGGAAAAGCAGTCCGGACAGTTGTGTTTTTTCGGGGCATCCGGATTCTTGCGTGGAACATAGAGTTTGCCGGGAAGCCCCGGGATGTTTTGAAAAGGCATGGGCTCGGGGCTCTCCTACATGGGGATCCGTTCCGCACCGCAGAAAACCATGAGCCGGCGGGTTTTCACACAGGCCAGCGTCATGTTCACCCTGCGGGCAAAATCCAGGGCCAGCGCCGTGGGTTTGGAGATGCCGATCAAGACGGCGATTTGGGCGCAGGCCGCCTTCTGCACCAGTTCCAGGGCCAGCCGCGAGGACATGACGGCTGTCGCGGCACGCGCGATGTTGTCGTCAAGCAGGATGCGCCCCACCGCCTTGTCCAGGGCATTGTGGCGCCCCACGTCCTCGGAAAAAGACAGAAGTTCCAGGTTTTCGTCCAGTATCATGGCTGCGTGGGCACTGCGGGTTTTTTTGTGCAGGCGCTGATTGCCGGAGAGCCTGTCCGCACAGGCAAGGACCTGCTCCGGGCCGATAGCGGAGCGGCCTGCAACAGGCGGGGGGTCCCCGCAGATACCTGCCGCCCCGTGCACTCCCGGCATGCCGGCGGATTTTCGGCCGGCGGCCTCTCCGGGCTGCAGGAGGGGGCGGATGATTTCCCTGCGCCCGGCCCGGAGCGTAACATTGGCTGCATCAATACCGGACTCCCGAAAGAGCTCGACGGCGGCAAGATCCTCCGGCTGCGCGATAATCCCTTCAGACAGGCAGAAGCCTGCGGCATGGGCCGTTTCTTCGCCCGGACTGCGCATGAGAAGCGAATAGGGTATCCCCTCTATGCGGATGGAAAGGGGCGCTTCGGCAATTACTGCCTCCAGGCTCTCTTTGCTGCTGCCGTTTTCATAGACCCGGATGCTTTCCTCGCGGTAGCGTCCGGCTTCGGGCGGATCACTAGCAGATTTCACAGGAGTCATCGCACTCTCTTTCGGTCAGGATGTCCATGGCATAGACAATCCTGCGGGCCTTGTCCTTCCGGCTCTCCGGGACGGGGGGAAACTCCATGGTCCGGATCCGCTCCACGGCCTTCTCCCGGGAGGGGATGGCCGCAAAGCCCTCCCCGCTTACCTTGCCGGTGCGCGGATCCAGAACCTGCGCATCAATGCCGTTGGTCACCACGGCAACCGGCACCATGGCCTCGGCAATGAGGTATGCGGCGGCGACCGCCGGCTTCTGGCGCGAAACCAGCGAGCCGGGGCCGTAGGCCACGATGGCAAAGACGCGCCCCTCGATCCGGATGACAAAATCGATCCGGGATGTGCCGCTTTTGCCGTCGACCGTTACCGGCAGGTCCACCCGGCTGCTGATTTCTGTTTTCTGATAGCCCTTCTCTTCGACCAGGTAGCGGACGATGCGCTGGCGGGCCTGCTCATCATGGGTCTCCGTAATGGTTTCCCCCGTCAGGTAGTCGGTCGTTTCTCCCAGTATCACATAGCCTTTTCCCATGGGTGCTCCTTGTGTGTTCCTGCTTTGGCCTTATATTTCGGTCCGTTTGCATGTTTTGTCTTGCTGCTGATCAAATAGATCCCGTAAGTAGCGCGGATATTCGGCATAAGAGCAACATAACGGCCGGTTTTGTCTTCCCGGTCCGTGTTGATGGTGGCCTCTTTGAGGATATGAAACCCCATCTGCCGGGCAAACGCGCGGAAATCGCTTATGCAGAGCACGCGGATGTTGGGCGTGTTATACCATTGAAAGGGAAGCTGCGGCGTAATGGGGGCGTGCCCGGTAAACAAAAGCTGGAGCCGCACGAACCAGTGCCCGAAATTGGGGAAGCTCACGATTACCTTTTTGCCGATGCGCAGCATGGAGCGGATAAGGCTCAGCGGATCATATACCTGCTGCAGCGTCTGGCTTAACACCACATAGTCAAAGCTGTCATCCGGATAGTCGATCACTTCTTCATTGGCATCGCCCTGGATCACCGTAAGCCCCTTGTTGATGCATTCCGCAACCCGGGATTCCACGATTTCCACCCCGGTTTCCCGGACATTTTTGTAGTGCTTGAGGTAATAGAGCAGATCGCCTTCGCCGCAGCCCAGGCCGATCACCTTGGAGCCGGGGTGAATCCAGGAGGCGATAATCTGGAGGTCATAGCGCATGGCCCTGGGATTAAAGTCCTTCATAGACGCTGTCAATAAATCCTTTAATAAGGTTGGAGAGGCGTTCATTGGGAAGCAGAAAGGCATCATGACCCCATTCCGCCTCGATTTCGCAAAAGCTCACATCCAGGCCGTTTTTTTTCATGGCCTTGACCATGGCCCGGGACTGGTACGTCGGGTAGAGCCAGTCCGAGGTAAAGGAGATCACCATAAAGCGGGAATATGACCGGGAAAAGGCCTCCACGGCGGATTCCTGCCCCTTCTGCCGGGTCAGGTCAAAATGGTCAGCCGCTTTTGTGATATAGAGAAAGGAATTGGCGTCAAAGCGTTCCACGAATTTGGCTCCCTGGTAGTGCAGGTAGCTTTCCACCTGGAAGTCACCGTTGAAATTGAATGAAAAATTGTTCCGCTCCTGGAGCCTGCGGCCGAATTTGCGGCGCATGGCCTCGTCGGAGAGATAGGTGATGTGGCCGATCATGCGGGCAACGGAAAGCCCCAGGTTGGGCTGGACTCCCTCATAGTAATTGCCGTTGTTCCAGTTGGGATCGGCTATGATGGCCTGCCGGGCCACCTCGTTGAAGGCAATGGCAAGTGCGGAATGGCGCATGGTGGTGGCCAGCGGAATGGCTGAGATCACCATTTCCGGGTATTGCACGCACCACTGCAGCGCCTGCATGCCGCCCATGGAGCCGCCTGTCATGGACAGTATCCGGGAGACTCCCAGGTGATCGAGCAGGGCCTTCTGGGCCCGCACCATATCGCCTATGGTGACCATGGGAAAATCCAGGCCATAGGGCTTTCCCGTTGCCGGATTGATGGAGGCCGGCCCGGTGGAGCCCATGCAGCCGCCGAGGACATTGGAGCAGATGACAAAATATTTGTCCGTGTCTATGCCTTTGCCAGGCCCCACCATGTTGTCCCACCAGCCGGGTTTTTCGTCGTTTTCCGAGTAGTATCCGGCCACGTGGGAGTCCCCGGTAAGGGCGTGGAAGACCAGCACAACGTTGCTCTTGTCCGCGTTCAGCGTGCCCAGGGTCTCATAAGCGATGGTGATGGGGCCGAGCCGGCGGCCGGAGTCGAGCACCATTTCATCAGGGGGCTCGGCAAAGGTGAAATATTTTTTCTCCACCAGGCCCGCGGAGCGGCCGGATGGATCATGCCGGATGTATTCGCTCATCGCTTACCGTTCTAAGCTCAAGGTTGAGGGTTCAGGGCCTGCATGTGTCAGCATCACCATAAAATAAAACAGGGGGGATAGCAATCCCCCCTGTTTGTCCTGCTTCTGTTTTTTCTGCTGTATCAGGCGAGTTCGCGCCGGTCGGACATATCCACCAGAACCCGCTCTCTGGACTTGTCAATGCCCAGGTTTTTGCGTTTTTTGTCAATATGGGCGATCATCTTGTGGGCCATATCAATGGGATCCGGAGCAAACCCCCATTTGCCGAGTCCCTGCTGTTCCAGGCCCTCAAAAAGCAGCTCGTGGAAACGGGTCTCTTCAACAATGGGGAAGGTGACGCCGAATACGGTGTACACCCCGGAGGCCACGAAGTAATGGCCGATGGAGATGGCTTTCTCGCTCATCCACTCAGGTGCTGCGCCCGCTGCCGGCAGGTCCGCGATACTCTCCCCGAGTCCGCCCGCGTTGACCATTTCCGCCGCTGCAATCAGGATCCGGCTGTTGTCCACGCAGGAGCCCATCCCAAGCACCGGCGGCATGCCGACGG
>CAZWNV010000119.1:0-9123 GCA_964635265.1 uncultured Desulfobacteraceae bacterium
AAAAGTACCTTAGAAGTTTTCCGGCCATTGTGCCATTACAGAAACGCGTACGGAAATAACGGGAATAATTGTTCCATGCAACGTGACCAGATTCATTTGCTGCAGGATATATTTCAGATAATCGCCGAGTCCGAGGGACCGGAGGTTTCCCTGGAGCGCATCGGACAGATGCTGATTGAGCGTTGCGGCATTGATGTCTGTTCGGTGTACGTATATCATCCGGAGGAGGAGAAACTGATCCTGCGCGCCACGGTGGGCCTGAACAAGGAGGTCGTGGGCGCGATTTCCATGGACCGCAACGAGGGCCTTACCGGCTTGGTGCTCGAGACCATGGAGCCCGTATTCGTTGTAAACCCGGCCGATCATTCCCGGTTCAAGTACTATGAAGACTCCGGGGAGGAAATCTATCAGACCTTTCTCGGCCTGCCCCTGATTTATCACCAGCAGGCCATAGGCGTGCTGGTGATCCAGACGATTAGCGCCGACAGTATCACCGAGAGCGACATCCCGATATTCGAGAATATAACGAGCCAGATTGCCGCAACCGTGGCTTATACCGGAATATTGAAAAGCTTCTCCGGCCAGTCGGGAGATTTGCAAGGGCCCGACACCGCGTCTCCGGCCGGAAGCAGGTTCCAGCGGAACTATCTGCGGGGGGAGTCGGTCTCCTTCGGCGTAGCCGAGGGCTATGCGCATTACCTGCCGGAAAACATCAGCTTCAGCCAGGTCCATTGCACCCTGACCGAGGACAGCGGAAGCGACCTTCGCAGAATCGAGAGGGCCTTTGAGAAAGCCGGCACCCAGATCCAGCACATTGCGGAGCAGGCAAAGGCACTTTCCACCGAGGAGTCCGGCATTATTGAGGCCCACCTCATGTTTCTGCGGGACAAATCCCTGAAGCAGAAGATCCGCTCCAAAATCGAGTCCGGAAACTGTGCCGAATACGCTCTTAAGGAAACCGTTTATGAATATGTCGACATGTTCCGCTCCATCGAGAATCCCTATCTCAACGACCGGAGCGCGGATATTCTCGATATCGGCCAGAGGGTTCTGGAAAACCTGATCGGCGGGGCAAACGGTGAGAATCCGGCCTTCAGCCGGGAAACCATCGTGATTGCCTCGGACCTCTCGCCTGTGGATCTGCTTGCCATCCGCCAGGACAATCTCAAGGGCGTGGTTCTGGTAAACGGGGGGCGTACATCCCATACGGTAATCCTTGCAAAATCCTTTGAAATTCCCATTGTTATAGGGGTTGACGGGGTCCTGGACACCGTCCGGGAAAACGATTATCTCATCCTTGACGGCAGCTCCGGTTTTGTATTCGCCAATCCCCCGGATGAGATTCAGGTGGAATATGAGCGCCGCCGCAAGGAGCGTGAGCAGGCCATTGAAGACATGGCTGTCACATTGGGACTTGCGGCCACCACCAGGGACGATTTCACCGTGCAGGTAGGAGCCAATATCGGCCTGCTCTCGGACACGGAGCTGGTGGCCAAATACCGGGCGGATTTCGTGGGGCTCTACCGAACAGAGTTTCCCTTTATGCTGCGCAAGTCTTTTCCCACGGAGGAAGAGCAGGTAGCCCTCTACTGCAAGATCCTGGAGCATACCGCCCCGCTGTCGGTTACCATCCGGACATTTGATGCCGGGGGAGACAAGATGTTTTCCTCCTATGAAGGGCCTGTAGAGGACAACCCGTTTCTGGGCTGGCGCTCTATCCGGATCAGTCTCGACATGGAGGATATCTTCCGCACCCAGATCCGCGCTATACTGCGGGCTTCGGCCTTCGGCAACACCAATATTTTGTTTCCCATGATATCCTGTATCACCGAAGTGCACCGGATTCGCTCAATCGTGGCGGAAGAGAAGGAAAATCTGCGGCAGCAGGACATTGCATTTGATCCGGACATTCAGATGGGCATTATGGTGGAGGTGCCCGGCGTTGTTCCGATCCTGGAGCGTGTGCTGAATTATGTGGATTTCGTGAGCATCGGTACCAACGACCTGATTCAGTATCTTCTGGCGGTGGACCGCAACAACAAGCGCGTAGCCAGCCGCTACAACCTGCTGCACCCTTCTGTGGTGACAACGATTGCCAGCATTGTCTCCACATGCCGGCAGGCAGGCAAACCCGTCAGCATATGCGGCGAATCGGCAGCCAATCCCCAGGGGATCTTCCTGTTTGTCGGCATGGGGGCGGACAGGCTCAGCATGACGCCTTCGGCCATAGCCGCGGCCAAAAGTTTTATCCGGAGTATTCGCCGCTCGGATGCTCGCAAATGCTTGGAAGAAGCCCTTGAAAAAGAGGACGCCGGTGCCATCTCCCGTCTGCTGCAGGTCTATCTCGATCAATCCCGGCAGCTGGATGCGGCTACCCCATCCATGCATCTGACGGACGTGTAAATGTATCAGCATTTTTTTGGTTTCAAGAAGCGGCCGTTCAAACTCGTGCCGGAACCCGACTGCCTGTTTCTCAGCCGGAGCCATGAGGAAGCCCTGGCGCACCTCAAGTACGCAGTGATGAGTGAGGAGGGCTTTGTCGAATTGACGGGAGAGGTCGGCACCGGCAAAACCCTTCTCTGCCGTGTTTTTCTCGAAAATGTGGGCCCGGAGGTTGAGACCGCCTATATTTTCAATCCGAAGATGGACGCCTGCGAACTTCTTGCCTCCGTCAATGCGGAATTCGGTATTGCCTCCCACTACGACAGTCCCGCCGCCCTGATAGATGAGCTGAATCGGTTTTTGATCGAGCAGAAAGCCAGGGGGAAAAAGGCGCTCCTGTTAATCGATGAAGCCCAGAACCTGAGCCCCGCCCTGCTGGAGCAGATCCGGCTGCTGACCAACCTGGAAACCAGCAGGGAAAAACTTTTGCAGATCGTTCTTGCAGGCCAACCGGAACTGGGGGAGGTGCTGGATTCACATGAATTGCGGCAGCTGGCCCAGCGGATTACCGTAAGCTGCCGCCTGTTCCCGTTGAGCCTGAAGGAGACGCGGGACTATATCCGCCACCGCCTGCATGTTGCGGCCTGCCGGCAGGTCCGCATCTTCACGGAGCCGGCAGTGCGGCGAATCTTTGCATACAGCCGCGGTGTTCCCAGGCTGATCAATATTGCCTGTGACCGGTCCCTGCTTGCCGCCTACAGTGAAAACAAGCAGAGGGTATCCGGCCGGATCGCGAAAACAGCCGTGCGGGAGTTGGCCAGCCGCGGGGAAAGGCGCCAAGAGGGGGCTTTCCCGGCCAATCGGAGGAAAATTGCGGTGACGGGCTTCGCAGCCGTTTTTTTCCTTGCCGGGCTGGTTCTCTACAAGGCGGATACCAGTCGGCTTCTCTCCCCGATTGTCTCCGGGCAGAAAGGGCCCCGGCTCGAGCAGATCGGGGCAGCGGCCGGTCCTCCGGAATGCCCGGGGACAGCGGCGGAGATGGAAAAACCGGCCGCAAGGCGCCCGGAACCAGACAAACCGGAGAATTCGGTCGCTGCCGAGAGCGCCGGCCGAACCTCGTCCGGGTCTGCATCCGCAATTCCTCAGTTGCTGCATGCAGGCAGTGAACTCCCCTCCCGGCAGACGGCTGCGGCATCGGTGCTATCGCTGTGGGGAAGCCGGGCGGGTCTGCCGGAGACAGTGCCGGGTCCTGCAGATGATCCGGCCTATTTCGAGCTTGTCAGTCGTTTAAACGGGCTTTCTCTGTATCGTATAGAGGGGGATCTGCAGCTTGTAAAACGCCTGAATCTGCCGGCTATCCTGCAAATGGAGCCTCCGGATAAGAAAGGGCCGCTATATCTTGCGGTTTTAGAAGCCGGGGCGAACTCTCTTACATTAAGCCCCGGTCCGAACCGGCGGCACCTTGCCGCGTCCTATGCGGCGGTGGACAAATACTGGAGCGGGGTTGCGTTCGTAATGTGGAAAAACTTCTATCATTATCAGGGCACGATTCCTCTCGACTCCCCCGGAGATTCGATCATTACACTGAAGATGCACCTGCGGGATCTTGGTTTTTCCGGGCTTGCCATCAATGCGGCCTACAACAGCCGCACCCGCAATGCCGTCCGGGCGATTCAGGCCAGGCACCGCCTGAATGTAGACGGCTATGTGGGGCCGCTTACCAAAATTGTATTGTACAATGAAACGCCCTCTTTGGAGATTCCCCGGCTCGACAGGCGAGTGGCTGCGGGCGGAGCTCCAGACAGCGGTTGAGGCAGGGAGAACGGAACTCTTGAGCACCATCCTGAATGCATTGAAAAAACTGGAGTCGGATTCTTCCGCTGGTGCGGACCTGCCTCAGGCGCAGGTCCGCAGGAGAACCAAACAATCCGGACAGCCCGGAGCCCGGGTCATCCTCTTTGCGTTTTTTGTAGCCCTCTGTCTTGCCGCGGCAGCCGGGTTTTACAGCCAATTCCATTCGCGCCGGGACATCGCCGTGCCATCCGGCAGCAGCCGGACTGCGGCCGAGGCATCCCGAAAAAGCGCGTCCGCAGGTGCTGCGGGGACAACCGGCAGGCAGGAGTCGGGCAAAGCCTCCGGGATTATCCCGGCCTCTCCATCCGCGGAAAAAAAGAAAGAGAAACCCCGGGCTTCCCGAAGTGCAAACGAGCCGGCGGCAACAGAGCAAATAAAACCCCCATCAGACACCAAGCCGGAACCCGCCCGGCCGCGAAAGGAGAAAGCTGTCGATGCGGCAGGGGGGAGAAGAAAGGCTTCGAATGCGTATCCCGTGCTGGCGGATACCGGGATCAGGATTCAGGCGATATCCTGGAACTCGGAAGCCGCCCGCCGGATAGCCGTTATCAACAGCCGCATATGCCGGGAAGGCGACCGGGTTAACGGCTACGAGATTGTTGCCATCAATCCCGACGACATTGTGCTCTCCTCCGGGGGCTCCACCGGAAAAGTGCCGTTTTGAACCGTTTTCGCAGGGGATTATTGTCCGCCGGATCCGACCAGGGGCAGCTCTTTTTCCAACTCGAAGAATACCAGGAACTTGGACTCTTCATTTAGCTTGCGCTCCTCCGGATAACTGCGCCGTTGAAGGGAGGCAATGCGTTCACTGTTTTCCTCCTCCCCGGTTTTTCGCAAAAACAGCCGTTTGCCTTTGTATCCGGCCCCTTCTTCGATAAACATATAAGCAGCCCGGGAATTGGACTGCAGGTTCTTATGGGAAAGGCGATCGCGCATAATAAACGCAAGGCTGCCGTCTTCCATTACATGGGGGCGGGCATAAATTGCACAGTCCACGTTTCCCTCGCTGTCAGCGGTTGCCAGAACGCCGGTTCCTCTGGTGTTTTCAAAGTACGATTGCAGCTCCATTGCTCCTCCTTTTGCTGGTTGCATAAAAAAACCGGTTCCCCATACCGGGGGCTCCAATCCGTAAAAAGAAAGCCCCTTCCGGGGATCAGACCAGTTGTCCACCTAAATTAGCCATGATTTGCGGAGTCGGCAAACCCCTGAGGGGAGGGGAGAAAAAAAGGAAAGGAAATCTCTTGACGCAGCTTGGCTTTTGAGGGTAAGCAGGTATTCTTGCCTGCGGCTCTGGTAGAATTTCCCTCTCTTTGGGGAAAAAAGCCCTGATCCAGCGCCGCAGGCAATTTTTTCAGGACCTGCGGGGAAGGCTTGGGGGCAGCACTTATTTGCTGAAGAGGCCTTCCACCGTATTTTTGAGGGAATCCAGATCCCGGTCGGTTTTTTCCCGAAGCTTCTCAAGCTCTCCGGCCGCCTCGCGGCCGAGCTCGTCCAGGCCTACTCCCAGGCCTTTCAGTTTTTGCCGGAGTGCCTTTTCCACCTGCCGGGACCGGATGTTTTGGTAGATGTTTTCCAGAATCTGCCGGGCAATCTCCTCCGGACTGGCCCCCTTGTCTTTTCCTCCGATGTTGGTCAGATGCAAATCCGGCAGCTTTACCGTGGCCGTCCGGTCTTTGAGGCCGGCAACAGCCAGGCTCACGGTGCCGTTTTTAATGACGAGATCCCGGATCAGGATGTTTTTCCCGGGCTTTTTTTTCTTCTCCGGCTCTGGATATTTTTTATCAGGGGGCGCCTTGCCGCCGCCGGTACTTTCTTTGATGTTGTCAAGGATAGCCCGGAAATTGTCGGTTTTCCCCTTTATTTCATAATTGATCTCCGGGGCGGCGATGGCAACCTGATCAATGACGAGGGGATCTTTGAGCAATGTATTGCCGTCTATATCCAATTGCATGGATTGCACGGTGATCGCGTGGGGCGTGGAAAATCCCTCCGGATTGCCCAACAGAAATTCGGAGAGTTCCGCCTGCCAGGAAGAAAGCGAAACTTCGGCTTCGGCCAGGTGCATTTCGGTTTTGGTGATCTTCGGGCCGTAGGAGTTTATCGCGTGTTTCATCACGGGGCCGATATTGAACAGGGTTATGCCGAGAATGATGAGAACAAGAATGACAAGTCCCGCAATTCCATAAAGAATTTTTTTCATGGGGTCCCCCTCCGGTTCCTGGATTGGATTTTTGCATTGCAGGCATGAGTATTTACCAGATTGGTTGCAATAAAAAAAGAGCAATATAGCAGGGAGTATTTCCATGGCAAAGAACAGGCGCCTGGTTTTCTGTGACTTTGACGGCACGATCACTGCCAGAGAAAGCCTGGAGGCGGTGCTGCAGAAGTTCCATCCGGACTGCTTCGACGATATGATGGCCGGGCTCAGGTCCGGAGAAAAGAGCATTCGGGACGGCGTCAAAGAAATGGTGGCCGGTATCCGCTCCGAGCGCTATCCGCAGATTCTCGAATTCGTCCGGCAGATTCCTATCAGGGACGGGTTTGAGGACCTGCTGGATTTTCTGGAGGCCCGCGGCATTGCCTTTATTGTTTTGTCCGGGGGCTTGCGGGGCATGGTGGAGGCCAGGCTGGGGCCGCTGGCGGAGCGGGTGGAGCAGATTATTGCCGCTGATGTCGATACCGGCCAGACGATGATGCGGGTATATTCGGCCTATGAGAGCGAGGCCGAGCTTGTGGCCAAGGCGCAGGTAATGCAGGGTTTTGGCGCCGCGGAGTCCGTGGTGATCGGAGACGGGATCACCGATATTGAAATGGCGCGGTGCGGGGATATTGTGTTTGCCAGAGATTCCCTGGCAAAATATCTGGATCGGGCGAAAATCAGCTATTACCCGTGGTCGGACTTTTTTGACATCCGCCGGCGGCTGGAGAAAATCCTGTGACATTTTCCGGGAGCCTGCTGAAATCGAACATCTGCTGGGAAGCGGCATTTTCAGCGGAAGCTTTGCCCACGAATACAGCCGTTACAAGCAGTGGGCGGAACCGGAAGAAGAATTGGCCCCGGCAGGCCGCCTATTGGCGGAAATCCTCCGCCGAAATGCCGTAGCGGCGCATGACCTGCTGCAGGGCCTGTCGCTCCATTCCGCACATCCGGGCTGCCCGGCTTACGTTTCCCTCCGTTTCGGCAAGCAGGGAGCCGATGTAGCTTTCATTGAATTCCCGCAGCACCTTCTCTTTTGCTGCCTTGTAGGGCAGGGATTCGGTCTGCGGCAGCCAGAGTGCGCCGGAGGAGCTCTTTTCCTCCCGGTTGCGGCGCAGGTCTTCCGGCCGGAGCGTATCCGTAGGAGAAAACAGGATGCATTGGACAATCGTGTTTTCCAGTTCCCGCACATTGCCTTCCCAATGGCACTCCTGCAGGTAGGCGATGAGCTCCGGGGAGAGGGTCTTGTCCGTCTTGTTCAGACGCCTGCAGTGTTTTTCAAAAAGGTGTCCGGCAATCAGGGGGATATCCTCGGGCCGCTCCCGCAGGGGAGGGATCTCGACAGGCAGCACGTTTAAGCGATAATAGAAGTCTTCCCGGAACAGCCCCTTCTGGATTTTTTCCTTCAGATCCTGATTGGTGGAGGCGATGATCCGGACATCCACGGTAACCGTGCGGGTATCGCCCAGGGGTTTGATTTCCTTTTCCTGCAGCACGCGCAGCAGCTTGGTCTGGATGGCAGGGCTTACATCGCCGATTTCATCAAGGAATATGGAGCCGCCGTCCGCCTGCTGAAACAGTCCGGTCCGGTTCTGGGTGGCGTGGGTAAAGGCGCCCTTTTTATACCCGAAAAGCTCGCTCTCCAGGATCTGCTCCGGCACTGTCGGACAGTTGACGGCAATAAACTCCTGCTGGCGCCGGAGGCTTAAATCGTGGACCGCACGGCCGGCCAGGTCCTTGCCGGTACCGGATTCACCGGTGATCAGGACCGTGAAATCGGTAGCCGCCACCATGCGGATGGTTTCAAAAACGCGCTGCATCGCGGTGCTTTCCCCCACCATTCCGTAAAACAGGGAGGAGCCGTCTGCATTGTCTTGTTTCAGCCGGCGGTTTTCGGCAATCAGGCTGCTGCGCTCCAGGGCTTTTTCCAGCCTCAGCAGCAGGGCGTCATGGTCGAAGGGCTTGGTGATAAAATCGTAGGCCCCCTGTTTCATGGCATAAACGGCGGTTTCGATCGTCCCGTAGGCGGTCATCATGACAACAGTGAGATCCGGCCATTTCCGTTTCACCAGTTCAAGCAGTTCGAGGCCGTCCATTTCCGGCATTTTTATATCGATAAGCGCAAGATCCACATGCTTTTCCGACAATATCTGCAGGGCCGACTTGGCCGAGGAGGCCGTAGAGAACCGGCAATCCAGATCCGGTTCCAGACTTCGTTTCAGAAGTTCGAGCATGTCCGGTTCATCGTCGACAATCAGGATTTCAGGCACAGGCATTCGGGTTTATCCTATTGGTTACAAGATAGTTCTTTAACCGGCAGCAGCACCCGGAATTCGGTTCCGGTGCCGGGCGTGCTGTCCACTTCGATCTCCCCGCCGTGGCTCTTGACAATGCCGTAGCTTACAGCAAGGCCCAGACCGGTACCTTCTCCCGTGGGCTTGGTTGTGAAAAAGGGATCAAAGATTCGTTTGAGGTGCTTGGGATCTATGCCGTATCCGGAATCCCGTACCCGGATACAGACCCGATCATTTTCGTCTTCATGGTCAGCGGAAATGCTGACCCAGCCTTTTTGGCCCACCGCGTGCTTGGCATTCATCAGCAGGTTGATCAGCACCTGCTTCATCTTTTTTTCATCAATGCGCAGGGCCGGAACATCATCTGCAAAATGCCGGTATATATCAATATTGTCC
>CAZWNV010000120.1:0-9076 GCA_964635265.1 uncultured Desulfobacteraceae bacterium
GACCAGTTTTTCGCGTTCGCCCTCCAGCATCTTCTGCACGGGGATGCCGGTCCATTTGGAGATGATTTCGGCCACGTCCTCGGCGCTTACTTCCTCGCGCAGCATCCGGCGTTTGCTCTGGATTTCCGCGAGTCTGCCGTTGGCTTCTTCCAACTGCCTTCGCAGTTCGTTTCTCCTGCCGTAGCGGATTTCCGCCACTTTTTCATAGTTTCCTTCGCGCTCGGCCTTCTGCTCCTCGGTGGTCAGCTCGTCCAGCTCGGATTTGATGGAGCGGATGCTTTGGATGACTTCCTTCTCGTTCTGCCAGTGCGCGTTCATCTGGTTAAACTCTTCTTTCAGGTTCTCAAGCTCCTTTTCCAGCTTGCCCAGCCGTTCCCTGGAGGCCTGGTCGGATTCCTTTTTCAAGGCCTCTCGCTCGATCTCCATTTGCCGGATTTTGCGCTGGATCTCATCGATCTCCACCGGCTTGCTGTCAATTTCGATCCGCAGGCGGGAGGCACATTCATCGATCAAGTCAATGGCCTTGTCCGGCAGAAACCGGTCGGTGATGTAGCGGTCCGACAATGTGGAAGCGGCAATAAGGGCCGAATCCTTGATTTTCACCCCGTGGTGGACCTCGTATTTCTGCTTGAGCCCCCGAAGGATGGATATGGTGTCCTCCTTGCTGGGCTCGGAGGTAAATACGGGCTGGAAGCGGCGCTCCAGGGCCGCATCCTTTTCTATATGCTTTCTGTATTCGCCGATGGTTGTGGCGCCCACGCATCGCAGGGTCCCGCGGGCCAGGCCCGGTTTTAGCATGTTGGATGCATCCACTGATCCTTCTGCCGCCCCCGCCCCCACGAGCGTGTGGAGCTCGTCAATGAAGAGGATGATATTGCCTTCGGCTTTTTCGACCTCCTTGACCACCGCCTTCAGGCGGTCTTCAAACTCGCCGCGGTACTTGGCTCCTGCCACGAGGGTGCCCATGTCCAGGGCGATAAGCCGCCTGTCCTTGAGGGACTCGGAGACGTCACCCTCGATAATGCGCTGAGCAAGTCCTTCCACGATGGCGGTTTTGCCAACGCCGGGCTCGCCTATCAAAACCGGGTTGTTCTTGCGCCGCCGGGACAGGACCTGCACGATCCGGCGGATTTCATCATCGCGGCCGATTACCGGATCGAGCTTGCCGCGTCTGGCTTCATCGGTCAGATCGCGGGTATATTTCTCCAGCGCTTCGTACTTGTCCTCCGGATTCTGGTCGGTAATGGTCTGGTTGCCGCGGATCTCGGAGAGAACCTTGAGGATGCCGTCCCGCTTAATCCCGTAGCGCGCAAGCATCTGGGCCAGGCTGCTTTGTTTCTCCTCCGCGATGGCCAGGAAAATATGTTCAATGCTCACATACTGGTCCTTCATCTGATCGGCCTCTTCAAAGGCCTTCTCCAGAACCTTTCGGGTGCGCTGGGATATATACACATCAGCCCCTGCCCCCTCGATCCTGGGGAGCTTCTCCAGCAGACGCTGCAACTCCCCGCTGACATTGTCCGGAGTCACCCCGATTTTTCGCAGAATCGAAGGCGCGATCCCGTTGGGATCGCCCAGCATGACCTCCAGCAGATGTTCCGGCTCGATCTGCTGGTGTTTATAGCCGGACGCCCGGGAGTGGGCCTCCTGGATCAGTTCCTGGGATTTTATGGTAAATTTATCAAATCGCATGGATTTGTCCTCCTTCACTGGTGCGAAGTTATATTTTTCTCTTTTTTCAATTAGTTAAAATAAGCACACCGGCGGATTTGTCAACTCTGCAGCCAAAAGAAAAGCCCGCTTTTTTTTGTTTGATTTCATCTGCCCCCCTCCTTAGCTTAAGGGTATATCCTTCCTATGAACGCCCTACTTTTTAAGGAGTCCAAAAATGAGCAGGCAAATGTCGTTTACCAAGTACGAGCGCAAAATTCTGCCGGATTATCGGCAGCGCCTCAGCGCCGCGGAATCGGTGCATGATGTGCGGAGATTTTTTGTGTACATGGCCGGATTGCTCATGAAGGAGATTTTTGCCGATAAGCTGATACTTACTGAGGGAGATATGGAATTGACCCCGGACGGGGACGCATCCTACCGCTTGGGTTACCGGCTGCGCAGCCATCCGGAGTTCCGGGATGTCTGGGATGCTTCTGATTTGTCTGATGTGCTGGCCCGAATGGCGGAAATGGCCTGCAACCGCTGCCGGCATCTGGAAAAACAGCCGGAGCGGATTCCCGCAAAGATTCGGAAATAGCCGGGACACGGGTTTGCGGGGAGGTCCGGGAAAATGCAGGGGGCCGGTAAGAGGGCGTGCAGGCCCTTAGAAGTTTCTCGGCTTGCATATGATCTCGCGGATCCGTAAGTCAAAGAGGCTGGACTGGTTGGCGGGGCGGAGCACTACGGCTGTGTCCGCTCCGCGGCCGGTGCCGCCGATGGCAACGATATCGCTGCCGCTCAAGGCCCCGGCATCCGCGGCCATCACGGAAATCTCCACTGCCACCTTGGTCCCCTGCCCGAAAAGCCTCAGCGTATCGGCCATGATAAGCGCAGGATAGCTGCCTCCGTATTTTTTGGCAATCGATCGTTCCACTCCGGAGAGGGCGTGGGTGGCCCGTACCACCTGTACGCCTTCTTCCTCCAGGTCCCGGCGTACATCGTCTTTCATGGTGTTTTGAAAAGGCTCTTTGAAGCCGCAGTGATAGGTTACCACGGTAAGGCGGCAGTCTTTGAACATTTCAATGGCCTTGTATGCCGTATCCCCGGTAGAGGAGGCCAGAACCACTTCCCTGATGCCGAGTTCCCGGCTCCGGTCCAGGGCGAATTCCAGTGTTTGGTCTGTGTTGCCGGATCCGGGCTCTTCAAAGAAGGCCAGCCATTTGGAGACGCTCATAACGGTTTTGCCTCGCTACTTGTTTTCCTTGCCGGATTAAGCTATGCTGTAAGACACAATCCACTATAGAGCAGCAAAAACAGCCCGGTCAAGGCAAAAGCCGATGCGGGCGTGCCTTGCGCGGGACGAGGGGGATTATGATTATTGACGCACATACGCATATTTTCCCGGATGCAGTCTGTGAGAACCGGCAGGCCTATTTTGACGGGGAGCCGGAATTTCAACTGCTTTATGAACCGCCCCAATCCAGACTTGTAAATGCCGACACGCTGGTGGCGGAGATGGATGCTCAGGGGGTGGACATGGCGGTTACATTCGGCTTTCCCTGGCACCACCCGGCGTATTTTCAGGAAAACAATGACTGTGTCATGGATGCGGTACACCGCTACCCGGACCGGCTCAGGGGGTTCTGCTGCCTGGATGTTTTGGTGGAAAATGCCGCCGATGAGGTGGAGCGCTGTTTTGCCGGCGGGCTCTCCGGGGTAGGGGAGCTGGCATTTTACCAGGGGGGATTTTCCCCGGAAACCCTGGACCATCTGGAACCGGTGATGGCCATCTGCCGGGAGCGGGATGCTCCGGTCATGATTCATACCAATGAACCCATAGGGCACATGTATCCCGGGAAAACGCCCAACACCCTATCCGAAATATACGAGCTCATCAAGCGCTTCCCCGACAACCGGATCATTCTGGCGCACTGGGGCGGCGGGATATTTTTTTACATGCTGATGAAAAAAGAGGTTCGCGAGAACCTGGCCAATGTCTACTTTGATACCGCCGCTTCCCCCTTTCTCTACACCCCGCAGATTTATCCGGTGGCAGCAGAGATTGCCGGGGCGGAGAAGATCCTGTGGGGCACGGATTTCCCCTTGATCAGGCCCGGGCGCTATTTTCGCGAGATCGAGGGATGCGGGCTGAGCAAGGAGCAGACCGGTCAGCTTCTGGGAGCCAACGCAAAACGGCTGCTCGGCCTGTGAGCGGTCCGGCATTCGGCAAAACGGATTTTGTGTGCGCGTGATGCAGGAGACAAGAGAGGCGGTGATCGAACAACTGCGCAGGCAGGCTCGCAAAATTGCGGCCCGCCAGCCGCAGGCGGCTTTTTACAGGGACTGCTCCCGTGAGGTAGAGATCTCGGGGAAATATTTTCGGACCGATCCCGTGATATGCTGCCTGCATGCCTTCGTGGCAGGGGCGGTAAATAATGACTACGGCCACGGACTTCCCCATGCCCGGCTGGTTGCCCTGGATGCAGCCGCACTGGTAGCGGTGGAATCCCGGCGCCAGGGATTTTCCGAAGAGGCCGGTGCCAGGCGCATGCAACTGGCCCATTGTGCCGGACTGCTGCATGACATTGAGCGCAGGAAGCAGCACCATGCCAAGCAGGGGGCAGCCTATGCCCGGCGGGTGTTAAGCGTGTACCCGTTTGCCGAGGATGAGGTGACCGATATCTGCACCGCCATCGCAAACCATGAGGCTTTCGGCGAATTCGCGGAAATGCCGACAAAAGCCTGCAAAATGCTCTCGGACTGCCTTTATGACGCGGATAAATTCCGTTTCGGTCCGGATAATTTCACCCACACCGTATGGGATATGGTGGAGCTCTCCGGTATCAGCCTGGAGCGCTTTGCCGCTCTTTATCCGCGGGCAATCGCATTCCTGGAGAAAATCCGCCGCACCTTCCGCAGCCCGACGGGCAGAGAATATGGTCCCCAGTTTATTGATATCGGCCTTGCCATCGGGGAGCAGATCTATGATTATATGAAAACCGAACTGCGTCTGGCCCCCTGATGGCCGGCCCCCTATCCATCTTCCCCCTCCTTCCGCCCTCTGCCCGCCCTCTGCGCTACGGCAGGCCTTTCTCAGGCGGCGGAAGGGTCGTTTTGGTGCCTGGCCGCAAGGATCGGGGTGTTGAAAACCAGGGCGGAATATTCATCGGATCGCTGAATATCGAGGTTCATGGCATTGCGATCGATTTCAAAATAGCGGGAGATCACCTCCAGGAGTTCTTCCTGCAGATTCTGCAGCATGCCGTCGCTGACTTCCAGCTTGTCGTAGACCAGAGCGAATTTCAGGCGTTTCTTGGCCAATTCCCTGCTGTCTTGTTTGTTCAGCAGCTTTTTCAGCAGATCGTTGAATTTCATTTGGCATCCTTGTTTTTCCGGCCGAATTTTTGGCCGATTTTTTTCCAGAAGCCCCTGTGCACCATGGGATTTTCAACAGGCAGATCCGGGTGGCCGTTAAGGCGCATGGCAATACGCTGGAAGGCCATGCCGGCCCGGGATTCCTTGTTGGTAATCAGTGATGTGCCGGTATTGCTGCTGACCACAACCTGATCATCCATCTCCACAAGCCCGATAAGATCGATGGAGAGCACGTCAACAATATCTTCATGGCTTAACATGTCCCCGTTTTCCACCATTTTGGGGACAATGCGGTTGACCACCAGCTTCGGCGTAATCTGACGCGCGTACAAAAGACCGATCACCCGGTCGGCATCCCGCACCGCGGACACGTCCGGGCTGCATATCACAACAGCCTCGTCAGCTGCGGCAATGGAGTTTTTGAAACCGTGCTCGATGCCCGCCGGGCAGTCGAGAAGGGTGAAATCAAACTCCCTGCGGAGTTTCCGGGTAAGCCAGACCATGTTCTCGGGCTTGATAACTTCTTTCTCATCACTCTGGGAGGCCGGGATCAAGTACAGGTTGTCGATGCGCCGATCCTTGATGGCAGCCTGCTTGAGCTTGCACCTGCCCTGGATGACGTCGACCACATTGAATACAATGCGATTTTCAAGACCCATGACCACATCCATGTTGCGAAGCCCGATATCCATGTCAACGATGGCAACACGCTTGCCCTGCATCGCAAGAGCCGCACCGATGGATGCGGTGACGGTGGTTTTGCCGACACCGCCTTTGCCTGAGGTCATAACAATGACTTTGCCTTCCACATTACACCTCTTTTCATGAAATTGATGGCTCCGGAAAACCTTTTTCCGGATACCTCCCGATGGGGTCCGCAGCCATTGGGCCGGGGGACCGGGCTTACCGGACCTGCGGCCATGTCAGCTGCTTGAACGGGTTGTCCTTTTGATAGTCGCACACGACTATGGCCTGGTTTTCGATACAGGCAAACTCGGGGGAACCGTTGCCGCCGCTGCAGAGACCGGCAGCAACGATGCCGCCGATCTGGACCTGCGTGGGGCGGAAGTTGAGCGCCATGATAAAAGCCTCTTCATTATCCGGCTGCCCTGCCTGGGCCTTGCCGGAGAGCGTTCCCATGACCAGGATGTCGCCTCCGGCAACGGCTTCGGCTCCGGGATTTAAATCCCCCATGATGATCAAGTGGTTTTTGGCCGCAATTTTCTGGCCCGATCGTACCCGGCCGGCAACGATCAGCGCCTCGCTGCGGTAGTGGTGCCAGGCGTTGCCCAGATCCTGGTGGCGGATGCGTTCCCTGTTGATCCCGCTTTTCTTCTCCGGCGGTTTTGAGACATGGCCCACATGGAAGCGCTCCTGCAGAAAACGGCCCAGATTCTCGATCAATTCCTCGCTTGGCTCTCCGCTCTCCTCCGGCCTGCTGGAGTCGATAACGATTTTGGCGTTTACCGCGAGGTGACGCAGGCGTTCAAAAGCCTTGATCAGGGCTTCCTGCAAATGCTCCAGAGAATGGGCGGGATCCACGCTTACCCAGAGGCTGTCGCCTACACCTTTGATTCGTACAGGAAGGTCTTCGTTTGTGTTCATAAATGTGTCAGGTCTGTTTGCAAAATTCGAAAAATTCCGGCGACTTTTGGCAGCCTCCGGGTGTCGGCATGCCGGAGGCCGGCCAAAAGGCGGAAGAGGCCGGAGCCGCGGGTCCTTGGTTATCCCCCGATGGCTGTTTCGGGGATTTCCACGACAGCGCCGTTGGTAGCGGCAATGGCATCGAGCTTGCCCATGGTTGCCGGCAGCAGCGTCCGGATGAAGAATTCCGCGGTTTTGATCTGTCCGAAATAAAAGGCGGTTTCCTTGTTTTTCTCCGCCTTTTCCTGAATTTGGGCCAGGTCATCGGTTTTGGCCTGTTTTTCCAGTTTCCGGAATGCAACCCGGGCACGCCACAGGAGCATCCAGGCAATACTGATTTCGCCTGTCACCTCCAGGAAGGGGTGGGCATAGGCAAAGGCGCTGAGGATATTCTCCGAGGCAGCGGTCTGGGCCAGGTGCCGGGCAATTTCTCCCAGGCGGTTGACCGCATCCCCCACTTTTTCCGCCAGCGGGCCAATGGCCTGAACGCCGGCCGCCGCCTCGGTTTCCTGCTGCATCAGGCCGAGGTAATCCATAAAGGGCTGGCCCTTTTTCATTCCAAGCTTTCGGCCCATGAGATCCATGGCCTGGATGCCGTTTGTGCCTTCATAGATCATAAAGATGCGGCAGTCGCGCAGCAGCTGCTCCACGGGGTATTCCTTGATGTAGCCGTATCCGCCGTAGACCTGGACGCCGTGGCTGGTGATCTCGAAAGCCTTGTCCGTGATGTAGCCTTTGATAATCGGGGTTAAAATGGCGCTTAAATCCGCATATTTCTCCCTTTCCGCATCGTCTGCGCCCAGCTGCTCCATGTCGTAGCAGAGCCCGCCGTAATAGATAAGACTTCGCATGCCGTCTACATAGGCCTTCATGATGGCAAGCTGGCGTCTGACATCCGGATGCTGAATAATGGGAACATCCGGGGCGTCCGGGTCCTTGCCGGCCTTGAGATGCTTGCCCTGGATGCGCTCCTTTGCATAGTTGGCGGCGTACATATACGAGGCCGAGGCGGTGGAAAATCCCTGGAGGCCAACCAGCTGGCGGGCCTCGTTCATCATGAGGAACATGGCCCGCATGCCCTTGTTCTCCTCACCCAGCAGGATGCCGGTGCAGTTGCCCTTGGTGCCAAGGGCCAGGGTGCAGGTGCTGTTGCCGTGCAGTCCCATTTTTTCTTCAATATTGGTGCAGACCACATCATTGAATTCGCCCAGGCTGCCGTCTTCGTTGACCTGGTACTTGGGCACCAAAAAAAGCGAGATTCCCTTGGTTCCGGGAGGCGCTCCTTCAATCCGGGCGAGCACCGGGTGAACAATATTTTCCACCATGTCGTGCTCTCCGCCGGAGATAAAAATCTTGGTGCCGTTTATGCTGTAGGTGCCGTCGCTGTTTTTCACAGCCGTGGTCTCCAGCGCCCCCACGTCGGATCCGGCGTTGGGCTCTGTGAGCAGCATGGTGCCGGACCATTGACCGGAATAGAGTTTCTCCAGGTACAGCTTTTTCAATTCTTCCGAGCCGAATGTCTCGATCAGCTTGGCCGCCCCGTGGGTGAGACCGTGATAGAGCATGAAAGCCGGGTTTGCACCGTAAAAGTATTCATTGGCAGCCAGGGAAAGGGTTTTGGGCATGCCCTGCCCTCCCCATTCGGGGTCATCAATCATTGCCAGCCACTCCCCCTCCCGGTACACCTTGTATACCCGGTGGTATTCCTCCGGGACGCGGACCGTACCATTGTCGAACGTGCAGCCTTCGTCGCTTAACTTCTGGGTGGGCAGGATCTCCTTGATGGCCAGATTGCGGGCTTCAGTGACGATCATGTCAATGGTTTTTTTGTTAAATTCCGCAAATTTTTCATGTTTGGTCAGCTCTTTGATGTCAAGCTGCTCGTGCAGAACAAAGTCCACGTCCCTGCGGTCGGCTATCAATTGTGCCATAATCAATTTCTCCTTTATTTCCAAGGGTTTGCAAGCCAGATTGTTTGCGCGGGCAACAACGATACACGCATAAAACGCCCCTTCGGGATGGCAGGGGAGAAGGTTCCTGGTCTGTTTTTCGCAACAAAGGATTTTGTAGGGTAATCAGCGGCTAAAGTCAAGTTTGATGCACAGCTTGTAGCATCTTTTCCCGCCTTCCACAATCCCTGTCTGCTGGGTTTCTGCAGAGGGCCGGGGGGAACAGCGGATTTCGCATTGGGGAGATTGCAAATTCGGTGCAAATAACTATATTTATTGCGTAAAAAGCGGTTTGTTCCGCTGGCACGGAACTTTTGCAGAAAGTAACGGAAAGTTATGCTCTAAAGCTATGGTCTGTTTTATAAGGCCATACCCGGTATTTACCCCGAGGCCTGTCGCGCCTTGTGCTATGTCTTTTTGTTCTCTTTGGGGCTTGCTCCGCCAGCTCACTGTGA
>CAZWNV010000121.1:0-9036 GCA_964635265.1 uncultured Desulfobacteraceae bacterium
CACCCTCGTGCATGCATCCGCCGGATCTTCTCCCGAATCCCTCGGCAGCCCGAGGAAAAGCCGTACGGAAACTGTTTGCGTTCGCGATCGGCAGGCAGGGTTGTCGCGCCCCCCCCTGTCCTGCTGCTGCCCCTGTATAAAAAATGCATGGAAAACAGGAACAAACCGCTCTGTCATTTTTTCTAATTTACTGGAATTTCAAAATATTAAACCCACCCTCCTTTTTGGCATACAACCTGCATTTACCATGGACAAAAGGGCAAATGCCCTGATTTTTGCATCAATCCTCCGGCCCCTGGCACTGCGGGACCGGATACCAAAAAGGAGGCTGCCATGACGGAGAAAAGAAAAATACTTGTCGTCGATGATGAACAACATATCTGCCAAAACGTGAGCAAGATCCTGTCCAAACAGGACTACGAGGTGGTTGCCGCGCAGAGTGCCGGCGAGGCCCTGGAAAAGATGGCAGGCGATTCCTTTTCCCTGCTGCTCTCGGACATGGTCATGCCGGGCATGAACGGACTGGAGCTGATAAAGCAGGTAAAAGATCAGTGGCCCCTCACCCGCGCGCTTATCATGACCGCCTACGCCTCCACGGACACGGCTGTAAAGGCCATGCAGCTCGGTGCGCTGGACTACATTGCCAAGCCTTTTACCCCCGGGGAGCTCCGCAATATCGTTAACCTCGCAGTAGCCGATGAGCTCAGGGAGGCTCCGACACCGCCGAAAGCCAGGGCAAAAGAAAATGCGATCGGTGTCGATATCCCCTTTGACGCAGACGAGGTCGCCAAATACACCGGGGAGGACTACGTCAAACACTTAAGCCGCTCCGACATGCCGGTAGTCGAGGTCAAAAAGCCGGAAAACTACTGCGAAACGGGGGAAATGCCCTGCGATATCTTTGCCAAGCTCGGAAAAACATGCAAGGCCGGAAGAAAAAACCAGGTATGCCCGCAGAAAACGGCCAAAGCCGGCAAAGATGCCCGAAAGGATCAGGGCCCGTCCGTCAAAAATCTCATCGGCGTGGACATGCCCTTTGACTATGAGGAAGTGACGGCGCTTACCGGGCCTGAATACGTACACAACCTGCAAGCCGGGGAATTCGCCTTCATGCCCTATGAGCAGTTAAAAAGCCGAATGGCGGAGAACGGTGCGGCCCCGCAGGACGCTGCAGCAGAACCCGAGATTCGGGAGAGCGTGCAGCAGCCCGGCATGCCCTTTGATGCAGACGAGGTCGCCAAATACACCGGGGAGGACTACGTCAAACACTTAAGCCGTTCCGACATGCCGGTAGTCGAGGTCAAAAAGCCGGAAAACTACTGCGAAACGGGGGAAATGCCCTGCGATATCTTTGCCAAGCTCGGAAAAACATGCAAGGCCGGAAGAAAAAACCAGGTATGCCCGCAGAAAACGGCCAAAGCCGGCAAAGATGCCCGAAAGGATCAGGGCCCGTCCGTCATAAACCGCATCGGACCGGAAATGCCGTTCGACTATGAGGAGGTGGCGGCGCTTACCGGACCAGAATATGTCAGAAACGTCCGCTTTGACGGCACAGCCGTACCGCCCTACGAAGAGCTCAAGGAAAGAATGGCGAACGCAAAACCGCAAAAGGCGGCGGCCAAGCCAGCTTCTGTCCGGGAATTTCCCCGGCAGAGCAGGCCGGAAAACATCCTGGTCATCGACGATGAGCCCCATATCACCAACAACATCACAAAAATCCTCAGCAAGAAGGGCTATCCCGTAGACCAGGCGGTGACCAGGGAGGAAGCCATGGAGAAAATCCGGACAAAATCCTATGAACTGGTATTGCTCGACTTAAAGATCCCCGGCGTAAAGGGAATGGAACTGCTGCAGGCAGTGAAGAGCCACCTCCCGGAAGCCGGCGTGATTATCATTACGGGCTATGCCAGCATCGAAACCGCCAAGGAAAGCGCTCGCCTGGGAATTGTCGAATACCTGCACAAGCCGTTTACGCCGGACGAGATTCGCAGCGCAGCGGAAAACGCACTCGCAGCCGCGGCTTAAGCTGCAGCGCTTCTGCGCCCGGCAGGGCCGGCCCTGCCGGGCGCAGATTTCTCCCGCCGCATCATGAAGCCAGAAAATCCGCAATCCGCTTTTTGAGCTCATTGCAAGCATCCGGGCCCGCCCATACAAGCTCCTTGTCCTTGCGAAACCATACCAACTGCCGTTTGGCATATCTGCGCGTATCCCTTTTCATCAATTCCACGGATTCTTCCCAGGAAATGCGCCCCCTGATATAGTCCACCATGTGCCTGTAGCCGATTGCCTGCATGGGTCTTAAATCCTCTGTATATCCCATCTCCAGAAGATTTCGAACCTCCTCGAGCAGGCCCTGGCGGATCATTTTCTCCACACGCCGCTCGATCCTCTCGTAAAGAGCCTCCCGTTCCATGTGCAGACCGATTTTGAGGGCATCATACGGGATATCGGAAAACCCGTGGGCCTGCTGACAGCTCGAGATGGGCCGGCCGGTGAGCAGGTAGACCTCGAGAGCCCGGACAATCCGATACGCATCGTTGGGATGAATCCGCCGGGACGCCTCCGGATCGCAGGCGCAGAGCCGGTCATACAGCGCCCGGCTCCCACCGGTTTCCTTTTGCCGCCACAGCTCCTCGCGGATCTCCGGCGAGGAGGGCCTGGCCGCAAAAAGTCCCTGGAGCAGGGCTTTAATGTAGAATCCGGTGCCGCCGATAACAAAGGGCCGCATCTGCCGCCCATGGATGGCGGCAATGCAGTCCCGTGCCTCCCCGGCGTAGCGGGCGGCATCATAGGCTGCGTCCGGGTCAGCCACATCAATCATGTAATGGGGCACCCGCTGCTGCTCAGCGGCATCCGGCTTTGCCGTCCCGATATTCATATACCGGTAGATCTGCATGGAGTCGGCACTGACCACAGCCCCCCGGAAGGCTTCGGCAAGCGCCAGAGAAACCTTGGTTTTCCCGATTCCCGTGGGCCCGCAGACAACAACAATTTTTGGTTTGGAAGCACTTTCCGCGTCCATGACAAAAGCCCTGCATCCATTTTGATACCGCAGCAGCAGGCGGCAAAATCCCCGCCACACCTCCGTTTGCGCAAGCATGTGCAAAAATAGCGGGACAAAATTTCATTGACAAGAGAAAAAATTATAGATATCAAGGTTACTTATTCCAAATATTGGGTCTTTCAAAGCTTTTGGCAAACCTGTGCAACGGCTTATTTTTCTGATTTCATTCTATATATCTAGGAGAAAATTATGGCACAAGAAACGATCGGTTCCGTATTGGTCGTTGGAGGCGGTATCGCCGGCATGCAGTCCGCACTGGATTTGGCCGACTCCGGATATTACGTCTACCTCCTCGAAAAAAGCCCTTCGATTGGCGGGGTCATGTCCCAGCTGGACAAGACCTTTCCGACCAACGACTGCGCCATGTGAATTATCTCGCCAAAACTGGTCGAGGTCGGCCGGCATTTAAACATCGAACTGATCACATACGCAGACCTTGAATCTGTGGAAGGCAGGCCCGGCAACTTCCGGGTCAAGGTCAAAAAACGGGCGAGAAGTGTTGACATGGACCTCTGCACGGGCTGCGGCGCCTGCATCGAGAACTGCCCCGTGACGCAGACAATCCCGGCGAATTAACCACACCGCAACAAATGATCCAACATACTACGGCAAAAAAGGATTTTCCTGCGATGGAACACACAATCGAGATCGAATGGCAAAAAATCAATGATATTATTGACAAATTCAACAGCGACCGGGAGTCGCTGTTGATGATCCTGCAGGATATCAACGAGCTCTACAACTTTGTCCCCCCCGAATGTATCCCCTTTCTGGCGGAAAAGCTCAATGTGCCCAAAAGCATTATCTACAGTGTGGCCACCTTCTATAAAACCATCAGCTTGGAACCCAGGGGCAAATATATCGTAAACGTCTGCACCGGCACGGCCTGCCACGTCCGCGGGGCGGAAAAGATTATCGACGCGCTCGAGGACAACCTGCAAATCAAGCCCGATGAAACAACCGAAGACGGGCTGTTTACCCTGGAAACCGTCCGCTGCCTGGGCTGCTGCGCGTCCGGACCCGTCATCACGGTGAACAAAAACATGCATGGCGGCCTTGATCGTTCCAGTGTTATCAATATTATCGAAGATTACAAAAATAATGCCTCTTAACGGCATTGGTTACGGAGGTTGAACGCAGCCATGGGTAAATTTGAAAACAAAGAGGCGCTGGATACATACATCGGCAAACTGCAGGCCCAGGCGGAAAGCCCGGACAAAGGGCTGATTTCGCTGTGCTCGGGTCCCGGATGCATCATTCACAGAAGCGACAATATCCGCGATGCCCTCATAGAGGAAATGGAAAAACACGGGATAGCGGACCAGTACGAAATCCGGCTGACAGGATGCCATGGCTACTGTGAACAGGGGCCGATCATGGTGGTGGATCCGGGAGGCATCTTCTATCCCAAGATGAAGATTGAAAACATTCCCGAAATTGTAGAAAAAACCCTCGTCCACAAGGAGCCTGTAGAAAAACTCCTGTTCAAGGATCCGAAAACCAAAAAACGCATCGCCGAAGAGGAGGAAATCCCTTTCTACAAGCTCCAGACGCGCTCCATTTTCGGCAGGAACCGGCTGATCGATCCCAACAATATCGAGAACTACCTGTCAGTCGGCGGCTACAAGGCATTGGGCAAGGCCTTGTATGAAATGCAGCCGGATGAAATCATAGCCGAAGTCAAAAATGCCAATCTGCGGGGACGCGGCGGCGGCGGATTCCCCGCGGCGATCAAATGGACCTCTGTGAGCAAGCACGAGGGCGACAGATATATCATCTGCAACGCCGACGAAGGCGACCCCGGCGCATACATGGACCGGGGGCTGCTCGAGGGCAATCCCCACTGCATTATCGAAGGCATGGTGATCGGTGCCTATGCCATGGGTGCCCATGAGGGCTATGTCTACGTTCGGCACGAGTATCCGCTGGCGGTGGCAAATCTCGCCAAAGCCATGGAACAGGCCAGGGAAATGGGCCTTCTGGGAGAGAACATCCTGGGAACCGGCTTTTCCTTTGATCTCCACATCAGCAAAGGCGGCGGCGCATTTGTCTGCGGCGAATCCACCGCATTAATGGCTTCCCTGGAAGGAAAGCCGGGCCGCCCCAAGGCAAAATATATCCATACCTCCGAAAAAGGCTTCAGGGACAGCCCCTCCAACTTGAACAACGTGGAGACCTGGGCCAATGTGCCGCTGATCATCAATAAGGGGGCCGAGTGGTATGCCTCCATGGGCACCGACTACAGCAAGGGAACCAAAATCTTCTCCCTGGTGGGAAAAGTCGTCAACACCGGCCTTGTGGAAGTCCCCATGGGCACCAGCCTACGGGAAATCATTTTCGACATCGGCGGCGGCATCCCCAAGAAGAAAAAATTCAAGGCCGTCCAGACCGGCGGCCCCTCCGGAGGCTGCATACCGGAACAGTACCTGGACACACCGGTGGATTTCGACGAACTGACAAAACTGGGCTCCATCATGGGCTCCGGCGGCATGATCGTAATGGACCAGGACACCTGCATGGTGGATGTGGCCCGCTACTTTATTGACTTCCTGATCGATGAGTCCTGCGGTCAGTGCAACCCCTGCCGGGAAGGTCTGAAACAGATGATGGAAATCCTCGACCGGATCTGTGAAGGCAACGGCCGGGAGGGCGACATCGAGTTGCTGGAGGAAATCGGCAGCGTTATGCAGAAATTCTCGCTCTGCGGGCTCGGCACCTCGGCCCCCAACCCGGTGCTGACCACCATCCTGTACTTCCGGGACGAATACGAGGCCCACATCCGGGACAAAAAATGCCCGGCCGGGATCTGCAAGCCCCTGTTCCATTATGAAATTGACCCCGAGGCCTGCAACGGCTGTACCCTGTGCGCCAAGAAATGCCCGCAGGGAGCAATTTCCGGAGAAAAGAAGGAGCTCCACACAATCGATCAGGATAAATGCATCAAATGCGGCATCTGCTATGACGTCTGCAAGTTCGATGCAGTTGTTATCCGGTAACCAATAAGAAGGATTAATTCAGATATGATTACTTTCAAGCTGAACGGGCAGACAGTGCAAGGCGAGGAAGGCGAATATCTCCTCCAGGTGGCGGAACGATACGGCGTCTATATCCCGACCCTCTGCAACCATAAGGCCCTTGATCCGGTGGGCATGTGCCGGCTCTGCACGGTGGAAATGTTTGACGGACGGCGGACAAAATTTGTCACCGCCTGCAACTATCCCATCTGGGAGGGCATGGAGATCCAGACGGATACGGAAACGGTGCACGAGGGGCGCAAACTGATCGTCGAGATGCTGCTGGCCAGATGCCCCGAAGTCCAGGTAATCCAGAATCTGGCCAGGCAATACGGTATAGAGAAACCGCGGTTTGAAGCCGAGGATAGCACCTGCATTCTCTGCGGCCTCTGCACCCGGGTCTGTGAGAAAATGGGGAACAGTGCCATCACGTTGACAAGCCGCGGGCTGGATCTGAAGGTGGACACGCCTTTTTCCGTGCAGACCGATATCTGCCAGGCCTGCGGAGCCTGCGCTTTCCTCTGCCCCACCGGCCATATTACCCTGGACAAGATCAACGAGTTGATTACCACCCATGAGCCCGAGTTGATCAAGTCCGAGTACGACGTGGGAATGAAGGGCAGAAAGCCCATATACGTGCCCTATGCGCAGGCGGTGCCCAACACCCCGGCCATTGACCGCAATGTGTGCATGCATTTTAAAACCGGCGGATGCCAGATATGTAAAGAGATCTGCCCGGTAAACGCCATTGACCACACCATGGAAGACGAGACCGTGGAGCTAAACGTGGGCTCTGTGATCCTTGCCCCGGGGTTTGAGCCGTATGATCCCTCCCAGCTGGATTTCTACAATTATAATCATCCGAACGTGATCACCTCCATGGAAATGGAGCGGATGCTGTCCGCCTCCGGACCGACAGGCGGACACCTGGTCCGGCTCTCCGATCATCAGGAGCCCAGAAGAATCGCCTGGCTCCAGTGCGTCGGTTCCCGGGACATGAACCGCTGCAACAATGCCTACTGTTCGTCGGTATGCTGCATGTATGCCATCAAGGAAGCGGTTATCGCCAAGGAACACTCCGGTGATGCCCTTGACTGCTCCATCTTCTTCATGGACATGCGCACACCGGGCAAAGACTTTGAAAAGTTCTACGAGGACGCCAAGCACAAAAGCGGGGTGAACTTTATCCGCAGCCGGATCCATACCATATCCCCCGTGCCTGACTCCGATGAACTGGAACTGCGCTATGTAACGGAAAACGGGGAACCGGTGGATGAGAAATTCGATCTTGTCGTGCTCTCCATCGGGCTGGAGATTCCGCCGGAGATTATTGACATGTCCCACCGGCTGGGCATTGAACTCACACCGGGCAATTTTGCGGACACGAAAACCTTTTCGCCGGTCACCTCCTCCAAGCAGGGAATTTTTGCCTGCGGCGCATTCCAGGGGCCCAAAGATATTCCGCAGTCCGTAATTGATTCCAGCGCTGCGGCCTCTGCAGCAGCGGAGATCCTGGCAGACGCCAGAAACACCGCCACCAAGGAAAAAGTGCAGGTGCCGGAGCGCAAAGTTGCCGGTGAACGTCCGAAAATCGGTGTTTTTGTCTGCCGCTGCGGCACCAACATCGCGGGAGTCGTCGATGTACCCGATGTTGTGGAATACACCCGGGATCTTCCCTACGTGGAATACGTCGATCAGAACCTCTTTACCTGCTCCCAGGACACGCAGGACAACATGACGGAGATCATCAAGGAAAAGGGCTTAAACCGTATTGTGGTGGCCGCCTGCACACCCAAAACCCATGAACCCCTGTTTCAGGAGACCCTTATTAATGCGGGGCTTAACAAGTACCTGTTTGAGATGACCAACATCCGCAACCAGGATTCCTGGGTGCACAAAAACAACCCGGAACTGGCGACCAAAAAGGCCAAAGACCTGGTTCGCATGGCGGTAGCCAAAGTGGCCCGGATGGAGCCCCTGGAAGAGCAGGAACTGCCGATCAACAAAACAACAATGGTCATCGGCGGCGGCATCTCGGGTATGGCCGCAGCCAAAAGCCTTGCAGACCAGGGCTTTGAAACCCACCTCGTGGAGAAAAGCGATCATCTGGGCGGCCAGGCTGTAAACCTCTATCACACCGCAAAGGGCGAATCGGTTTCGGAGAACCTGGGCCGGATGGTGGAGAGCGTCAAGACCCACGACAAAATCCATCTCCATCTCAATACGGAAATTGCGCATGTGGATGGTTTTGTCGGCAACTTCCAGACGAAGCTTTTGGAAGGCGGCGCGGAAAGCGAGCTGGAGCACGGAGTTGCTGTGCTCGCCACCGGCGCCATGCCCTATACGCCGGAGGAATACAGCTACGGCAAAGACGAGCGGATTCTTACAAGCCTTGAGCTGGACAAGAAGTTCAATGAAAATGATCCGGTGCTGGAAAATGCCTCCAGCGCGGCCTTTATCCAGTGTGTGGGCTCCCGCGAGCCCGGCCGCATGTACTGTTCCCGGGTCTGCTGTACCCACTCCATGGAAAACGCTCTGGAGCTCAAACGCCGGAAACCGGATATGAATGTCTATATCCTGTATCGGGACATTCGCACGTACGGGGAAAAGGAGTACCTATACAAGCAGGCCCGGCAGGAGGGCGTCATTTTCATCCGCTACTCACTGGATGACAAACCGCAGGTAGCGGTTCAAGACGACGGCATTTCCATAACCGTGACCGATCACATCCTTGAACGCCCCGTGGAACTGCGGGTGGATCTGCTGACCCTGGCCACGGCGATCATTCCGTATGCCGACGAGAAGCTGGCCAATTTCTTCAAGGTGCCCATGAATGAAGACGGCTTCTTTATCGAACGCCACGCCAAGCTGGGGCCGGCGGAGTTTGCCACCGACGGGGTCTATCTCTGCGGCATGGCCCATTACCCGAAGCCCATTGATGAATCCATAGCCCATGCT
>CAZWNV010000122.1:0-9021 GCA_964635265.1 uncultured Desulfobacteraceae bacterium
TGTAATGATGGTAAAGGAATCATCGGTCGGGGCCTGGCCGATGGCCTGGATGTCAGCGTCCAGAAATTCATTGAGCAGGGTGGATTTTCCTGAAGAGTAATTGCCCAGCACCAGCACCATCGGCCGCCATTTGATGGTGGTCTCCAGCGGGACTTCACTGTAGCCGTATTCCCGGGCTACCGGTGTCAGATGGGTCTCCACCATGGAAACCATTTCAGCCCGCAGGGAATTGATATAGTTTTCCTGATACATGAATATCTCCTGTCCAAATATATCCGGAGCAGATCTGCCAATTCTGCTTATTATATCAGAACTTTTTTATAGCATCAATTCATCATGATGTACCGGAAAAAAACGCAGCCCCTCAGGCCAGTCCTTTGAGAAATTCCGCAATTTCCGCGGGAGACAGCACGTATTGGACGGCATCGAGCTTGATGGCCTCAGCCGGCATCCCGAATACCGTGGATGTTTCCCGGTCCTGGGCCAGTGTCCGGGCGCCTGCGGACTGCATTTCCTTTAAACCCGCGGCTCCGTCGCTTCCCATTCCGGTCAGCAGGATTCCGACCGCCCGAGGGCCGAAGGAGCGGGCAACGGATTGGAACAGGTGGGTAATGGGCCGCTTGAAACTTCCCCGGCCGCCGCATTGGCTGAGCGCCAGCCGGCCGTCCGGGGCGATGCTTAAGCTTTCTTCTTCCGGTGAAAAAACAACGGAGCCCGCCTGCAGCCGGTCTGCGGTTTTGGCTACCGTCAGCGAAAGCGGAGTCTCTTTGGCCAGCCAGTGCAGCATGCCCGGCAGAAAGCCCGCGGCGATATGCTGGGAGACGGTTATGGGGATGGGAAAATCAGCGGGAAGCTGGCTGAAAATATGCTGGAGCACAGGAGGTCCGCCGGTCGAAGCACCTATGGCAATGACCTGCGTTTGGGCCCCTTTCCGGGTCTGGATGAGCTGATCCACGGGACGAAAGGGCGCGCGCGGGTTTTTCTGGCGCAGGCGGCGGACCACTTTGACTTCCGCCATCAGCTTTACCGTGCGCAGCAATTTTTCCACCATTGGCCTGGATTCCGGGCTGCCCAGGCCCGCCGGCTTCTCCACCACGGCGACAGCGCCTGCCTGCATGGCCTCGAAAATGTTTTCGGCCTGTTCCGGGGCCAGGAGGCAGCTGTGCATGACGATCGGAACGGGATTTGTCTCCATAATTTTCCGGGTGGCAATGTATCCGTCCATACCCGGCATTTGAATATCCATGATAATCACATCCGGACGGGCGGAGGCAGCAAGGCTTACGGCCTCCCTGCCGTTTTTTGCCTCCGCTGCAAGATGAAGCACGGAGTCCTGCTCGATCAGGTAGCTCAGGTACCGTCGTGTGGTAAGAGAGTCGTCCACAATCAGTACATTGATCATACGGTCGTTCCGATACAGTGGTTGCGCCCCTCCTGCTTGGCCTGGTAGAGGGATTTGTCAGCCGCCTGGATCAGAGTATCCGTGTTGATTCGGGAATCGCGGCCATATGTATTGACAGAGGCGATGCCGAAGCTGGCGGTGATATTGAGGGGGCCGTGCACGGTGTTGATTTCCACGGCGGCAACTGCTGCACGCAGTTTTTCCGCCACTGCCGCGGCTCCCTGGAAGTCGGTATCAGGCAGTACAATCAGAAATTCCTCGCCCCCGTAGCGGGCGATCCAGTCCAGATCCTTGCGCAGGTTGTCCTCCAGCTCCGAGACAAAAGATTGCAGCACCTGGTCGCCCACCTGATGCCCGTACCGGTCGTTTACCGTCTTGAAATGGTCTATGTCGGTCATTAATACGGAGAAAGGGTAATGATAACGCAGGGCCCTTTTCAGGGCCTTGGGAAGGTTGTCCTTTAAGAACCCCCGGTTGAAGACGCCGGTCAGGGAATCGGTGATGGAGAGGAGGGCGACTTCCTCGTTGCGCTGTTTCAGGGAGGATTCCAGCGAGATAATGCGCCCGGCGGTGGTAAGACGCGCGATGAGTTCGGCATCATCGACCGGTTTGATGAGATAGTCGTCCGCACCGGCCTTTAAACCCTCTATGATATCGTTTTTGGAATCCTTGGCGGTGAGCAGGATGATATAGACGTAATGATCGAATGCATGTTTTCTGATGGTCTGGCACAGCTGGCGCCCGTCCATTTCCGGCATGATCCAGTCCGTGATCACAATGGAGCTCTGCTGCTCCATCAGATGTTCCATGGCCTCCAGGCCGTTTCTGGCGATGGTTACCCTGTAGCCATGGTTCTCCAGTGTGAGCCGGAACTTGAGCGCCTGGGTCCGGCTGTCTTCGACCAGCAGTATTTCAAGGGAGTCATTCATGAAACGGATTGCCCCTTTCCCGGGTTCACCGGCTATACCAGCCGGGCAAGCGTTTGCAGCAGGTTGCTCTGATCAAAGCCGCCCTTGACGACATATGCGTCCGCGCCTGCCGCAACACCGCGCTCTCTGTCTTCGGACGAGTCAAGACTGGTTACCAGAATGATCGGCATTTCCGCAAGCTCCCCGTTTGCCCGGATGTTTTCCGTAAGTTCGAGGCCTCCCATGCGCGGCATTTCCACGTCGGATACCACTGCGTGAAATCGCCGGGCCTGCAGCCTGGCCAGGGCGTCTGTGCCGTCAATGGCGGTTTCCACCTGGTAACCGGAGGCTTCCAGAATATTGTGCAGCAGCGTGCGGGAGGTAAAAGAGTCCTCCACGACAAGAACGCTCGAAGGGGCTTTTTCTGTGGCCGCTTCCGTTGTTTGCAGCGCAGCCCCGGCAGCCGGCGCCGCCGAAGCCGAGCGGATCAGGTCGCTGACATGCAGAATGGGTACGGCCTTTCCGTTTCCGAGAATTGTGGCCCCTGTAATATGACGGACTTTTTTTAACTGCCTGCCCAGAGACTTGACAAGGACCTCCTGTTCCTGCCGGATTGCATCGACGGATACCGCCATCTGCCGGCTGCCATCGTCGAGGATCAGTACGGGAAAGCTGGAACGCTCATCCCTGCAGTCTTCTCCGTAAGGGCGGTCAATCGCCAGCAACGCTGCAAGATCCGTAAGGGAAAGGGGGTCTCCGTGAAAGGAAATAAACCGCTGGCCCTCGGCGGTGCGAACGTCTTCCCCCCGTATTTGCAGACTGTGGCGCACATGGGCGTTGGGCAGGATAAACTGCCGTCCCGCGGTTTCAATCAGCACGCCCCGGAATGTGGCCAGGGTGACCGGCAGCTGGATGATAAAGGTGCTTCCCCGCCCCGGGGTGGAGGTGACGCTGATCAGTCCGCCCAGGTTTTCAACGCCCTCCCGGACAATTGGCATCCCCAGCCCCCGGCCGGAAATTTCGGTGATCTCCGGGCTGCTTGAGACGCCGGAGCGAAATATCAGGTTCAGGGCTTGCTCGTCAGAGAGCCTGCCGGCATCATTTTGCTGGATCGTTCCTTTGCCAAGGGCGTTTTCCTTGACGGCGCGGGCATCAATCCCGCCGCCGTCGTCGGATATCTCCAGGCGGATCTGGTTGCTCTCCGGCTGGGAGGCAGCGACCCGGATGGTTCCCTTTTCAGGCTTGCCCCGTTCGGTACGGAGCGCAGGCGTTTCGATGCCGTGGTCCACCGCGTTTCGCAGCAGGTGCATCAGGGGATCCTTAATCCCCTCCAGGATGCGCTTGTCAACCTCCACTTCCTCCCCGGATATCTGCAGATCCACCGATTTGCCGCAGCCTCTTGCGATTTCGCGCACCATTCGGGGAAATGCGGAAAAGAGCGTGGAAAACGGCATGAGGGAGGTGTTTTTGGCCTCACGGAGCAGTTCGTCAACCATGGCCCGAAAATGGCGGGTATGGGCTTCAAAGATGGAAGCCGTTTTTTTGACCTGTTTTTGAAATTCCGTAATTGTCTGACGGGTCTGGTCGATAAAGCGCAGGGTGCGATCTATGGAGTCCTGAGCGGCAGCCGGCTCCTTCAGCCGACGGTAGTCCCCCTGGAATGCTTCCCAGTGCTGCTGCCACTTCTCGATTGTCTGCAGAAGCTCGGCCAGTCTTTGTCCGTGCTCGGCGGTCGCATGTTTAACAGGGATCAGTTCCTCGGTTTTGAGCAGCAGTGCATCGAGTTTATCTGCGGAAATCCGGACGGATTGGGCGGCGGGTCTGACCCGCTGTTGGTCCTCTCCGGGAGCCGCGGATTCCGGCTCTTTTTGGGGAGATTCCGAATGCTGTTCTCCTGTTTCGAAAGCTTCTTCGGTCTCTGCCCTCGCCGGTGAGGTCCCTGCCGCTGCCGGGGATTCTCCGGCCGCGGCGGCAGAGGGGTCTTCCTCTTTGCTGTTGGCAAGCGAGGAGATCATCGCCTCGAGTTCTGCGGCGATTTCCCCTGATTGGCCCTCTTCGCCGCAGGACTTCTCCACAAGTCCCGCTGCCGTATGCAGCAGATCCAGCATCCCGGGCGAGGGGGCAAGGGCCCCGGCTTTCATTGCGGCAAAAACGTTTTCCATCTCCTGGCATAGGGATTCTATTCCGGCGAGGTCAACGGAGCGGGCAGCGCCTTTCAGGCTGTGGGCCTCGCGAAAAACCGAGTCGAGAAACACGGCTCTCTCATCCGCCTCTTGGCTGTCTTCAAGGCCGGCAAGGCCGGAGAAGAGGTTTTCCAGCCGTTCCCGGGCCTCGGTATGAAACGCCTCCAGCAGTTGTTTTTGGATTTCTGCCTCGTCCATAAAGCTTCCCTGCGGCTGACGCCTGCAAAAGCGGGAGCAAACGGGCCCCGCGGTTTCCTATACCTTGTAGCTGGAGACGATATCCTGGGTCGCCTGAGCGAATTCCTCGAAGCCCTTGATGGCCTCCTCCAGCTCCTTTACTCCCTGCAGGTTCTGCTGGGTGGCCTCATTGATGCTCTCCATTGCCTGAGACAGCTGTTCCATACCGGAGAGCTGCTGCTGGTTGGAGGCCATGATCTGCGAGGCGCTCTCCGAGGATTCATTCACCTGACGCTCCAGCCTCTCAATCGCCATTCCGGACTGCTCCGCGAGCTCGATGGCTTCTTCCACGGTTTTTGTACCCCGCTCGGTCGCCATAACCGCTGTACTTGTGTCTTTCTGGATATTGCCCAGGATGGTTCTCACCTGGCTGGTTGCTTCCTTGGACTGATCCGCCAGAGATTTTACTTCCCGGGCTACAACAGCAAAGCCTTTTCCTTGCTCTCCCGCTTTTGCGGCTTCAATGGCTGCATTGACGGACAGGATGTTGGATTGATCGGCGATATCGCTTACCGTGTTGATAATCTCCTCGATGCTCTTGGTCTGCTCGCTCAGCTTGACCGTGCTTTCGGCGATGCCGTTCATTTCTTCACGAATGCGGTTGATGCCGGCGGTGGTGTTTTCCGTGGCCTCTTTTCCGGCAGAGGAGATCCGTGCCGTATCCTCGGAGCTCTTATACACCTTCTCCGCCTTCTCCATGGCCATTTGCGAGGTCTGCTGGACCTCCTCCACTGTGGTGGAGACTTCGCTGATGGAGCTCGAGGTCTCGGAGGCGCTGGAAGCCAGCTGGGAGGCCGTGGTCGATATCTGGCTGGTGGAGGAAAGCAGGTGCTTGGTGGATCTGCCGAGATTTTCAATCTGTTTGCGGAAGCGCTGCACCCCGGAGGCAATGGTTTTCGACAGAACCCCGATTTCATCGTTTCGCCGGGTCTGCTCCTCCGGTACCTGCAGTGTAAAATCGCCTTTGTCCAGGGCCATTACGCGATCGCAGATGGTGTTGATGGGTCTGGCGATCATCCGGGACTGAAAATAGCCCATGACGCCCACAAGCATCATCAGGACAACGGCGGTGCCCACAACGTTGAAGCCCAGCCGGTTGAGAAGACCGAGGGCCTCGGCGGCGTCGATTTCGCTGATAATGGCCCAGTCGGCATTCGCCCCGAACTTTTCCCGGAGGTTTAAGCGGTCATAGGCGGAGAGCACCTCCTTTTTGCGGTAATCCTCTATCCTGCTGGTGCCGCGGCCGCCTTTTAAGGCCAGGTCCACGGCTTCTGTCCGGACCTCTTTGTGCAGCAGCGCACCCTCCTGGAAAAAACGGGATTTTGAGCGCATCCGATGATCCTGTCCAACCAGGTAGGTCTCCCCGGTCTCGCCCATGCCGGCGGTGTCACTGATAAGGCTGTTGATCCGGGCGGCATTGACCTGAAAAACCAGCAGGCCGAGCCTGCCGCTGCTTTCCCCGGCTACCGGCGCGCCCATGAAAAGAGCGGCCTGCCCGCCACCGTTGCGGAGGAGATCGGTCATCACCGGACCGTCGGCAGACTTGATGCGTTTGCTGAGCTGCTGCAGCGTGTCTTCAGGGATCCGGACCTTTTCCACTTCATGCAGCAGTGATCCGGCATTGGAGAGAAAAAAAACGTTGTCATAGCCGAATCCATCCATAAAATAGGCGAGAAGCGGCGTTGTTTCCGTGTAGTTTGCCTCCTTGAGCCGATCCAGCAGAAGGGAAGAGCCTGAGAGCAGCTCGAGGTTTGCCTTCCCGGTCTGCAAAAATTTGCTCAGCTGCTGTTTTTTCGACTGGTTCACGGTGGAGAGGTGCCGGAAAGCTTTGGCTTCAACAGCCTTGTGGGAATAGTAGTAGGTCACGCCGCCCAGAAGTACAAGCGGGATCAGGCCGGCCACCAGAAATTGGAGTACCAGTTTCGCCATGATCCGTTTGGATAACCATTGCAGCATGTTTACACTCCTTCTCATGCATGTATGCCGCCCGGTCGCTGACAGGGCGGGTTCAGTCGGTTTCCTGGCTGACAACCAGCTCCGGGTCCGCCAGGAGTTTTCCGCCGTCCAGCAGCACCATCCCGGAATCCGTCATGCCCTTGAGGTATTTTTTCCGGATTCCGGTGTGCGTGGGCAGCGCGGCATGAAGCGCATCTGCCGGGATATGGGCAATGCCCAGGATGCTGTCTGCCTGAACGCCGAAACTCATATCGGTCGAGGCAAGGATCAGGCCGTAGCCCTGGGTTGTTGCAGGGCCGGACTTGAGGTTCAGCAAAAGCGCCAGATCCATAAGCGACACGATTTCCCCCCGCAGATTGACAATGCCGGCGATATGGGCGGGAACGCCCGGGATCGGGGTGGGCTGTTTGAGCCGGATCACTTCGCGGACAAAGCGGAGTTCCATTGCACAGGCCTGTTCTGCCAGCATAAAGCAGACGGTCTTCTGCATCGCTTGTTCTTCTGCAGCGTGCTTCGGCTCTGCCAGGGCTTTTGCCCTTGCCTTGAGTATCGCCTCTCTGTCCGTCTGCGTATGATTTTCCCTCATACCGCCTCTACTGCATCATCTGCTGCACCGTCTCCAGCACGCTGCCGGCGGACATGCCTTCGGATTGGGGCAGAATCTCATCGGGAGGCCGGGTCTGCAGAAGCGCCTCCACATTTGCAAAACGCCGCCTGCTGTCTTCTATCCGGCCTTTCTGCCGCATCAGAAAGCCCAGGTGAAAATGGGCCATGACAAAATCGGGATCCAGGTACAGGGCCTGCTTCAGGGCGCGTACCGCGGATTCCCTGTCTCCTGCAGCCTGGTGGATCGTTGCCAGCAGAAAATAGAGCTCGGGGTTGAGCTTCTCCGCTGCAATTGCCGCCTGACACGCGGATTCCGCGTTTTGCAGTTCGCCCAGGTTGGCATAGCAGCGGGTAAGCAGCGCGGTGACCCGGCTGCGCATCAAAAAGCCCTCGTTTTGGCCGCTTTCTTCGGCGATAAGCAACTCGAGCCTGTTTGCGGCCTCCCTGTATTTTCCCCGGTGATAGTCGGCGCGGGCCGCCTCCCAGCATTGCTGGAACGATGGAGCGGATGAGTGCTTGTTATCACTTTGCCGGCGGGCGGGGCGGGGGAGATCCGGATTTTGGACCCGCGGATGCGGATTCTCTTGATTCGTTCCAGGCGTCCGCCTGGCAGGGGATTCTTTCTCGGGGGAAAGCCATTTTTCCCGGGGGAAGCCCTTGCGGAACAGGGTGATGCGCGAAAAGCGAACAGGCGTAAGTGCCCGGGATGCAACAAAACCGGCCTCAGCCGGGCTGGTGATCAGCCAGCCGTCCTCCTCCAGAAGGGACACCAGCCGGTTGATGACGTGCCGACGGTTTTCCGCGTCCAGATACATCAGCACATTGCGGCAGAAAATCACGTCCATGGGGGCGGAGAGCTGCAGGCGGTTTTCATAGGATGCTGCGGCCAGGTTTAAGCGGAGAAAAGCCACCTTTTCCCGGATGCCGGAGGTCAGTTCAAAGCAGTTGTCGGAATGCCGGATAAAGTACCGGCGGATGATGGATTCCGGGGTGGCCCGCAGGGACCAGCGCGTATACAGGGCTTTTTGGGCGGCATCCAGAAAACGCTGGTTGACGTCCGTGCCGAGGATATAGGCGCCGCCGCATCCCCGGAGCTGGTGGGCCTGGCGATCCATAATCATGGCAATGCTGTAAGGCTCTTCGCCTGTTGCGCATCCGGCGCTCCAGAACCGCAGCGGCTGACCCGGCCGGCGGGGGTTGTCAATAAGGCCGCGGAGGATATGTTCCTCAAAAATCTGGAATACCTGTTTGTCGCGCAGGAAATACGTCTCTCCGATGGTCAGCCGCCCCACCAGCGGATCGAGCAGCTCTGCCGGGGCCGGGGAGTCAAGGATGCCGCGGGCGTAATGCCGGGCACCAGAGAAACCGGCCTCGCCTGCTGCCTCGGCAAGGCCTTTTTTCAATGTTTTCCATTTCCCGGGGGGAAGGGAAAAGCCGGTGTGCACGGCCAGCAGCCGGCTCAGTGCAAGGAGCTGCTCTTCGGGAAGATGTTCCTTCATTGTCCTGCTTCCCCGGCGCTGCTTATGTGTGTGACGGTCTGCGCAGGAATCAGTGTGTCTGCATCATAGATCAGTACCGTGCGGCCGTCAAAGCTTGCAATTCCTGCCAGGTATTGGCGCATATGCGGGTAGATGTTCTCCGGCTCCCCGGACTTCCGCGCCTGCAGCGGATACACGCCTGTTATGCCGTCAACCACGAATCCGGCCGGATAACCGCGGCTCTCGGTAAG
>CAZWNV010000123.1:0-2058 GCA_964635265.1 uncultured Desulfobacteraceae bacterium
GGACGCGCTACTACGAATTCCACAGCGACGCCTACCGGGCCGGCTTTGACTGGTCAAACCGGGAAGCCTATGCCTATCGCCGAGTTGAGGAGGAATGGTGCCCCAAAGCGCGCCTGAACTATGATGTGAATCCCGGTCTGAATCTTTATGCCTCAGTAAGCCGGGAAATGCGCATGCCTTGAATCTGAGATCTCTGGAGATGGGCGCAGGGTGCGTCCAAAGAAGCTTATATGGCGGCAAATCCGGAACTTGAAACAGAAACCTCCTGGACCTATGAAACAGGACTGCTGAAAAACCTGTGGTGGGGTACAAAGCTCCGTGCAGCCACCTACTACATGGACATCTCGGACTATCAACAACACAACTATATCTCCGGCGAGCCCAGCGCACAGGTATACAACATCGATGTCGAGCTCTACGGAGTGGAGCTGGAGCTGAGCAAAAGCTTCGCCAACGGCCTGAGCGGCTACCTCTCCTATACATGGAAGGACTGGTCCCACAAGGACCATCCCTTTGACACGGAAAAAACCCATTATTTCATGGAGAACCAGCCGGAAAACACGATCAAACTCGGGCTGAACCACAGGCTCTGGGAAGGCGGCCTGGTCACGCTCAACGCAAAATATATGGATGAGCGGGAAAGCAAACAGGATGAGACATTGCATAGTGTCATTACGGCAAATATCGGCGCGCAGCATACCTTCAACTTCGACCACGCGGACTTTACGCTGAAAGGCTACGTCAACAACGTTACGGATGAAGACTATGAGCTGCGTGCCGGCTACCCCATGCCGGGCATTACCGCCGGTATCCGGGGAGAAGTGAAATTTTAGACAAAAAAAGAAGGAGCGGCGGGCGGACTTCTTCCGCCTGCCCGCCCGAATACGGACCAGCGCCCGCCGGCCGCAAACCGGCGGGCAGAGCGGCCCTTTGAAAGGACGACCACGGAACTTACCTGGAAAGGAGTACCTTTATCATGACTGTACATCATACCACAAAAAGCCGGAACCTTCTTCTGCTAGCGATAGCCCTGCTCCTTGTCTCGGCTGTTCTATGCCCCGACACCGTCCGGGCAGATCCCCTGCCGGGAAAATTCTATGTCATCGGCACAGGGCCCGCAGGCCCGGAACATGCAACGCTCAAGGCGATTGATACGATCAAAAAAGCCGACTTGATCCTGTGCTCGGAATCCATGGAACAACGCTTTGCCGAATATCTCCACAACAAGCCGATTCTGGACAACCATCCCTGGAAAGAGATGTTTTCCTATAAGGGAAAATCCTGGCGGGAAATTGTGCAATCCGAACCTGAACTGATCAAGGAATTTGCCCGGCACCGGATCGCAAAGCGGGATCGCATGGTCCGGCGAATTCAGGCGAAAATGCGGGAGGGGAAAACCGTCGCCCTTTTAAACAGCGGCGATCCGTGCCTGTTTGGCCCCTGCCACTGGTTTGTGGAGGGCTTCGACCCTGCAAACGTCGAGATTATCCCGGGAGTGGGGGCCTTCTCCGCCGCCATGGCAGCCCTGAAGAAGTCGAGCATCCCGGCATACGACGGCCGGTTCGTGCTGCAAACCGCACCTTCCTTCTTATTTGACACCTCCCCTGCTGCACCGAAGCCGAAAGAAAGCGCCATCCTGAAACATATCGCGCGATATCCCGGCACATTGGCATTTTACATGGCGCTGCCCAAGCTGGAGAGCCTGGTGGCAAAACTCAAGGCGCACTATCCCCCTGATCTTCCCATCGCTGTGGTCTATCATGCCGGCTATCCGGAAAAAGAGAAGGTGGTACAAGCCAACCTGCAAACCATACTCCAGCAAACGGCAACAATTGATGAGAACTGGATGGGCATGGTAATCGTGGGCTCCTGTTTGCAGGGAAAACCGTATCGCAGCCGCGCAGAAGGGATACTGCGGAAGTAAGGAGGCCTTTGCAGGCACTCAGTGCTTTTCCCCTGATCTTTTGTTGACAACAGCAGCATTATGGCATAAATTACTCCTTTTATCCAAAAGCCAACCAATGGATGATAAGAAATCATCCGGCTGAAATACGCGCG
>CAZWNV010000123.1:2158-8940 GCA_964635265.1 uncultured Desulfobacteraceae bacterium
CCAAAGCAAAACCCAAAGCAAAAGCGGAAACAAAGCCGGAAAAGCCACGAAGGCACAAACAGGCGGAAGCCTGTAGCGGGCCTCGTGGCTTTTTTTATGCCCCGAAACCAAAGGGGCTTCCTGCAGAATTGGGCTTGACCATGTGCTTATTTGTTGATAGCCGAGTGATAACAAGGTGCGTTACGCTTAATAGGGAATCCCGTGAAAATCGGGAGCGGTCCCGCCGCTGTAACCCTGCTTCGCCCATCGATCCGCCAACCCCGGCGTTTTCCGGGCGAAGCCCTTTTCAGCCAGAGATGCCACTGTTCGGTTCCAGCCGGATGGGAAGGCTGCTGAAAAGAAAGGGAAGCCAGAAGACCTGCCTTAGCATACGGTTCGGCAGCCTGCGGTGCGACAGGGACCGAAAGCCAAACAGCAAAAGGGCCAAGAAAACTGGGTGCAGCCCTCTTTGTGCGCAGATGCGTGCAGGGAGGGCTTTTTTTATTTCGCACCAACATCCCCGTAAAACAGGAGATTTGGCAAAATGACGGCGAAATGTTGCATAACAGCCCAAAGGCGCGTTGCCTGGATCTGCTCTGCGCTGCTGCTCGCTGCCGTACTCTGCCCGGGCATGGCAGCCGCGGCGCGGGCGGATACCGGGAAAACCGTCAAAAAGGATACAAACGAAGACGGGCGAACCGACCGCGTAGCCCATTTTGATCAAAACGGCCGGATCCGGCGCCTGGAATTGGACAGCAACAAAGACGGCCGGATGGACCAGTTTCAGTATTACAAGGATGAGCGCCTTGTGCGCATGGAAAGAGACACGGATGCCAACGGGGATATTGACTGCATCGACTATTTCTCCAATGAAAAACGCACCCGGCAGGAACGCTTCAACAAGGCGGGCAAAATCAAGCGCATCACCCTTTTTGATGACAACGAAAATCCCCGCAAAATCAAAGCAGACACATCGGGGAGCGGCTTTTTTGACACGATCTACCATTTTCAGAAGGGGGTGCTCGCATTTTCCACCAAAGACACGGACGAGAACGGCAGCCCCAATATCTGGCAGACCTATCAGCAGGAATTCCCCTTAACCCGGCTTGTCGATGAAAATGAGGACGGCCGGCCGGAGCGCATAACATTCTACGACAGCCAGGGGCTTCCGCTGGAGAGCCGCCATGACCTCAGCGGCGACGGGAAAATCGACAGCATCCGCTATTATAAGGCCGGAGAACTCGCCTTTCAGTATAAGGACAGCAACTATGACGGCATGACCGACCGATCCACGAAGTTTGCAGGCAGCGAAGCGGTGTATCAGAAAAAAGACAGCAACATGGACGGCCGTTTTGACATCTTTACCCGCTTTGAGGCCGGCAAGCCGAAAACCCGGGAAAAGGACAGCAACTATGACGGCCGAAGAGACACCTTCACCTGGTTTGACGCAGCGGGCCGGGTGAAAAAAATCCGGGAAGACAGCACCTACAACGGTAAAATCGACCGCATCCGCTATTTCGAGGCTGGAGAGCCCACCCGCATGGAAGCAGACAGGGACGGCGACGGCTACATGGAGACCGTCTCCTATTTCCGCAACGAAACCATCCGGCGGCAGACAACGGACAAAAACGGGGACGGAGCACCCGACACCACCGTCTTTTTTACCGCCGCCGGGGAAAAGAAGCGGGTGGAGAGTGATGAGGATTTAAACGGCACCGTTGAAACCTGGCAGTATTATGCAGACAGCGGGCTGCAGCGGATCGAAAAGGACGAAAACGAGGACGGCGAGATCGATATGCGGGCATCCTACAAAGCGGGAGAGAAACAGAAACTCCACCGCGATCCGGATTACGACGGCCGTTTCGAAATCACCCAGCACTTTGACAGGCCCGAGTGGTCCATGGTCATGGAGCAGGACACAAATGCCGACGAGCGGGCCGAGGCCCGCTTTTTCTTCAAAGACGGCGTGCTGCGGCAAAAAGTGATGGACGAGGACGGCGACGGGCGCATGGACTTCCGGGAGTACTACAGTGCGCAAGGGAAGCTGACAAGAGCCGTGGACTACAGGCACGGCAAGGACAAACCGGATATCCTCTGGTTCTACGATGAAGCGGAAAACCCGGTGCGCGCGGAAAAGGACAAAAACGGCGACGGGAAGACCGATGTATGGTTCTACTATACAGACGCCAGCATCGATTCGGTGGAGGAAGACACCAACCACGACGGAAAGCCCGATCTATGGGAGGATTATGACAGCTCCGGCGCATTGGTAGAGCGCAAGAAGGACCTGGATTACGACGGAACGCCCGATATTATAAAAAACGAACAGCAAGAGCCGCAACCCGCTGAGACTGCGGCAAACTCGCAGAACCAACAGGGGAAGTCCCACTCGGAGGAAGCATTATGATAGCATTTTTATCCAAAGGCGGCGTACTGGTAGCCCCCATACTTTTCTGCTCGGTCATTGCCTTTGCCATATTTGCCGAACGCCTTATTCGCTTTTCCCGGCTCAGAAGCCGGGGGGCGGGACTGGCGGAAAAAGTGGTCTCCCTTATCCGCAAGGGCGATAACCAGGGCGCCTATGAAGCAGCGGTCAAAAGCGGATCGCCCATGGGCCAGGTCCTTGCCCAGGCCATAGGGGTGGCTGATCAGGACCGCGAAGTCCTGGAATCGGTCATCAGCCATGCAACCGATACCGAAGTGCGAAAGCTTTCCACCTATACGCAGGCGCTGGCAACCATCGGCAACATTGCCCCGCTGCTTGGCCTTCTCGGCACGGTTATCGGCTTGATCAAGGCCTTTATGGTCATCCAGGACATGGGCGGCAAGGTCAACGCTGCAGTACTGGCGGGCGGTATCTGGGAGGCCATGCTGACCACCGCCCTGGGCCTGGCCGTGGCCCTGCCCACCATGGTGGCCCATTCCTACCTGATTTCCAGGATTGAAAAATACGAAGCCAGGCTGCAGGAAGGCTCGGTGACCTTTCTCCGGGCCGTGGCATCCCGCAAGTAGGCCGGGGAAAGGAAGAGGACCCACATGGCATTAACCTTTAAAAGACGCGAGCGCTACAGCATTCAGGCGCCGCTGACATCGCTTATCGATATTGTTTTCATGCTGCTGATTTATTTCCTGCTGACCACCAATTTTATGGTGGATGAGGGCATCAAGGTCAAACTCCCCCAGGCCAAGGCCTCCGCGCCGCAGACCCAGCAGGAGATCACCGTGTACGTGGATGAGAACGGCCAGGCCTACCTGATGGATCAGAAGGTCTCGCTCGATGAACTCTTTGCCCGGGTCAAGAAAAAGATCGGAAACGACCGGGACCGGCTGGTAGTCGTCAAATCCGACAGAAGTGTCGTCTTAAACAAGGCCGTCAAGGTCATGGATGTGGTAAAAGCAGCAGGGGCGGCGCGGCTCTGCCTGGCAACGGAGAGAGAATTTTAGGCCCATGAACGGCGCTGAAGAAAAAACCCCGCCCAACTGGATCCTGCGAGCCATGGTGCTTGTTTCCCTGGGCCTGCATGCCATCATCTTTTTTCATATAGCAGGCCTCTACCATTCCGAGACCAGGCGGGTGATAGAGGTGCGTGTAAAGGAGGACAAACCCGTGCGGCGCTCCATCCCGCAGCCCCGGGTGCGCCATGAAGTGCCGAAAACAAAGGAGATCAATCAGATCCATGTAGACAAGCAGCGGGTTCCCGAAATGCAGACAGAACCCGTGGAGGCCGATTATCCGGACACCATAACAGAGGAAATCGCCAACCCGGACGTATCCGGCCTTTCCGCCGACGCGGCCGACTGGCAGCCGCTTGCCGCCGGCAGCAGCGAATACCTGACAAGGGGCGAATACTTTGACATGCTGCGGATGAAAATCCAAAGCCGCAAAAAATACCCGCAACCCGCACAGCAGCGCCAGATTCAGGGCCGCGTGGTGGTGGGCTTCACAGTGGGCACCGACGGGGATGTCACCGCCGCGGAAGTCGTCGAGCCATCCGGCCACCGCTTGCTGGACAGGGCCGCGGTCCGCGCCGTAAGAAACTCCGCGCCCTTTCCCCGGCCGCCGGCAAGCCTTTTTGAGGGCGCTTTGCAAATGAAGATCACGATCGTATTCGAGCTGACCTAGCCGCAGAGAGCCGGGCTGCCAAAGGAAACAACCGCAACCCAGAGGAGGAAATGCATGGGGGAACAGATCGCGTACATGACCCGGAGCCTGTTGCCTGTTGTTTTTTTATCTGCCGTGTTTCTATGGGGAACACTCGCAGCAGCGCCGGCTTGGGCAGAAGAGCCGGTCCATGATGTGGGCCGGGTGGAGATTACCGCAAGGGGAGAAGACCGGCATTTGTATATTGAGCCGCAAAAAGAAACCATTGTTGTGGAGGCCTATAAAAGTGCTGCAATCCCCCAAAATGCCAGCGATTACCTAAAAGACCTGCCCATAATGGATTACCGCGGCGCCTCGGATCTTGTCCCGGATGACGACACCCTGTTTATGCGGGGATTTTCCAGCAAACGCTTCGTTACCGCAATTAACGGCGCTACACTCCGGAAAAGCGGCGGACGCAGATCCAGCCACATCGTTGATTACGCCCTGATCCCTCCGTTTTTAATCGAATCCGTGGAGGTCCTGCCAGGTCCCCATTCCGCCCTGTACCCGGCAAAGAGCATTGGAGGCGTGGTAAATTTCAAAACCTCCCCGCCCACCCGCCATGAGACTTTAAAACCCGATATTTCCGTCTCTACAAGCTACGGATCTTACGCGACCCAGAACCACAACATCAGCCTGCAGGGCAGCGCCGGAGATTTCACTTATGATGTAGGCTACCAGAAATATGCCACCAACGGCTACCTCCGCAATCACGAAGCAGACATCGACACTTTTTTCGGCAGATTCGGCATCCTGCTGCCCAACAACGGCCACGCCGCTCTAACGCTGTCTTACGCGGATGCAGACCGAGAAATCCCGGTCAACAACGACCCCAATGACCCGGAAAGCGGTTATGACGGGGATTATCCGAGGGTTTCCAAGGCTTCGCGTTTCTATGACTGGCAGTCCCCGACTTGGGATAAAGTGGCCCCTTATTACAGATTCCACATGAAGCTTCCCACCCTTACCGGCACATGGAAGGTCAATGCTCATTACGGAGAGGAGAACCGGAATTACTCCATGTGGGAGTGGGCTGATCCCAGTGATCATTCCAGGGGCATCCGTGACGGCTCCTGGGAAACCGAGTGGCATCAGCAGGGAGGAAAAATCACCAATACGTTCCGGTTGGGCCAGGGCCATGTTACTACGGTTGGGGCGGAACTGGAACAACTCTATGACGGATACGGCGATATTCCGGGCTGGGGGGGCAGCAGCATCGCTCATGATGACAAAAAACGCATTGAAACCCTATCAGGCTTTGCACAGCACGAATGGGAAATCATTCCGCGGCTTAAGCTAAAAGCCGGCTTACGCTACGAGGATGACACCATATGGGTGAGCAACCATTCCTCGAGCTCCGGGCAGATTTATATAACCGGCCGGGGCATGTGGATTGAACGCAGCTGGTCGGAATGGATGCCCAAATCTTTCCTGACGTACGAATTGGATGAACTTGCCGAAGGGCTGCGGGATACGTCCGTATCCGTCGGAATTAGCAGGATCTGGCATGCACCGGACTATCACGGCATCTATAATCCGCAGGGAAGGCCCACCGGTGCCTGGCTGGATCCGGAACACGGTGTGGGCTATGACCTCATTTTGAACCGGCGCATCGCCGGAAATATTGAGATGAAACTCAGTTATGCCTACTATGAAATCGAAGATTACATTTCCTACAACCGCTCCTACGCAGACTTCTGGCCGAGGGGCGGCAATCAAGTGGAACCCGGCATGGAATACAAGGATTATATGATCAACCTTGACGAAGTCGTGCGCCAGGGCATCGAGCTCCAGGTAAACGGCAATATAACCGATAATATCGGATTTGCGGCCGGTTATGCGTGGCAGGACTTTGAAAACCAGGGAGATGAGCCTGCCGGCAAAACCGAGTTGGACAACAGGCCGGAAAATCGCGTCACTGCGAAACTGACTTACCAACTATTCGATCCCACCTGCCTGATTCTGGATTATGAGTACCAGGACGAGCAAGTAACCAAAAAATCGGAAGAAATTGCACCCGATGTATACAGGTTCGATGAGATCGCCATTGATTCTTTTCATGTCTTTGACTTCGCCGTGGAGCAGAGCCTGTTTGACCAGTGGAAAGGCATTCATAACGGAATGCTCAAAATTTACGTCAAAAACCTCTTTAACGAAGAATACCAGAATACGAGCGGCTATCCGGCTACAGACCGTACTGTTGGAGCCGGCATCAGCTTTCAGATGTAGGTCCGGATAAAACCGGAAAATTGGTTTTGTCCGGAACCCATAGACAAAAAGGAGATACCCATGAAATATATGCAGTTCGCCATGTTCGCCCTCATACTGGGCATTTTGTCTGCATCCTCCGTTCCGGGTGCTGCGGCCGGCCCACAGGCTCATCTCTACCTGGTCAGCATCGGAAACGGGGATCCGGAAAACATCACCTTAAAGGCCGTGGATACCATCAAGGCCTCGGATATCGTCTTCTGCCGGGACAAAACCGTGGACAAATTCCCCGAGCTCCTGGAAGGCAAGGAAATCCACGACCCGGGCTTTGGCATTTTTGCCGTCTACGGCAAGTCCAAGGACGAATTCGGGATGCAAAAGCGCTTTAATTATGACGAGAAAATGGCCGAGTTTGAAAAAATCAACGGGATTATCCGCTCTGCCGTCAAGG
>CAZWNV010000124.1:0-8873 GCA_964635265.1 uncultured Desulfobacteraceae bacterium
GGTCTCCTCGCTGCCCCTGATATCATTAACTGAGCCCCTAAGAGCCTTCAGCCGATCCTGGAAGTTACTGACTGAGTCGGTCCCGGGCCTCGGCCGGGGGGGGGTGCGGAATAAATCGTTTTTTACGAAGTCAGCCCCTTTGGTATTTTGCCACCAGTTTGCGGTATTCTTTCGGTGCCTGCTCGATCCACCGCAGTTGGTCGCCGGTGATTTCACCTTTGATTTTACCCGGGATGCCCGCAACAAAGGATCTGTCCGGAATCTCCATTCCCTGGCTGACCAGGCAGGCTGCCGCGATAAGGCAATAGTTGCCGATTCTGGCATCATGGAGAAGGGTTGCGTTCATGCCGACAAGGACATGGCTCCCGATTTTGTTGCAATTGATTACGGCTGCATGCCCGATCTGCACGAAGTCGCCGATGGTAAGGCTCTGGTCCGCAATGGTAAGCGATCCGGCGTGCAGCACAACATTGTCTTCCACTGCCGTGTTGCTGCCAATGGCAATCCGGCCGATATCACCGCGAATTACCGCGCCGGGCCATATGCTCGAATATTCGCCGATGGTGACATCCCCGATAATACAGGCGGCATCGCTGATAAAAGCAGATTCCGCGATTACAGGGGTTTTGCCGTTAACGCTTTGAATCATGGGAAACGCCTTCTTTACGGATTTTTTTCACCCAATCCGGAACCGAGGCTTCGGAAGTGGAGTCATAGCCCGGAATGTAGGGCTTTAGATCCAAAATCGGGGTGCCGGCAAAGGCATCGATTGTCTTAACCTCTACCACATTGCCCCGGACCGATCGAATCCGGCACAGGCTCAGCGCAATCAGGTTCGGGCGGACGGGCGAGCGGGTGGCGAACACGCCGGTTAACGGATTATCCGGGTTCCCGCGGGGATGGACCTGCAGCCGGGATCGTTTCTCCGGCGTGTCATTTTTGTCAAACCACCAAAAGACCAGTACGTGAGAGAACCCCTCAAGCCCCAGCAAGGCGGGCTCCACCTCCTTGTCAAGCACCAGGGTGGTCCTGCCGTTTTCCTTGTGCACGCTGCCAATCGAATGGACAGTGAACTGCTGGCCTTTAAAGGGTTTCATATCCTTGGCATGTGCCGGATATGAAAAGGCAAGCGCCATACAGACGGCGCAGATCGCGATCATTACAGTTGTTGATTTCACGGGGATCTCCTTTTTCGAGTGGTTTCCGGTAGAACGCTTCGGCCAAAAGCTCCTCGCAGTGTTTTTGATTTATGATAAACGAAACTGCGGCGGAAGACAAGGAGGAGCTTCCGGGCGGGATTATAGCGTATGGGTGCTCCTGCCGGATGCGTACGGAAAATCCCCGGCAAAGGCTTGTTTGCAGTAGTGAGCGATAAGGCTTATTTTAAGGGATCGTGGGGGTTTGGGATACACCATGTGGTGTTTTGGCAAACAGGGATGCGCCAATAAGGAAGAAGGAGTATATCATGCTGGAATTACAGGACTCATCTTTGTTCAGGGAGCAGGCCTTTATCAGCGGCAGATGGGTGGATGCGGATACAGAAAGACGTTTGGATGTCGGCAATCCGGCAACCGGCAAAAGGATCGGCTCTGTTCCGGACATGGGGCGCGAGGAGGTGGCCAGAGCCATTGATGCGGCAGAGGCGGCTTTCTTTATGTGGCGGGAGGAGACCGCGAAGGCGCGGGCGAACTTTCTGCGGCGCTGGCACGATCTGATGATGGAAAACCGGGAGGATCTCGCCAGGCTCATGACTGCCGAGCAGGGCAAACCCCTGGCGGAATCCCGCGGCGAAATCGCTTATGCCGCAGCTTTTATTGAGTGGTTTGCGGAGGAAGCCAAACGATGTTACGGCGATGTGATCCCTTCGCCGATGGCGGAAAGCCGGATCCTGACGATCAAGGTGCCCGTCGGTGTCTGCGCGGCCATTACCCCCTGGAATTTTCCATCGGCGATGATCGCCCGCAAAGCCGCGGCCGCGCTGGCAGCGGGCTGTACCATGGTGGTCAAGCCGGCCGGGCAAACCCCTTTTTCGGCCCTGGCAATGGCCGAACTCGCCCGTCGCGCCGGGATTCCCGGCGGGGTTTTCAATGTTGTAATCGGGGATTCGAAAACCATCGGGTTGGAGTTGACGGAGAATCCGACAATCCGGAAACTCAGTTTTACCGGATCCACCGAAGTCGGTAAAAGGCTGATACAGCAGAGTGCGCCCACTGTTAAACGCCTCTCTCTCGAGCTGGGCGGTCATGCGCCTTTTATCGTGTTCCCCGATGCCGACCTCGATGCCGCCGTATCCGGGGCTATGGCCTCCAAGTATCGGAATTCGGGCCAGACCTGTGTTTGTGCCAACCGCTTTTACGTGCACGAGGACATCTATGATGAATTCGTCTCCCGGCTGACCGGGTCCGTGAAGCGGCTCAAGGTGGCGGAGGGCTTTGCCGAAGGGGCCCAGCAGGGGCCGTTGATCGATATGGATGCTGTGGAGAAGGTGGAGGCACAGATCAGCGACGCCCTGAACAAAGGCGGCGAGATCCTGTGCGGGGGAAGCCGGCACGCATTGGGCGGCACGTTTTTCGAGCCCACCGTGATCGCTGAGGCAACGCCGGACATGCGGATCGCCGGTGAGGAAACCTTCGGACCCGTGGCTCCGGTTTTTCGATTCCGGGAGGAAACCGCGGTCATCGGCATGGCCAACAGTACGGATTACGGACTTGCGGCCTACTTTTATACCCGGGATGCGGGCCGTGTCTGGCGGGTGGCCGAGGCGCTGGAATTCGGAATTATCGGTATCAACACCGGGCTTATTTCCACGGAGGCAGCCCCCTTTGGCGGAATGAAACAATCCGGTTTCGGCCGGGAGGGCTCCAAATACGGAATCGATGAATACCTGGAGATCAAGTACCTCAACATGGCAGGGGTGAGCGGCTAGGAGGAAATGGCCGCAAAGCCTTATCTGGCTGGCAGCTGAAAAATCTCCGCCTGTTTTCCTTCTGCTGTTACGTGTAAGGATTGCCCGTCGGGTGTGAAGCAGATTGCTTCCCGCTGGGCGAAGCCGCGCCGGTTCTGGGGAAGGGGCAGCGGAAGAACAACCGGTTTGCCGCGTAATGCATCCGCCCAGGATTGCGTGGGCCTGCGGGGAAACAGGTAGGCATGCTTGTAGGTCAGCACCACCGCGCGGCGGCCGTCCGGAGAAAGATCCAGGGCGGTGGGCTGGGAGCGGTTTTTTCCGTATTGCTGCAGCAGATCTTTTTTCGAAGGCGGCGGGATCCGGTCTACCTTCGCGACGTTGCGGGCAGTGAGGGGCATATCCGAGGCGGCGGGCTTTAAGGGCAGCTCAAACAGCAGGGGCGGTTTGTCCCGCTTGCTCAGGACCAGAACCTTTTGGCCGGCCGCATCCACGGCCACACCTTCTGCGTCGCGGCTGCCATCCGGGTAAGTGAAGACGATGCGCCAGGCTACTTCCACAGTGGCGGAATTGCCGAACCGGCCGTCCTGCAGGCGGGGTTCTTCCGTTATGTAGAGGGTGCAGGTGTCCCGGACCTTCCTGTTGTCCCCAAAGTCGGCGATGAGAATCATGGGACGCCCCTTCCAGGCGAAGGTGTCGATCCCTTCCCAATCCCGGTTCGCTGCCCCTTCAATCAATATGCGCCCCCGGCTTCCGCCGTCTTTTCCCAGGGCGTAGATAAAGGCTCCGTTCCCGCTGTCGTTGATTGCCCAGAAAAGATCATCGGTTCCCAGAGCCGCATCCATACCGGAGCATTCGGCAAGCCGCTCATCACCAAGCCGGCCCGCCAACCGGGCAGGGCCGAATGGTGCCGGTTTTTTACTGAAGCCGGCTTTCCCGCCGTCAGCCAGAGCTCCCTGCAGGCCGGGGCAAAAGCAGAAGCAAGCCAGAATTGCTATATATGGGACAGCTTTTTTCATGGAGGATCTCTTGATACTTTCCCGAAGATACAGCGGAGCTTCTATGCAAGATCAAGCATCCTGAGAAGCTCCTGTTCTGAGATGTCGGACCAGTTTTCATAGGCCTCTGCCACGGCAAAGCGTGCTCCGCCGCGGATATTCGGGCAGAACAGGCGGTCCGCCTTTTCCGCCACTGCCGTGGCAGACTGCGAATGGGCGGTGGGTACCGCCACCACGATTTCATTGGCCTTTGCATTTTTCACAGCATCAATAGCGCAGAACATGGTAAATCCAGAGGCCAGTCCATCGTCGACCAGAACGGCGGTTTTGCCGGCAAGCGCCGGAAAGGGGCGCCCGCCTCGCAGGCTCCGGTTTCTCTGCTTCACCTTTGCTGTGGTTTTTTCAATGCCTTCCCGCACATCGTGGTCTGTAAGCTCCAGGCGCTTCAGCAGGGCCTCGTTCATCCGTATGGTGCCGTCAAATGCAACTGCCCCGTATCCGGCCTCGCTGTTCCACGGAAGGGTGATCTTGCTGACCGCTGCAATATCAAAGGCAATTTTTGTGACCTCTGACACGGCCATGGCCACGGGCACCCCGCCTGCGGGGATGGCCAGAAGGATCGCATTCTCCCCGACCGCCTCCCGGATCATGTCTCCCAGGATTTCCCCTGCATGCTCCCGGTTGCGAAACACATACGGGCGGTTGGCAAATTCGGATAAGGAAATGATGTTGTCATTCATATGCGGCTTTGGAATCCCCGCCGGAGATTTATTTTATAATTACTAATCCTTGCAGCCTTTCGCAATGACCGGGGTTTCCAGATAATCAAAGATGAGTATAACATGGCCTTGCCGATTGGAAAAGGACTGATCGCGGCACTGATCCCGGCAAATGAACCGGTCACCGGTTGCAGCTTATGAAGACCAGGCCGATTACGCCGATGAATACACCCAGAACGGTGATGGGCGTCGGACGCTCTTTGAGGATGAAAAAGGAGAGGGGCAATATCAGAATGGGCGCTATGGCAGTGATCAACACCGTTTTGCCGGCCCCGATCAACTGCATAGCAGATATCAGGGCGACCGCGGCTACACCGTAACTCAGCACTCCGGCACCTGCGGCCAGGGCGATGTTGGAAAAACCGTATTGCTTGAACTGCAGTACCGTTTCTTTCTGCCTGCACAGCACGAAAAGGGTCAGTCCCAGAGCGGAGACAAGGATCCTTACTGCCGCGGCAACGAAGGGGTCGATGCCGGTAATCCCCAGCTTGAGAAGCGAGGCTCCGGTAGTCCAGGATACCGCCGCCATTAAGGCCAGAAATACGCCCCTTGCGTCTGCTCTTTTCACGGCCTTTGATGTCAGGGGCACCTTATTGCCCAAAACGACCACCAGGTAAACACCGCCTACCACCAGGAACCCCCCTGTTATATTCACCAGGGTAAAGGGCTCGTTTAGAAAGAAAATCGCCACGAACATGGTGAGCACCGGGAAAGTGCATTGCGCAATGGGAAAGCCCCGGGAGACATCAATAAAGCTCAGGCTTTTGATATAGGCGGTATCGCCGATGCTGAAAGAAATAAGACCCGCAACGGCAATCAGCAGCATCCGGGAAAGGGGGGTGGCAAGCAGCGTGTCCATCCGGCCGGTGAACACAATGAAGGCCGTCAGAATAACAGCTCCCACCCACAGGCGAACCGTATTGAGCGACAGGATATCGATCCGCGTGGTCAGGAATTTGTTGATAATCGCGCTGCCCGCCCATGCCATGGCGGTGATCAGCGCATATCCGATGCCCGGCAGTGTGTTCATTCTGGGATACCTTTTTTTTTCTTCTGACTGTTCGGGATAACTTTGATGGTGATGCCGGCCCCAAGCACCAGGGCGGCAGCACAGTAAAAACCGGCCGCCAGGCTGATGGTTTCCACCACAAGACCGGTCAGAAGGGGACTGAGCAGGGTGGCCAGCGTGATCACGAAAAAGCGGATGCCCATGGCCAACCCGGAGGTTTCCCCGGCTCTGTCTGAGATCATGACCATGGACAAGGGCTGGGAAATCCCGAAGCCGGCCCCGAACAAAAACATCATGCCGCCCGAGAGCCAAACCGTTGAGATCCGGGGCAGCGCGGCCGTAGCTGCAAATATAAGGGTCAGGGCCAGGCCGAACAGCAGCGCCCGCGATACCATTCCCATCATTCGACCGATCCCGATGCGCACCAGTGTCATCGACAGGGCAAATGCGGAAAGCAGAAGCCCGATGGCGCTCTCGTTGAGTCCCTGAGCCTTGAACAAGACGGGTACGAACGAGCTCCTCAGATTGCTTGCAAATACAGCCACGAAGGTTAACAGGAGCACGGCGCACATTTGCCGGTCAGCGGCCAGGGCGGCCAGGGTCTTTCCGGTAGAGGCCCCGGTTCTCTTGCGGTCTCCTTCCTTCTTATGCCGGATGCTTGTCGGCAGCCCTGCTATGGAAAATCCCAACAGAGAAAAGCCTACCGCAAGGCTGAAAACAGATGAAAATGAGGTGCGGGAGAGAAAAAAACCGCCGAGCAGGGGGCCTATCGTCTGGCCCGCGGCGGCTGCCAGGGACAGGAAGCCAAACCCCCGCTCCCGCACCCTTTTATCGGTGTGCTCACTGACCCAGGTCTGACTGGAGACAATCATCAGCAGAAAGCCGAGGCCGCCGAAAACCTGCGCCGTAATGAGCATCCAGATGTTTGATGCCAGCACAAGCAGGACACTGTAGAGGAGATTGCATGCAGCGCTGACCAATAGCAGGCTTCTGGCGCTTAACCGATCGCTCAGTTCCCCCATCGGCAGGGCCGCTGCCAGCGATAGCAGACTGAAACCGCTCACGGCTGCCCCGATCATTACTCCGGAATAGCCCATACTCTGGGCAAAGAGGGGGATCAGGGGAAAGACCATGCCATGGCGCAGGAAATGGATCAAATAAACGAAGGCGATAAGGTGCATAGCGTTCGGCAAATCCCGAAAACAGTTTCACGCTGCGGGGGCCCTGGTGGCATTTTGCACGACCCGGCCGGCTCGGTTATATTGAAATGAAATGATGGTGTTTTTATTATCTGGTGCCCCGACTTTGGGAATAATCTTGTAATATAGCAGTACAGGGGCTTTTTTTACATCATAAAAAATTGGAGGAAGCGATCATGCCGGTGTTTGATTATATGCCGATGGGCGAGGAGGGGCTGGGGGAGGTTTATTCCCGGGTGGAGGAAATTGTCGCAGAAAATCCTGATATAGCTGATAAAATTATACTTGGCCGCTCGGAAAACGAGGGCTGGGAGATACCGGCAGTTGTCGTTACCAACAAGGCTGTTGCGCCTGAACAGAAACAAACGGCCATTGTGACTTTGGGCCGGCACGGCCAGGAAAGGGGAACCCGCGTGGTCGGCCCGGAAATCCTGGGGTATCTGGCAGGCCCGGATGCCGCCAGAACCCGGGACAGGCAGACCGTTATCGTAGTGCCCGTCGTAAACCCGGAAGGTATGGTCAACGACAAGTTCCATTCCAGCATGTACGGCATCACGGAACTGGAAAAGCGTATTTTCGGCAAACTCTGCGCAATGTACCCGCCGGATATGATGATCGATTTTCACAGTCTCGGCAGATCGGAAGGACCGAAATATGACCGTGGTGACATGGAGGTCATACTTCCGGCCAACAGCACCAAGTGGGCCATGGATGAACAGGTGCATCAGCATGTCGCCAATAAAATGCTGGAGGCGGCAGAGGCGCACGGGTGGCCCTATGAAATCCACACACTGGAGGATCTGAGCTTCTACTATTTCGGCGAGCCGAAAGGGAGGCTGCCGCACCGGTATCTGCAGGAAAAGGTTTTTCTGCTCCATATCCAGGATCCCTACGAGCACTATGATTTCTCCCCGGATCGGACAGGGTACACGAATTACACCTGCGGTCCGGCATACCTGCAGTGGCATACGCTGGTCTTTGGCATGGAAACCAACCATTGGGCCATAACCCCCGCGCAAGGCCTTGGCGAGAGCGGGATGGTTCCCTGCCGGGCCCTTCTGGAAATGGGAAATGAAAGGTTCCCCTGGGAAAAAGACGCTGGTTATCCCGTTAACATTCTGTGCGGCGATTTTCGCATCTCCATCCGGCCGACAGGCGATACACCGGCGCAGAGACGGATTTCGCGGGAGACCCTATGGCAGGAGCGGTTCTACTTTGATGTTCTCCGAAGAGAGGCGCCGGATCCGGAAACCACGCTGGCGGAGGTGCGCTACACGGGTCACAATCTGCCGCTGGAGTTTGCCGTTTGTCTGCGGATGCGGCAGAGCACAATCCGCGGTGTGATGATCGAAGACCGCGAAGCGGCATTCGAGCTCTTTACAGACGCCTGCTCCACGTTTGTATACATCCCGATAACTCTGCATGATGCGGGATGCGCGACGATTCGGATCAGCCATGAGGCTTTTGCCGGGACCGGCTGAACGGCTTCGTTCCTATTTCCATAAACCCCGGTGCTGACGCAGGCAGCAAAGCGCCTGAACCCCTGAAGCAAAAAAAAGGAGGCGGCCCGATGAAAGTGCTGGGCATTGAAGGCAGTCCAAGAAAGAACGGCAACACGGAAAAACTGGTAAGAGCAGTGCTTGGCGGCGCTTCCGCCAAAGGGGCGGAAACCCCGTTTTATAAACTGGCGGAGATGAATTTCTCCGCCTGCATGGGCTGCATAACGTGCCGGGAAGACGGGGTGTGCACCATCAATGATGAGATGCAGCATCTCTATAAGGATATCCAGGCGGCGGAAGCAATGGTCATTGGCTCGCCCATTTACATGTGGCAGGTATCGGCCCATACAAAAACCTTCATGGAGCGGCTGCTTCCCTTTATTGACCGGGATTTCCGCTCCCGTCTGAATTCGCAGAAGCGCGTAGTTTTTGCGTTTACCCAGGGCAACCCGGATGCTGAAGCGTTCCGGGAATACTTCGATTACCT
>CAZWNV010000125.1:0-8867 GCA_964635265.1 uncultured Desulfobacteraceae bacterium
CTGCCGCCATCTTGGCGGTGGGGGTAGAGGAGCGGCGGGGTTTTAAGTGTTAAGTTTTAAGTGTTAAGTGTTAAGTAAAATCAGAAGGTTAGCAGTTTTTCTTATTTGGTCTTTTTGCGGTATTCGGGGTGGTGCTGGTGATTTTGGCGGCCGGGGGGGTTTGGCAACAGACGTCTTCGCCTTTCGCGGTGCCGGGGCACAAGGCCGCTTGCACCGTTTTCCGGAATTTGTTATCATTATTTAAAATTTCGACGCAAATAAAAGTTGCGGCTCCATGAATGTGAAAACAATCCATAAAATGGCCAAAAAATACATCTGGTGGCAAACGCCGGACCAGGCCGCGGCCAGACCCGAACGCGTGATTGCACAGGTGATGAATATCGGTGATTTCAGCGATGTTGAGGTGCTTGCTGAAGAACTGGGAGAAGATTGTTTAAGGGATATCCTGAAAACTGTGGAGGCCGGCCAGTTCACTGAACGATCCTGGACTTACTGGCACTATCGCCTGGGCCTTGCCGAACCCGGCCATGCCCCGCCCCTGCCCGTACGAAAAATCCAATGACAGCATCCTTCAAACTCCGGCCCGAAATACTGCCCTTTGCCCAAAAGCGGTTGTGGCCCTCTCTGGGTTTTACCCGGGAAAACGGTTTTGTCCTTTACGGCGGCACGGCCGTGGCTTTGCGATGCGGCCACCAAAGATGGGGTCGGACCGCAATCGCAAAGATGGGGTCGGACCGCAATATCTCGTTGAAATCAATCCAAAAAACTTCAAAAATAAGGCCGCATACCGCCTTAGAATGCCAATTTATGGCCCAAAAATCAAAGTTTAAGGAATTTTCTGCAGGAGGATGGCCGGAGATGGTTAGCCTGGCATTTTGGGTGCCAAAAATGACGGTCTAAAGGACAAAACGCCTGTTTTTCAGAAGCTTTATGATGAAAAATCGAGCGGTTACTATGGTCCGACCCCAATCACCAATCAAGGCTTTGAAACTCCGTGGAATCTGTGTATAAATAGAGCTGTTGGCATTTCCTATCGGATACCCAGAACGATCCGTTCGGCCGGGAGCATGCCGGAAGGGCGGCAGGGCGGAGCCCATGGCTGAGAAGCAGACAGCGATTGGCGGGCGTATCTTTTTGCGGCGGGGGATCTGCGCGGTCCTTGGGCTGCTCTGGCTGGCGGGGGTGGCGGGCCTTGCCTGGGGGCAGGAGGCATCCCAAAACGTGCTGCTGCTCAACCCCTATCACATGGGATACCTATGGACCGATGAAATCACGCGCGGCGTGCAGGAGGCATTCAAGAAGAGCCAGGCCGATCTCCACGTGGACTACATGGATACCAAGCGGCAGTTCGGAAGCGTCTACGCGGACCTGCTGACCCGGATTCTGAGCCTCAAGCACGCCCGGCATCACTATGACGCCGTGGTGGTCTCCGATAACAACGCCTTTAATTTTGTCCGCGAAAACCGGGAGCAGATCTTCGGCGACACCCCGATCGTCTTCTGCGGCGTCAACTACCTGCAAAAAAAGCAGTTGGCCGGGCTCGCCAACATCACCGGCGTCAACGAGCAGGCCGATATTGCTTCAAACGTCTCCCTGATTCAAAAGCTTCACCCGGACTGCCGGGAGATCGTGGTGATCACGGACAACACCACCACCGGCAGGCGGATCCAGGAAGAGGTCCGGCGGTTCCGCAGGACGCATGCGGGCGGCAGCTGCGCCCTGGGGCTGGTCTATGACGTGAGCGTGGAGGAGCTGGCACGCTATCTGGAGGACCTGGAGGCGGACACGGTGGTGCTCTATACCCTGTTTTTCCGGGACAGGCATGACAAGTTTCTGGAATACGAAAAGGGCGCCGCGCTGGTCTGCCGGCACTGCCGGCTGCCGGTATACTGCGTGTGGGATTTCAGCTTCGGCTCCGGCATGGTGGGCGGCCACCTGACCTCCGGATTTGATCAGGGTTTTGAAGCGGGCAAAAAAGCCTTGCAGATTCTGCAGGGTGCGGACCCGGACGAGGTCCCGATTGCGTTTGAATCCCCCACCCGGCTGCAACTGGACTACCGGGGGCTGGTCCGCCACGGGGTCGCACTGGGCAACGTCCCGCCGGAGGCCCGGATCCTGCACAAGCCGGCAACCTTTTACGCCCAGCACAAAAAGCTCATCTGGTTTGCAGCGGCCGCCTTCGGGCTTTTGCTGACAGCGCTTTTCGGGGTGAGCTTCGGGCTGGTCCGCTCCCGGCATGCGGAGCGCGAAATCAAGGATTTCAAAAAAGCCATGGATGCCTCGGGCGATGCCATCGGCATGTTTTCACCTGAGGGAACGGCCTTTTACCGGAACAAAACCTTTGCCGACATGTTCGGCGATATCGGCGATGCCCCGCCCGCCAGCCTTTTCGCGGATGAAAAACTTGGGCGCGCTATTTTTGACACCATGCGGGCGGGCCGGGAGTGGAGCGGGGAGGCGGCCATGTATGACAGGGACAGGCGGGTGCGCGATGTGATCCTGCGGGCCTATCCCGTGGAAAGAGACGAGCAGGTGGTGGCACTCGTCTGCGTGCACACCGACATCACCGAGCGCAAACAGCGGGAGGCCGATCTGCAGAAGATGGACAAGTTAAAGAGCATCGGCACCCTGGCCGGCGGCATTGCCCATGACTTCAACAATATCCTGACCGGGCTGTTCGGCAATATCACCATCGCCAGGCTCCACCTGGACGTGGATCACCCCGCCCATCAATCCCTGAAAAATGCGGAAAAATCCATGAACCGGGCCACCAGGCTGGCCAACCAACTGCTGACCTTTTCCAAGGGCGGCGATCCGGTCCGCGAGCATGCCAAGCTGGAGCGCTTCGTAGAAGAGATCGTCCGCTTTGATCTCTCCGGCAGCAACGTGAAGCCGGTGTTTCGTTTTGCCGACGATCTCTGGCTGGCCAACGTGGACAAGGGGCAGATCCACCAGGTTTTCTCCAACCTCACGATCAACGCCAACCAGGCCATGCCGGATGGCGGCCATTTGTACATCTGCATGGAAAATGCGGAGATCCCCCCCAGCGAACCCCAAAAGCTCAAGCCGGGCCAATATATCCGGGTAAGCGTCCGGGATGAGGGCATCGGCATCGACCGCAGGCATCTCAAACGCATATTTGACCCCTACTACAGCACCAAGAAGGCGGGCAACGGACTGGGGCTGGCCACCGTGTATTCCATCATCGAAAAACACGGCGGCCATGTCAGCGTGGACTCCGAGCCCGGCAAGGGGACGCGCTTTACGCTGTATCTGCCGGCCTCCGCGGTGACTGCGGCGGATGCACCGGCAGACGGCGCGACCCGGGATTTTTCCGAGGAACAAACCGGCCGGGTGCTGGTAATGGATGATGAGGCCATGATCCGCCAGGTGGTATCGGACATGCTGGAGGCAAGCGGCTATGCCGTGGATACCGCGCCGGAAGGCGACACCGCCCTGAAAAAGTATAAGCAGGCCATGAGCGAGGACAATCCGTTTGACGCGGTGATTATGGACCTGACCGTGCCGGGCGGCATGGGCGGAGCCGAAACCATCAAGGAGATGCTCGCCGTGGACAACCGGGTGAAAGCGATTGTCTCCAGCGGCTATTCCGGGGGGGCGGTGCTGGCCAATTACAAGGCCCACGGGTTCCAGGCGATCATCAGCAAGCCCTATACCATCGACAAACTGCAAGAGGTATTAGACCAGGTCCTGCAGGGGTGAAGCGGGGAATGCACACCCCCCGGGACCGGGAAGGATTTTCAGCGCCATGCTGCACACCAAGCTGCCCGCGATCAACGACACCGAAGACGCCTGTGTGCCCGCCGGCCTTCCGCCGGTAATCGACAGCCACGTGCACGTGTTTCCCGAAGCTGTCTTCGCGGCGGTCTGGCAATGGTTTGAACAGCACGGGTGGTCCATCCGCTATCAGCTAAGCACCGAGCAGGTTTTTGATTTCCTGCTGAGCCGGGGAATCTCCCATATCGTGGCCCTGCAGTATGCGCACAAACCGGGCATCGCAAGCGAGTTAAACCGGTACATGGCCGACAAGTGCGGCCTGTATCCGAACCGGGTAACAGGGCTGGCCACGGTGTATCCCGGCGAGGATGCGGCCGGGCGGATCCTGCAGGAGGCATTTGATGCAGGGCTCGGGGGATTAAAACTGCACGCGCACGTGCAGTGTTTTGACATGAACGCCGAATACATGAACCCCTTATACGAGTGCTGCCGGAAAAACCAAAAACCGCTGGTTGTGCATGCGGGCAGGGAGCCCAAGAGCCCGGCCTATCCCTGCGACCCGCATGAGCTCTGCCGGGCGGACAAGCTGGAGCGGGTGCTGCGCGATTTTCCGGACCTGCGGATCTGCGTGCCCCACCTGGGCTTTGATGAGCTCCGCGCCTACCGGGATCTCACCGAAAAAACCGACAACCTCTGGCTGGATACCGCCATGGTCCTGGCCGATTATTTTCCCGGCCAGGAATCCATCGACCTTCGGGATTACCGCATCGACCGGGTGATGTACGGCACGGATTTCCCCAACATCCCCTATGCCTGGGATCGCGAGATCAAGCGGCTGCAAGCGGCCGACCTCAGCCGGGACAGACTGGAGCGCCTGTTCACCAAAAACGCAGCGGATTTCTTCGCCATAACGGGGTCGGACCAGCATATCTAATCGAAATCACTTCAAAAACCCTCAAAAAAGGGGGCGCATATCGCCTTAGAACGCCAATTTATGGGGTAAAAATCAAAGTTTAAGGAAAAGCGTACCATGTCACGAGCCAACAGACATTTTCTGCCGGGCTATGTATGGCATATTACCCACCGCTGCCACAAAAAAGAATTTCTCCTGAAGTTTGCAAGGGACAGACGGAGATGGATCGCCTGGCTCTTTGAAGCACGAAAACGGTTCGGGCTCCATATTTTCAACTATATGGTCACCTCCAATCATGTCCATTTGCTTGCCAGGGACAATGGCGGGGACAGGGCGATTCCCAAGTCGCTTCAATTGATTGCCGGCCGAACAGCCCAGGAGTTTAATCAGCGCAAAAACAGGAGGGGGGCTTTCTGGGAAGACCGATACCACGCCACCGCGGTGGAAACAGATCAGCATTTGCATCAGTGCCTTGTCTATATCGATCTCAACATGGTCCGGGCCGGCGTAGTAAACCATCCCTCCGAATGGGCATTCTGCGGCTACCATGAAATTCAAAAACCGCGCAAGCGATACAGAATTATCGATATTGAGGGCTTAAGGGAGTTGCTGGGGTTCAACACCACCGGCGAACTTATAGAAGCCCACGCCCACTGGATCAATAAGACAATAAACAATGAAAATTTTGATTCATCCGGGAAATGCCGGGACGGGAAATGGACAGAAAGCATTGCGGTGGGGAGCCGGGAATTTGTGGCGCAGACAAAGGAAGACCTTGGCGTCGATGCGATCGGCCGCAAAATCATCGGCTCAGATGCCACCTCCGCACTTCGGGAGATGCAAACCGCTTACAGGGGCAATTTGGGTGCTGAAATTGGCATTCTAAGGCATAAAAACACCTACTTTTTAGAAGGTTTTTGATTATAAATCAAGGTGTTATCATGGTCCGACCCCGGCGTTGGTGACCCGGCGTTAGTACATGCGGTCGATCACGTCCTTGTATTTTTCATCGAGCACCTTGCGCTTGACCTTGAAGGTGGGGGTGATCTCGCCGTCCTCCTGGGAGAACTCCTTTGTGAGCAGGGTGAAGTTCTTGATTTTCTCCACCTGGCCGAGCCAGCGGGTGCGCTCCTCGATGCGGGCGGCGTAGAGGTCGCGGATCTCCGGGCGCTCGACAAGATTCTCCCTGCTGGAGAAGGCGATGTTGTTCTCCCGGGCATATTCCTCTAGCACCTCAAAAGCGGGAACGATCAGCGCGGAGAGGTACCTGCGGTTCTCGCCCACCACCGCGATCTGCTCCACGAAGCGGTCCCCGCCGAAGAGTCCCTCGATCTGCTGGGGCAGGATGTTTTTGCCGCCGGCGGTGATAATGATGTCCTTTATCCGGTCCGTGATGCGGATATAGGTGTAGTTGCCCTCCTGATGGATTTCAGCCACGTCGCCGGTCCTGTACCAGTTGTCCTCGGTAAAGCACTCCGCCGTTGCCTGCGGCCTTTTGTAGTAGCCCTGCATGACGTTTTTGCCGCGCAGCAGCAGCTCGCCCTCCTCCGAGGTTTTGGTCTCCACCATGGGAATGACCGGCCCGCAGTAGTCGTCTTTGGCCAGGTCCGGCCTGCCCACGCACACGGGGAAAAACTCCGTCAGCCCGAAGCCCTCGCACAGAGGAATACCGATGCTGTTGAAGAAGACCTTGAGCTCATGGGGGCAGACCGCGCCGCCCACGTGGAATGTTTCGGCCCTTCCGCCGGTGATCATGGCGCGCAGCTTCTTGAGCACCAGGGCTTCGGCAAGCGCCCGGCGGGCCTTTAAGATAGGGCCGGGCTCGCGGCCGGCGCTCTTTTCCCGGTAACTCTCGTGCGCGGTTTGTACGGCCCGGTCAAAGAGCTTTTTCTTTAGCGCAGAGGCCGATGCCATCTTGTCGTAGATGGCGGCATAGAACTTCTCCCATATGCGGGGAACGGTGCACAAATAATGGGGGCGGGACACAGGCAGAAGATCGGCCACCGCCTTGGGATCCTCGCAGTAGTGGTTCTCCAGGTTAAAGACAAAGGCGCCGTAGGCCCACATCCGCTCATAGACATGGCTTAGCGGCAGAAAGGAGAGTGAGACCATGTCCGGGCCCATGTCCGGAAAGCGGTAGCTGGTGGCGAAAATCCCGGCCATGAAGGACTCGTTGCTGTGAATGGCGCCCTTGGGATTGCCGGTGGTGCCGGAGGTGTAGATCAGGGTGAAGATGTCATCGGGCCGGGCCGCCTCCATGGCTGCATCCAGCTCCTCGTCCAGGGTGAGCCGGCGGCCCCGGGCCAGAAAATCCGCGAAATGGACGCTGTGCTCGCCGCTGATTTCGATGGCGGGATCAATGGCGATCACCTTCTTGAGGTTGGTCTGGTAGAAGAACTGCATGATGCGGTCATACTGTTCCTGGTTGCCGACAAAAACAACCTTTAAATCCGCATCCGTGGCGATGTAGCGGGCCTCCTGGGCGGAGTTGGTGGCGTAGATGGGCACGGATGCCGCCCGGGTGCTGCAGATGGCAATATCGGCGATATGCCACTCCGGCCTGTTGTGGCTGAAGATCCCGACCATGGCGCCCTCTCCGATGCCCAGGTGCATGAGCGCCTTGGCCGCGGCCCGGACCTGCTCCCGGAACTCGGCCCAGGTCCAGTTGTACCATTTGCCGTTTCTGTACCAGCGCAGGGCGGTTTTTCCGCCGCGCTGTGCCGCCCGGTTGAGGATCAGGCAGGCCATGGATTTCTCGGTCTCCATAAACTCCTGAAACTCGTCTGTAAGAGGGATGCTGGAGAAGTCTTTCTGCATGCTTTTCATCCTTGTCTTCCGGTTTTTTCCATTATGCCAATCGGCAAAAAAGGCGCCAGCCTGCCAAAAATTTATTCGGAAGTCAACGAGGGATCACGGTTTCGGATCCTAGCAACAGTTTCACCACCTAGGGACTAGGGACGTCCATTAAATTATAACTTTCTCACCCAAGGGCCCCGTATTGCCTGCGTGTCTGTGGAAGGTCCGAGAAACTTATAATTTAATGGACGTCCCTAGTTGAAATTCCCGGATGGGGATTTATTATTGTTGGACGGAGGAACAAAAACGCCGAATGGAAGGATACATGCCGTACATCAAAACAACAGCCATTATACTCATGGGGTGGCTCATTATGGGAGCACATACAGCATCTTCAGGCGGCAGCGCGTCCGCCAAACAGACGGAGACCGCAACCTTTGCGGGGGGCTGCTTCTGGTGCATGGAAGCGCCGTTCGAAGCGCTGGAAGGCGTGGAAAAGGTGGTGTCCGGCTACTCCGGGGGGCAGGTGGAAAACCCCACCTACGAGCAGGTGAGCACGGGCCGCACCGGGCATGCAGAAGTCGTGCAGATACACTATGATACCGCGAAAATCAGCTACAAGGAGCTGCTGGAGGTGTTCTGGCGGCAGATCGACCCCACCGACGCGGGCGGCTCTTTCGTGGACCGGGGTTCGCAGTACCGCTCCGCGATTTTCTATCACAGCCCGGAGCAAAAGGAACTGGCCGAGGCATCGCGCGACGAGCTCGGTGCCTCCGGCCGCTACAAGAGGCCGATCGTAACCGAGATCGCACCGTTTGCGGCCTTCTACCCGGCCGAGGACTACCACCAGGACTTCCACAAGACGCACCCGAGCCGATACAAGCGCTACCGCAGGGGTTCCGGACGGGACCGTTTCCTGGAAAAGGTGTGGGGCACCTCCTGCGCCGGCGCGGCCTGTCAAACAGCAAAGAAGAAGGGCTGCCCGCCCCCGGATGCGCAGGAGCTCAAAAAGCGGCTTACGCCCCTGCAGTACGCCGTGACCCAGGAGGACAAGACCGAGCCGCAATTTGACAACGCGTACTGGGATCACAAGGAGCCGGGCATATACGTGGACGTGGTATCCGGAGAGCCGCTTTTTGCCTCCACGGACAAGTTTGACTCCGGCACCGGATGGCCAAGCTTTACCCGGCCGATTCACCCGGATGCGGTGGTGGAAAAAGAAGACAACAGCTTTTTTACCACACGCACGGAGGTGCGCAGCCGCCATGCGGACTCGCACCTGGGCCACGTATTCGGCGACGGGCCGCCGCCCATCGGACTGCGCTACTGCATCAACTCCGCGGCACTTCGCTTTATCCCAAGTCAAGATCTTGCGGAAGAGGGCTACGAAGACTACCTGCGGCTTTTTGAATAGCCCGCG
>CAZWNV010000126.1:0-5170 GCA_964635265.1 uncultured Desulfobacteraceae bacterium
CGGCGTTAAAAATTTCTTGCCTGTTTGAGGGGCGAAGCCCCGAGTTCAAGAAATTCAGCCGGTTGTTTGAAACGCTCCCAAAATGACCGGGGAGCGAGGCAGGCGGCTTTCCCCCGATACCATCAGCATAAAAGTTACTTAGAAGTCCAATATCTGCGTTGCGCTGCATCCCCCCGGAATTTCACATACTCATATGTACGCTGTATTCCTCGGGATTTGCGTCGTCTTGATCTTGAACCTTTTTACTTTGCCATCCCAAACTGACTTTTTATGAGAGCATCAAAACTCAGTGCCTTTCATTTCAAGGTGGAAGAATGAACGAGACCGCAGAAAACTTTGTCCATCTGCATGTGCACACGGAATACAGCCTGCTCGACGGGGCCATCCGGATCGAGCAGCTCCTGGAGCGGGCAAAACAGTACCAGATGCCGGCGGTGTCCATCACGGACCACGGGACCATGTTCGGTGTGGTGGACTTCTACGAGCAGGCCCAAAATGCGGGTATAAAGCCGGTGATCGGCTGCGAGTTTTATGTGGCCCCGCGCACGATGCAGGACAAGACCCCTCTGGACCACAAGGGCATGACGCACCTTGTGCTCCTTGCCCGCAATCATACGGGCTACCAGAACCTCTGCCAGTTGGCAACCCAGGCGAGTCTCCATGGTTTCTATCACAAGCCCCGCATCGACAAGGAGATCCTCAAAGAGCACGCAGAGGGAATTATCGGACTCTCCGCCTGCCTCAAGGGAGAGATCCCGGGCAAGCTCCTCGATGGCCGGACAAAGGAGGCGGAGGAGGCGGCCCGGTTTTTTACCAGCCTGTTCGGGGAGGGCAATTTTTATCTGGAAGTCCAGAACAACGGCATCGATGTGCAGGAAACGGTGAACCGGGGGCTTCTGGACATGAGTCGGCGGCTGTCGATTCCCCTGGTGGCGACCAATGACTGCCATTATCTGGATAAGTCGGACGTGCGGGCCCATGACGTGCTGCTCTGCATTCAGACAGGCAAGACTGTAAATGATCCCAATCGCCTGAAATTCGGGACCGAGGAGCTGTATTTCAAGTCTGCCGAGGAGATGCGCGAGGCTTTTGCGCAATACCCCGGCGCTATCGAAAACACGGTCGATATTGCCCGGCGCTGCGATGTGGAGTTTGATTTTTCCACGCATCATTTTCCGCATTTCGATCTGCAGGCGGACAAATCCGAGGCCGAGCTTTTCGAGGAAAAGACCCGGGCCGGGTTTGCCGACCGGCTGGCCCGGATCCGGGAGAAAAACCCGGATGCGGACAGCGGGGCATATACCCAACGGCTCGATTACGAGATTTCCGTCATCAATTCCATGGGCTTTCCCGGCTATTTTTTGATTGTTGCCGATTTCATCGAATACGCCAAGAAAAACAGCATCCCGGTCGGCCCCGGCCGCGGCTCCGCCGCAGGCAGCCTCGTGGCCTTCTCCCTCGGGATCACCGATATTGACCCCATTGAACACGGCCTCTTGTTCGAACGCTTTTTAAATCCCGCCCGGATCAGCATGCCGGATATCGATGTCGACTTTTGCATGATCGGCCGTGAGGACGTGTTCCATTATGTCGTAAAACGCTATGGCGGCGAAGATTATGTAGCCCAGATCATTACCTACGGCAAGATGAAGGCCCGCGCTGTAATCCGGGATGTGGGCCGGGCGCTGGACATTGCGTTAAATGAGGTCGATGCCATTGCCAAGCTGGTCCCGGAGGACCCCAAGATCAGCCTGGATAAGGCTATGGAGAAAGAGCCGCGGCTTGCGGAAAAAGCGGCGGAAAACGCGGATTTTGCCGAGCTGCTGGAGATATCCAGGGCCCTTGAAGGCTTGAACCGGCATGTGTCCACCCATGCCGCCGGCGTGGTTATCGGCGATAAGCCCCTGGTGGAGTATCTGCCTCTCTATCGCGGGAAAAAGGGAGAGGTGATGACCCAGTTTGATATGAACATGGTCGAGAAGATCGGCCTGGTCAAATTCGATTTTCTGGGGCTTCGCAACCTGACGATTATGGCCGATGCATTGAGTATCATCTCCGGGCAGGCAAAGACGCCGCCGGATCTGGGAAACCTGGATCTCTCGGATGCGGCCACCTACCGGCTGCTTTCCTCGGGCGATACGACCGGGGTTTTTCAGCTGGAGAGTTCGGGCATGAAGGATCTGATGATCCGGCTGAAGCCGGAGAAATTTGCGGATGTAACCGCCCTGGTGGCCCTGTACCGGCCCGGGCCCATTGAAAGCGGCATGGTCAACGATTTCGTGGAGCGCAAACACGGCCGCAAGCAAGTGGAGTACCTGGTCCCGGAGCTGGAGCCGATCCTGGAGGAAACCTACGGGGTCATCCTCTATCAGGAGCAGGTGATGACCATCGCCAGCCAGCTTGCAGACTACTCCATGGCCGAAGCCGACGGCCTGCGCAAGGCCATGGGCAAAAAGATCGCCGCCAAGCTGGCCAGGGAAAGGGAACGCTTCCTGGAGGGGGCGGTCAACAACAGCATTCCCCGGGACAAGGCGGAGCAGCTTTTCGACTGGATCGAGAAGTTCGGCGGCTACGGCTTTAACAAAAGCCACAGCGCCGCCTATGCGATGATCGCCTACCAAACCGCCTATCTCAAGGCCCATTTCCCCGTGGAATTCATGGCCGCAGTGCTTACCAGCGAGATGAATTCCTCGGACAATGTGGTCAAGTACATTGCCGAATGCCGCCACCAGGAAATTCCTGTGCTGCCCCCCGATATCAATGAAAGCAACCGGGAATTCACGGTTAGCGGCGAATCCATCCGTTTCGGCCTGGCTGCTGTCAAAAACGTGGGCGATGCGGCCATTGAATCCATTATTCACAACCGCGGGCAGGGGCGCTACACTTCGATTTTTGAGTTCTGCCAGCGGGTGGATCTCCGCAGGGTCAACAAGCGGGTCCTGGAAAGCCTGATCCAGTGCGGGGCGTTTGATTCCACGGGCTACAGGCGGGCCCAAATGATGGCTGCTGTGGAGGACGCCCTGGACTATGGGCAGAGAGTGCAGAAAGAGGCGGCGGATCCACAGCTCCAGCTCTTTGGCGGCTCCGCAGGGGAAAGCGCCGTAAATCCGCCCGCTATGCCGGATATCGGGGAATGGGAAAAAAACGAAAAGCTTGCTCTTGAAAAGGAGGCCATTGGATTCTATATTACCGGCCATCCTTTGGATGCGTATCAGGATCTGATCGAGAAGTTCGCCAGCACCAATGCCATTGCCGTAAAAGAGGAGGGGATTGCGGACGGGGCCGTGGTCCGGATCGGGGGAATGGTCCAGAGCATACGGACAATCACGACCAAGCGGGGCGATCCCATGGCGTTTGTGCAGCTCGAGGACATGAAGGGCACGGTTGAAGTGACGGTTTTTCATTCGGTGTATGCCGGGGTCCGGGATCTTCTGCAGGAGGAGGCCCCGGTGTTTGTCCAGGGCCGGGTGCAGAAAAATGAGCAGTCGGTAAAGATTCTGGCGGACAGCATTATCCCCCTGGATCAGGCGGAGGAAACATGGGCGGCCAGTCTGCACCTGACAGTGGATACCGGTATTTGTGAAGAGCAGGCCCTGCAGCGGCTTTATGAGATTTTTCAAAAATATCCGGGCCGTTGCAAGGGATATCTGCACCTGGTAATCCCGGAGAAGACCGAGACCGTCATCGAGCTCCCGGATCGTTTCAAGCTGCAGGCGGGCGTGGACCTGACCCGCGAAATTAATGCCCTGCTCGGTTACTCAGCGATTCAGACCCACTGCGCGCCGATTCAGGCAGCCTCCAACGGCAATGGCAGGAAAAAGCCCGGCGCCGGGGCCGGACACTGACAGGGTTTTTGCTGCACGCTGTTGGAAGTTTTTCGGGGGGTGCGGCGGTTCATCCGGATTTGGAAAGGAAGTGGCATGAAAGTTCCCCTGCTTGATTTGGGCCGGCAGTATCAGCAGATCAAGGATGAGTGCCTGCAGGTGACAGAGAGCATCTATGAAAGCCAGCACTTCATCCTTGGCCCCTATGTGGAAACCCTTGAAGCAGAAATCAGCACATATTGCGGTACCGACTTCGCCGTGGGCGTGTCTTCCGGAACAGACGCACTGCTTGTCTCCCTGATGGCTGCCGATGTAGGGGCCGGCGACCGGGTGCTGACGACACCGTTTACCTTTTTTGCCACTGCAGGCTGTGTTCGGCGGCTGGGAGCGGTGCCGGTATTTGTGGATATCGAGCCGGACAGCTATAACATGGACCCGCAAGCCCTGGAGTCGGTTCTGGGAAGCATGGCTGCGGAAACCCGGCAGCGGCTAAAGGCGATCATCCCGGTGCACTTGTACGGCCAGTGCGCGGAAATGGATGCCATTACCGAGATGGCCCGCCGGCTGGACGTGGCTGTCATAGAGGATGCGGCTCAGGCCCTCGGCTCGGAGTACCACGGGCTGCGTGCGGGGTCTATGGGCAGTTGCGGCTGCTTTTCCTTTTTCCCGTCGAAGAATCTCGGGGCCTTCGGAGACGGCGGCATTGTCACCACCCGGTCGCAGGAGCTGTATGAAAAACTCAAAATCCTGCGGGTTCACGGCGGACACCCCAAATACTACCATGAAATGATCGGGGGCAATTTCCGTCTGGATGCCCTGCAGGCAGCCATTGTTTCCATCAAGCTCCGCTATCTGGATCAGTGGACGGCGGGAAGGCAGCAAAACGCCCAAAAGTACAACGAGCTGTTTCGGGCGGAAGGGCTGGATGACCGGATCGGGATGCCCGTGGAAAAGCAGGACCGCCATATCTATAATCAGTATGTGATCCGGGTGCCGGAAGACCGCGATGCTCTTCGGAAGTGGCTGAATGAATCCGGAATCGGAAGTGAGATTTACTACCCCGTTCCCCTGCATCTGCAGGGATGTTTTGCCGATCTCGGCTACAGGCCCGGGGATATGCCGCAGGCGGAGGCCGCTGCCGGCCAGGTGCTCGCCCTGCCGATTTTTCCGGAGTTGACAGAGAAGGAACTCGAATACGTGGTCAAGCGGATTAAGGCCTTTTATTCCTGAAGCACGAGAAATGCCGCTGCGTGCAGGGCTGCCCCACGCCGGCCACCCCCGATATTTCTGCAAAACCGCCGGTAGCTTATGTCTGCGAGCCAAAATAAATACGGGTTTATAAAGAC
>CAZWNV010000126.1:5270-8833 GCA_964635265.1 uncultured Desulfobacteraceae bacterium
AAAACCGCCGGTAGCTTATGTCTGCGAGCCAAAATAAATACGGGTTTATAAAGACAGAACTGCGCAATCGGCGCAAGCTCTCCCGTTTCCGCCGGCTGCGGCAGGCGGCTCCCTTATCCGGGCCGGAAATACGGGTTGACGGCAAAGCGCTGACCAACTTTTGCAGCAATGACTACCTGGGACTCTCCCAGCACCCCCTGGTCAAACAGCGTGCTGCAGAATATATCGCCGCCTACGGGGCCGGATCCACGGCATCCCGCCTGATTTGCGGAAATATAGAGGCCTTCGCCCGGATCGAGGAGAAGCTTGCCGGTCTCAAAAAAAATCCGGCGGCCCTGCTTTTCTCCACCGGTTTTCAGGCGAATGTATCGATTATTCCCGCACTTGCAGATCGCCAGACACTGATATGCTCCGATCGGCTCAATCACAACAGCCTTATTCAGGGCATCCGCCTGGCGCGCTGCCAGGTGAGGGTGTACCGGCACAATGACACCGCCCATCTCGAAGAAATCCTGCAGGCCCATCAGGGGCAGGGGTTTTCCCGTATACTGATCGTTGCGGAATCTGTATTCAGTATGGACGGCGACCGCAGCGATCTGGACGCATTGGAGGCCCTGGCAGACGCTTATGGGGCCCTTCTGGTCGTGGATGATGCTCATGCTACCGGGGTTCTGGGAGATCGCGGCATGGGGCTGACGGCCGGCCGGCAGGTGGATGCGGCAATCGGGACCTTCGGCAAGGCGGCCGGCTCTTTCGGGGCCTATATATCCGGATCCCGGGAGCTCAAAGAGTATATGATCAATTGCTGCTCCGGCCTGATCTACAGCACAGCGCTGCCGCCGGCCGTGCTTGGTGCTGTGGACGCCGCCCTGGAACTTATTCCCGGGATGGGAAAAGAACGCCGCAAGCTGCAGGAAAAGGCCGCATGGCTTCGCGGCCGGCTCCGTGAAAACGGCTGGGAGATGACGGATTCGAGCAGCCAGATTGTTCCGGTGATTGTGGGAAGCGAGGAAAACGTCCTGGAACTGTCGCGCTTTCTGGAGGAAAACGGGATCCTGGCAACAGCGATCCGGCCGCCGACGGTGCCGGAAGGCAGCGCCCGGATCCGGATATCGCTGACAGCGCTTCATACCTGGGCGCACCTGGAGAAGCTCGTGGCTGCGTTTGCGGGGTGGGCCGGCAGGAGATAAACGTCATATGGGACCAAAGCGTTTTCCCGAACAGGTATTTGTTTCCGGCACGGATACCGAAGTCGGCAAAACGGTCGTGTGCGCCGTTTTAATGGCCGGATTGCAGGGGTGTTACTGGAAGCCGATTCAAAGCGGGCTGGAAGCGGAAACCGATACCCGTTGGATTCAGCGGGTAACCGGTCTTTTTCCCGCCTGCTTCATCGATGAGGCCTATCGGCTGCGAAGTCCCCTGTCCCCGCACGCCGCGGCCGCGATTGACGGGGTCCGGATTACGATGGAGGGCCTCCGGCTTCCCTCCCCGGCGCAGGGCCGGAAGCCCTTGATTGTAGAGGGAGCCGGCGGTGTTATGGTGCCCTTGAACGAATCCTGCTTCATGCTCGATCTCATCAAGCAGCTGGGGCTGCCGGTGCTCCTGGTTGCCAGAAGCGGACTCGGGACGATCAATCATACACTGCTGTCCCTGGAGCAGCTCCATAGACACGGCGCCGAGGTGGCCGGAGTGGTATTGAACGGGCCGAAAAACAGGGAAAATCGCAAGGCCATCACCTATTACGGCAACACCCGGGTGCTTGCGGAACTGGAGCCGCTGGCGCAATTGAATCCGCGCGGCCTCAGGGAGGCGTTCCGGGTGTATTTTTCCGGGGCAGGGCAGGGATAAGCAGCGTGTCCCGGCTAACGTGAAGCAGAGAAGAGGCAAACGATGGCAACACGCAATGAAGGCCGGCACACATCTGTATGGCTGCCCTTTACCCAGATGAAAACCCTGTCCGAGCTGCCTCGGGTGAAATCCGGAGAGGGGATCATGCTCGAGCTGGAAGACGGCCGCCAGCTGATGGACTGCATTTCCAGCTGGTGGGTGACGCTTCACGGCCATGCCCAGCCGGAGATTGCCGAAGCAATCAGCCGGCAGGCCCGGACCCTGGAGCACGTCATATGTGCAGGCTTGATCCACGAGCCCGCCGAGAAGCTGGCGGATCGCCTGACAGGCATTCTGCCCAGGGGCCTGGAGCACGTCTTTTATTCCGATGACGGCTCGACAGCGGTTGAGGTGGGGCTGAAAATGGCCTGCCAATACTGGAGGAACCTGGGAGCCGGGTCAAAAACCCGCTTTTTGGCCTTTGAGGGTGCATACCACGGGGATACCACGGGGGCAATGGCGGTCAGCCACCGCTCGGTATTCACGGATGCCTTCCGCGAAATGTTGTTTGACGTGGATTTTGTGCCGTACCCGGAAACCTTCCGGGGCGACCCCGACCCGGCTGCCAAGGAAGAGCGCGCATTGGCAGTGCTCGCGGATTATCTTGAAAAATACGGGGACCAGTATGCGGCCGTCATCATCGAGCCCCTTGTCCAGGGAGCGGGCGGCATGCGGATGTGCCGGCCGGAGTTCTTGGCAAAGCTTAGGCAGCAGGTGGCCGCCTATGACATCCTGATCATTTTCGATGAGGTCATGGTGGGCTTCGGCAGAACAGGCGAGTTCTTCGCCTGCCTGAAATCAGGGGTCACCCCGGACATCATCTGCCTCTCCAAAGGGATAACCGGCGGGTTTTTGCCGCTTGCGGTGACTGTCTGCACGGAGACCGTATACAATGCCTTTTATGCGGATGATCCATACAAAACCCTTTATCACGGGCATTCTTATACGGCAAATCCCCTGGGCTGCGCCGCCGGCCTGGCCTCCCTGGATCTGCTGGAAGGCCGGCAGGAGGGTTTCCGGAACATGGAAGCCTGGCACCGCGAGGGTATGGAAAAGCTCGCGGACCACCCCCTGGTTGAAAAACTTCGCATTTGCGGGACCATCGCAGCCATGAATATCCAGGATCCCTCAGATTCCGGCTATTTGAGCAGCTACGGCCCGATTATCAAGAAGCGGTTCATGGAGGAGGGCTTGCTGCTGCGGCCGCTTGGCAATGTGCTCTATATCCTGCCGCCCTACTGCATCAGCAAAGCCCAGCTTGATTCCGTGTACAGCTGCATTCGCGACGTGCTCAACGAGTTGTGACAGGCCGGGGGATAAGCCCGGCGCAGACTTGATGCAGGGCGGCGGCCCGAGGACTTTCCCGCATCTTCGGAATCCGAGTGTTTTGAGCGGCTTGCACCTTTGTTACAGGGAAATTGCATTTCCGTCAATTTTCATGTTGACAAAGCCTTGCGCGACGTGTAGAACCGCAAAATCCGGTTACGGAAGAAAGCCTGTCGCCTGCCGAAGCGCAGAATTACAGCGAAAAAAAAAGATGGAACAGCCGAATTTTTTTGTTGACAGGCTATCGGGTAAAAGTTATAAATACAAATTGTCTTTTCGCAGGAAAGGATGATTGTTGGCCTTTGATCTTTGAAAACTAAATAGTGGCAGCAAAGAGCCGGGTCCTTGCA
>CAZWNV010000127.1:0-8729 GCA_964635265.1 uncultured Desulfobacteraceae bacterium
TGCCGAGTTCCCGGTAACCCGGCATAAAATCGCGGAGATGGCCGCCCGGATAGAAGGCGCCCGGTATCTCACGTATTGCGCCGCTGACGGCTTCGATCAAGGCAGGGCTACCCACCGGGACAGCGCAATGGCCAAGCTCATGGCCGCCAGGTGTGCCATGGCGGTAACCGATGAAGCCATCCAGCTCCTGGGCGGCTACGGCTACATGACGGAATACGAGGTGGAGCATTTCTACAGGGACGCCAAACATGCGGAAATTTTCCAGGGCCCGCCCGGGGTTCAGAAAAACATCATCGCAGATGAGCTTATCGGGAAGCCGGGCCCCGGCAGATAACCGCATATTCTCAGGAGACGGCAGTATGCAGCTACTTTCCTACACCGAGGCCCATCACCGGTTCCGCAAAAGACTGCGGGAATTTCTGAGCACGGAGGTAAGCCCCTGCGTGGATCAATGGGAGAAGGACCGGATTGTTCCCAAATCCGTCTGGCGGCGCATGGGCCAGGAGGGCTTTCTGTGCCCGACGGTATCCGCCGATTACGGAGCAATCGGCGGGGATTTTCTATACTCGGTCATCGTCTCCGAGGAGCTTGCCCGCACCAACCATTCCGGCCTTTTTGCCCAGCTTCACAGCGACGTGGTGGTGCCCTATATCGATGCCTTTGCCAGCAGCGAACAAAAAGCAAAGTATCTGCCCGGCTGCGTTTCCGGTGAGCTCATCACAGCGGTTGCCATGACGGAACCGGATGCGGGAAGCGATCTGGCAGGCATCAACACAACCGCGGAAGAAGACGGGGAAGAGGTTGTGATCAACGGTTCCAAGACCTTTATATCCAACGGAATCAACGCCGACCTCGTCATTGTCGCGGCAAAAGATCCGGCGGTGGAAAACCCCTATGAAGCCCTCTCCCTCTACATAGTGGAAGACAAGACCCCCGGCTTCAAGCGGGGGCGCCACCTGGACAAGATGGGGATGTGGAGCCAGGATACAGCCGAGTTGTTCTTCACCGGCTGCCGGATCCCTAAAGCCAACCTGCTGGGTACAAAGGGCCAGGGATTTTCCATGCTCATGCAAAAACTGCAGCAGGAGCGCCTGGTAACATCTGTTTGTGCCCAGGCGGCTGCCGAGATGATGCTGGAATGGACCACGAACTACTGCCGGGAACATACGGATGCCGCAGGCAAACCGATTGCCAGGGAGCAGACGGCCCAGTTTGCCCTCGTGGAGATGGCAACCGATGTCAAACTCGGCCGCACATTTCTGGACAAACTGATTGTCGAGCATATGGCCGGTGAGAATGTGGTCGTCGAGACCTCCATGGCCAAATACTGGATCACCGATCTGGCCAAGCGGGTTTCGCAACAGTGCCTGGATCTGCACGCGGAATTTGGTCTGACCGAAGCATGCCCGGTGGCACGCGCTTTCCGGGATACCCGGGTGATGCCCATTTTTGCCGGAACCAATGAAATAATGAAGCAGATCGCAGGAAAATTCATGGGGTTATAAGCCGGGCACAACGACAGAAAGGAGGCCTCCCGTGCTGCCTGCCGAGACAAACTACCCGAAACATACAATCCAGGTGTTCTCCCGCAGCATGGCCTACGTGGACGAAGGCCGGGGGCAGCCCATCGTGCTGCTGCACGGCAATCCCACGTCCTCTTATCTGTGGCGAAACGTGATTCCCCATTTGACGTCTTTAGGCCGCTGCATCGCGCCGGACCTGATCGGCATGGGAGACTCAGACAAGCTTGAACACAGCGGACCGGAGGCCTATCGCTTTATGGAGGCCATCGTACAGCCCCTGAACTGGTCGGACTGGCCGGAGCAGGCAAGAAAAATCTTCAAGAAACTCCGCTCGGCGGAAGGCGAAGAACTGGTTCTCAAAAACAACGCATTCGTGGAAAAAATCCTGCCCGCTTCCATTCTAAGAAGGCTCACCGATACGGAAATGGCCGAATACCGGCGCCCCTTCTTCCACCCCGGCGAGGGCCGGCGGCCCACGCTTACCTGGCCCCGGGAGATTCCCATCCACCCTCCCTGAGCTCTTTGGGAATCCTTGCCACCGGAATCGGCTCCATTTTGTGCCGGTTGGCCGAATGTAGTCTTCGGTATATGGACAATACTTCCCGCTGCCGGCTGGTAAGCCGGGCCTCGTCGGTGGGTGTCTCCAAAAACCGCATGGCCCACTCCAACTCATCATAGCTGGCTCCGATCTGGTCCGCATCACTTCTGTTGTCCGCCCAGAGCCCGTCCGTGGGCTGCGCGTTTAAGATGCCGGCAATGACGCCCAACTGCCGGCCTGCTTCATAGACCTCGGACTTCATCAGGTCCGCAATCGGGGAAATATCCACTCCCCCGTCCCCGTACTTGGTAAAAAACCCCACCCCGAAATCCTCGACTTTATTGCCGGTTCCGGCAACCAGGAGGCGGTGATGTGTGGCATAGGCGTAGAGTGTCACCATGCGCAGCCGCGACCGCGTGTTGGCCATGGTCAGTCCGTCCTGCACCTGCGGGGAGAGATTTTCCTCCATAGAGGCAAAAACGGGGCTCAGGTCCTGAATGACACCGCAAACATCGCTGTAACGGGCCTTTAACCAGGAGATATGATCCTCGGCCAGCTTCATCTGCTCCGGCGGCGTGCGGATGGGCATTGCGAGAACATACACCGTTTTCCCCGTCCTGGCACAGAGCGCAGAGGTCACCGCCGAGTCGATGCCCCCGGAAACCCCGACCGCAAATCCCTTCCCCTGCGCCTGCTCGCAATAGTCGATCAGCCAGTTCACAATGTACTCAATCACTTTTCCGGTCTGCATCTTTCTTCCCCCGCTGCTGTTTTTCGGCCTTTTTGCGCCGTACTGCCTCCATCCACTCCGCCTGCTCCTGCTGGTACTCCTCCTCCGTCTGCTGCCACCGCGAATAGTCGGTCTCCGAAGGCCTGGATCGCCTGGCCGGAAGGGCTTTCAAAAATGCGATCAGACGATTGATCCAGTCTGTTTTCGGGCTCTCTTCGCTCATTGCAGCAAAACCTCCATGCGGCGCTTCGTTTCCGGCGTTTTATTTCAATATGGTATCGGGGGAAGGCGAATGTCGCCCGGAAACCGCCTACCCCCGATATCATTACGAATCCTTGCATTATCCTCCGGACATCACCGGTCATTGCGAAAGGCTGATTGCATGGATTGGGTCATATCTCAAGGCGAAACGAAGCAGAAGCGGCCCGGACTGTTTGAGCCGAAGGCGAGTTTCCAGGGCGCTGCAAAGCGAGCCTTAGAGATATCCCAAATTCATGCGCACGCCGGGAGCAATGCCGGCGATGTCTACAACATACTGCAAGGATTCGTAAAAAACCCAGTGCCGCAAAAGTTACTGACCGGCTCGGTCCCGGCCTGCGGCCCGGGTGGATTGCTTCCCGAAAATATTAATTTTAGCCGGGAAAAGCCCCGGAAGACAAGAGGGATTTCCGGAAACGAGAACGCGGCGATCTGTAATTTTTGGTTGTTTTAAGTAACTTTGTAAAAATATACGATAAATCTACTATTGAATTGACAGTTTCCGACCTTTTTCGGTATAGAATACCTTGCTGTACCGTATCCGACCACTTGACAGAAAAAGGAGGAATTATGCAGCCAAAGCATGCCTTTTTAGCGCTCCTGATGTTTTCCTGCCTGTTGGGAAGCGCCGTTGCCAAACAGCCCGCAAAAGCACCGACGTATACGCTGGGGGAAGTCGTTGTCAGCGGCGAAATGGCTTCCATCGAAAGCATCGCCCTCTCGGAGACCCTCACGGCAGAAGAAATCAAGGCCACGAACAGCAACACCGTGGCGGAAGTCCTGCAGTTTGCACCGGGCGTTGTCATGACCCGGGGGCGCAAAAACGAACCCGAGGTTTCCGTGCACGGCTTCGGGCAGGAAAAGACCCTTGTCCTGATCGACGGTATCCCCTATTATGAAACTTATTACGGCAAGCTCAACCTGGACCAGATCCCGACCGAAATCATCTCCAAAATCGAAATCACCAAAAATGCCCCTTCTGTTCTCTATGGTCCCAACGCACAAATCGCCGTTATCAACATTGTCACCAAAAAAGGAACCCCGGAGCCCAGCTTCCACATCGAAGGCGAAATCGGGGAAAACGACACATACAGCACCTCCCTGTCCCACGGCAACCAGATCGGCAATATCAACTACTGGATCAACTACGTGCACAGGGAATCCGACGGCTGGCGGATGTCCGATGATTTTGACCAGGAAACGGCCACCAGGGCCAGAAGATGGATGCCCAACAGAGACGGCGTGCACGAAAACGGCGGATTCCGGGAGAACTCCGATTATGATACCGACAAGTTCTGGGCACGCATCGGCCTGACGCCCTCGGCCCGCTCTGAATACTTTTTGAGCCTGCACACCATCGATTCGGAATTCGGGCATCCACCGGCAACCAACGAGTACAGGATATTCCCGCCCAATAATGAGGAGCCGGCCTTTTCCACCTTTTCCCGCTTTGACCAGTATGATGACTGGGGCGTGGATCTGAGCGGCAGGCATGCCTTTTCCGAGGACCTGACCCTGCGCGGCAAACTCTATTACCACGACCATGAGGACGAATACATCTCTTACGCCGGCCCGGAATATGACAAGAGCCTTGCTGCAAGCAGCTATGAGGATTATCTGGTGGGCGGCAACATCATCACCGACTTCTCCCTGGCCGACTGGCACAAGGGCCATTTCTCCTTCCATTACCGGGGAGACTCCCACGAAGCGCGCGATGCGGCTTACCTGCCCTACAACGAATACTTCTCCCATACCGGCTCCATTGGCACTGAACAGAAGTGGTCTCATGAAAGCGGGCTGGCCGTGTTTGCCGGCGTGAGCTATGACTGGTTCCGCGTCTCCGATGCCGAAGACTATGTATATGACCAGGACTCGAATCTGATCGGCCAGCAGGACATGGAAGATACGGATACAAAAGACGAGGTAAACCCCATGATCGGGTTTACCTTCGCCCTTGACCGGACCGAGTTCTACGGTTCGGTGGCGCGCAAGACAAAATTTCCCAACCTCTTCCAGCTCTATTCCTCGCACGGCGGCAATCCGGAGCTTGACTCCGAGGAGAGCGTTAATTACACGCTGGGCGTAAAGCATCACTTCTCTGACTGGCTGAGCGCAGAATGCGCAGGGTATTATCATGATATCTCGGACTGGATCTCCCGGGACTATTACGAAGAGGATTATACGGGGGATGAACTCTACGAAAACGTGGAAGAGATATCCATGACGGGATTTGAAGCGGCCCTGCACTTTCGCCCCTGCGACTACTTTGGGCTGAACCTGGATTATACTTACAATGATGCGGAAAACGAGAGCAGCAGCCGGGTCACGGACAAGGTCGTCGGCGTGCCGGAGAACAAATACGGGATCGGCTGCGATGTCACCATCCCCGGGATTCTGGCCAAACTCAACCTGCGGAGCATTTACGTGGATGAAACCTATGACCAGCTTCCGACCGCGGGAAGACCGGATCAGGAAACCATAGAAACCGATGACTACTTCATCGTCAACGCCCGGCTGGCGACGAAACAATATTACGACACCTTCAATGCATACGTGGAGGTGGACAACATCTTTGACGAAGACTATGAACAGGAAATCGGCTTCCCCGGAAGGGGAAGGAACTTCCGTGTGGGATTCAATGCGGAATTTTAAACAATCATGATATCAGACGCTGCAGCACTCGGTTTTCCCGTCCTGCACGGCATGGGGGGGCTAGGTTTTGCGCTCGCCCTTCTTTTTTCGTTCCGGCAAAAAGAACAGCCGGCCAGGCGCGCTTTCCTGGCCGGGCTGTTCTGCCTCTGCCTGAACCTGGCCGTCCTTGTCACCGCGGCGCAAAGGCTGCCCCTGTACGGCATGTTCGAGTCGCTTACCACCATTCTCTGTATAACGGGCGGCACCCTGTACTTTGCCCAAAAAAAGGCTGTATCCGCCGAGTTTATGCTCGGCTGCGGTGTCATCCTGCTGCTCTGCATATTCGCGGGCATTTTCCCGCTCCGGCCGAATCACGATTTTTTCATGTATGCAAGTCCCTGGGTACAGGGCTTTTTCTTCTTCAGACTCCTTGCAGCAGGGGTTATCCTCTATACCGGCATTCGCTTTGCCGCCGTCTTCTGCATGGCGCGTGTCTCTGCGCAATACCAATACAACGGCGAGATGAAGCAGATATCCACTTTCCTGCTGGTGGGCACCGTCTTGTTCCTGTGCAGCGAACTCGCCGGCTCGATCTGGTGCCTGAAAGGCTGGGGGGACTCCTGGCGCTGGAGCGAAAACTTCTTTCAGTCAGCCGTCGTTTTTTTCCTTATCATGATCAACCTTCACATCCCCGCGCGCATGCTGCGAAGCCCGGAAAACAGGGGCGGCTTCGGTGCCCTGACTTCATTTGCCGTCGTTTTTCTTTTTCTGTGGTAGACTGCCAATACTATGAAACGCATCGTAGAAAAGCTCGCCGCGCTTGCGCTTACTTTTTCCCTGCTTGCGGCATTGATCCTCTGGCTGGGCCTCGGGATTCTCCTGACGCGATTGCCGGCAACGGATCCGGTCTTTGCCCGGATGAACCAGCAACTGGTCCTGGAATGGTTTTTGGGCCCGGAGAAAAAGCCCTGGTGGATCGTGGTCTGGTTTATTGGATTCTGTTTGTTGAATATGGGTATACTGCTCAATCTTCTGGCCTGCTGCGCCACCAACCTGCTCAACCGGCTGGCTTTTCCCAACCGGCTGAAAAATCTGCTGCTGCTGGTTATCCACATCCTTGTGATATTGATCATGCTTGCCCATGCGGCCAACATGGGAATCGGATACAAGCATGCCGGCATCCGGATGCCCCCGGGGGAGACATTTAAGCTGCAGAACGGGGGTACCCTCCGCCTTGCCGATGTCGGCTACGCTCTTCCGACAAAATACCTGCTTATGGATCCTCATGAAGCCAGACGCGACCTGACCCGGGAGCGGATTGATATATCCCGAAATTACGCCAGGGTGCAATGGACAGGGCCGAACGGGAGGACTGCCGGAGGGAAACTCCACCGGCTGCAGCCGCTGCGGATAGATTCCCTGCGCATCACCCTGAACCGTTTCTATCTGGCGGCGAAGAGCCCGGAGCCCCGGGTGGGCGCAATCCTCACGGTAGCCCGGAATCCGGTGCACGAGGCGTTTTTTCTGGTTTATGCCGTTACAATTGCTTGCCTGATGCTATATGCAGTGCTACAGAGGCAGAATCCGGGGCGCCGCCTTGCTGCCCGCAAACAGGTGCCGATTTCCCAATCCGACCACAAGGGGGAAGACCATGCTGTGCAAGTACCGTGATCTGATACAGTCCCTGCTGCTGCTGCTCGTTTTGCTTGCCGCCGGATCAGCGATCATGACTGCTGCGGCCTGCCCGGCCCAGGCGCTGGAAATTACGGATGCCACCGGGCATACGGTATCCCTTAAGGACCATCCCCAACGGATTGCCCTTGCGGGCAAGGGCACCATCCTGGTCCAGAACACGGTGTATCTCTTCGGGGAGGCGGAAGAGCGGGTCATTGCCCTGGAAAACCGGCGGCAGTCCGCATTCCGCTTTCTGCCTGTCGTGGACCCGCATATCTCCGGGAAGACCTTTTTTGCCGTAAACGCCGGCCCGGAACAGATTGCCGCCGTAAAACCGGATCTGGTGCTGATGAAAAATTTTATGGCCGGCCAGCTGGGAGGGCCGCTGGAAAAACTGGACCTGCCGGTGCTGTATCTAAACCTGGAAACCCCCGAGGCATTTTACCGGGATATCCAAACCCTGGGGGCTGTCTTCGGCAACCCGGAGCGCGCGGAAGAGATTGATCGGTTCTATCGCTCCCGGGTGCAACAGGTATGCAACCTTGTGGCGGACACCGGAAAGACGCCCCGGGTGCTGATCCTGCAGTACAGCCGCAGCGGCGGAGCAGCCGCCTTCAACGTGCCGCCGGCCTCCTGGATACAGGCCCGCCTGGTAAAGCTGGCGGGCGGCGATCCGGTCTGGGAAGACATTGCTGCAGGCAACGGCTGGAGAATCGTTACCGTGGAACAGATCGCGGCATGGGACCCGGATCAGATCTTTCTGATCGACTATCAGGGAAAAGCCCCCGCTGCGGCGGAACGGCTGCGGCAGGATCCGATTTGGAAAAACCTGCGTGCCGTTGCAAACAATCACCTGCATGCCTTCGCCTTTGACTTCTACAGCTGGGATCAGCCGGACCCCCGGTGGATCCTTGGTCTGCAATGGCTTGCCACCCGGCTGCATCCGGAAGCCGCGGCAGAGATCCGGATCGGCAGGGAAGTCCGGTCGTTTTACAGCACCCTCTACAGGCTGGACGCGGAAACGATAGAATCCGAAGTACTGCCGAAATTAACGGAAGACATCCCCTGAACAGAATCTGATGCAATCCAGACGCTTCACCCTCATGCTGACACTGCTGGCAGCGGCTGTGCTGTTGATCATGCTGGCTTCCGTGTTTATCGGAAGGTATCCGGAGCCGTTCTGGATGCCGCCGGCACTGATGGGGCAAGACCCGCTGGCCAAACGGCTGCTCCTCAGTCTGCGCCTGCCGCGCCTGTTGACCGCCCTCACCCTTGGTATGACCCTTTCCGCAGCGGGCAGTGTGATGCAGATGATATTCCGCAATCCCCTGGTAGAGCTGGGTTTTCTCGGAGTATCGCAGGGGGCGGCATTCGG
>CAZWNV010000128.1:0-3216 GCA_964635265.1 uncultured Desulfobacteraceae bacterium
GATACAATTTATGACATGCTGGATGGGCAGGTTCATTCGTGGGAGGATTTCTTTGGTAACATCCTGGATATGTTCAAACGCATGATTGCTGAAATGGCGGCAGTTGATATTACACGAGCCATTTTTAGCGGTGAAAATATCAAAGGTGCTGGGCTGTTTACTGGGGAATCCGGTGGGGGCGGATTTGTTCAGCAGCTACTAAGCAGGGATTCTGAAGGCGGTGGAGGCGATCTCGGCATTCCTGGGTTGAGTCGTTTAGGATCTATGACAATTCCGGGGACTGCCGGAAGCATGACTGTGCCTACTGCCGTGGGTGGAGAAGGCGCAACTATGGCCACTCCCGGCACAACCTTTGGATCTGCGATGGGACCAGCAGGACCAGCAGCAGGAGCAATCGGTTTATCAGAGACTGCCGACTATGCTTATAGTCAAACCGGGATGCCAAAAAATTGGTATTCTGATCCTTGGCAAGCCACTAAAGGCGTTGGGGATATAGTAACAGGAGATCCGAGCCAAGGAAGTATGGCAGCTGCAAGCCATTTTGTGTTACCTTATGTTGGACCAGCAATTTTCTCTTCGATTTTTGGTGAAGACCGTTACCACGAACCTTGGACGAGCTTCGGGGCAGGTAAAGAACAAAAAGAATACGAAGAGCTTGTCGATAAACGAGGAACTGCACAAACTGGTAAGTTTGACTTTTTCGCTGCAGTAAACGAACGGAGTGCGGACCTCCCGACTGAAAAAATTGAAGACTCCATTGTTGATTATTTTGATAATGTTTTGGGAACTTTAAATGAAGCAATTGGTGGAGGATTGCAAAAAATCATTTCTGAAGATCCTGCGTGGTTTCCGTCTCATTACATAGGAAAATATTTCGAGGAAGATGGCGAAGGTATGAAGGCGCTATTGTCTGATATGACGGAGAAAATGATCAGGCAATATGCGGATGCTTTATTTGACGCTGTAGTTGATACAGACCAATCTGTATTCGACAAATCCTTCCTGGAGGATATGCAGAAAGAAGGCGAAAATCTTGGCAATACCTTCTTACGGGTTGCCAATGTACTATCGATTGTACCGGATTCCATGTCACGCATCCGGGATTATATGGAAGAAGGTGCATCCAAGGCTCAGGCATTCGAACAGTTGAAACAGAAGTACCAGCAGGTAAGTAAAATGTTAACACCTGCTATAGAAGCCGGCCTGAATGCCTCTATTGAATCTCTGTCCTTTGATGACTTCCGCCAGGGGCTAACACAAAACATTGAGAAGCAGATGAAACAAGCCGTGCTTACAGCGGCTAAGCAGGAGTTCGTAACATCTATTATTCAAGGCGCATTTGATGAAGTTGGCTCCTTGCAGGACCTGGCAGCGGACTATTTTGCTGGTGATATTTCTCTGAAGGAATTTACATCTACGTGGGATACTGCGATGGACAAGCTCGAAGCCTCCATGGATGAAGAGGCGTTCCAGCGGTTTACTGATGTAATGGAGAAGCTTGGCCTCCAGACAGAGGAAACTACACAGCAAATGACCGCATCGGTGGATCGAATCGATAAGTTCTTGACTAACATTCAGGGTGGCGGGGATTTGGCCCCTGTGCAAAGCATGGAGTTCTTCGAGCGTCGATATGATCAGTTGATGAGCCAGGCCGGGAAGACTGGAGCGCAGGAAGATGTGCAGGCTGCGGTTAATTTTGCCGAAAAATATCTTGATTTTGCGCAAGGTTACGGTGGTGATTATAAAGGCCGAGTGGCAACAGTCGAAACTGAGATGAAAACACTCCGGCAGGGGTTGTCGGGTGGTAAGACACTCTCTGATGTTTACACGGTCCTGGAATCAATCGATGCCCATCTATCTGAAAACGAACAAAAATCCTCGAGTGGCAAGGCAGAAATCAAGATCGACCGGCACAAATTAGGCGAGATCCTCGTGGATACGCTCAAATATGACGAGGACGTAGCAGAGCAGGTATCCAAAACCATTATCAAGAAGGCTGCAAGCTAATGGCTGGTAAGGCAAAAGACTATCTGAGCACGGCAACGGCGGACTACACGGATACACAGTTTGATGTGTCTCCGCAGCAGGTGATGCTTGAAGTTGCAACGTATAGGCAAGACAAGTTTGAATATGACGACGATGCTGTATCCGTAATCACGCACTCCGACAACCCGATTTTCCTTTTTCGTTTACGGTGGGATGTGTTGCTGCAGACGGATGCCGAAAAAATTGTGGATTTCTTTCTTGATTCAAGCAAGGGGAAGGGGTGTGCCAGGACGTTTGAATTCCCGCATCCTCGTGAAGACAACGTATATATTGTTCGTTTTTGGTCTGACGAGATTACCAAAGGAATCCGGTATTTGTACTCTGTCAAAGAGGTTGATCTGCGCGTACATGGGTATAAACTATGATAGATAAATGGCCGTTCAAGCCTGACGGTTCGCAGACCAACAATGTTGATCTGCATATCCGCCCGTACTCTGCGACTTTAGAGCGCAAAGTGGCTTTCGATCTTGGTCCTGTTGCGAGATACGATACAAGCGAAGGGCTTGACCAGTATGTATGGCGAGCCCGGATAGAAGCCGGAACAGTTTATATATGTCGGGAAACCGATGCAGGGGACGGGTGGCAGGCGGAGGAAGAGCTGTTTGTAGCTGATGCTACCGGTGAGTCTATTATTCGGGAGATCGACCTGACCTGGGATCAAAATGCGCGGGCGACGGTCGCTTACCAGCAGGATGGGGCGATCAAAATCTGGTGGTTTGATCCTACGATTGAAGAACACTCGATTCTGACAGTAACGAGTAGCGGGAGGAACCCGCAGATTTGCTTGGATGACAGAACCGCGTTGATCGATGATTCCGATATGCTGCTTTTTTTGGTACAGCCGTCAACTGATCGTATGTACTATGTCCGGCAGCGCGATCGATACGACACAGCTTACGAGTTGCCAATATCAAACGTGCAGTACAAATATATTGAGCGTGTCACGATGGGCCTGGACAGGCGATTGTATATCTTCTACACAGACTTCACATTTGGCTGTGAGACGATCCGTGTCGGCGCTGAAAATATGGTTTTACGGATAATACGAACTGGCTTATACCCCTGGTTGCTGGAGCGCCCAGAAGTGGAGATGGGTCCGGACAGTATCCAAAGCGGGTCTATCCGAGACATTATCCATAAAACATCTTTGCAGCCGGAAATTGAGATGGG
>CAZWNV010000128.1:3316-8557 GCA_964635265.1 uncultured Desulfobacteraceae bacterium
TCTATCCGAGACATTATCCATAAAACATCTTTGCAGCCGGAAATTGAGATGGGGCCGGACAGTGTACAAAGCGGAGCGATTCGTATTGCAATAATTGAGAAAACGATTGAACGCGAAGATTTTGAAATGGGTCCGGACAGCATACAGAGTGGAGCTGTTCGTGCTGCAATGATTGAGAAAACGATTGAACGCGAAGACTTTGAAATGGGTCCGGATGAAATTCTGAGCGCATCTATCAGCGTTCCATAAAACGAGGAATTATGGCAAACAAATCTTTATACATAGCTGATCATTTTAGTGTAGGTTGCCTATTCAAAGCCCAAAAATTTAAAGCTGACGGAACTATTACGTATGATGGGCCGTGGTTTCACAATCTAATTTTAGATGTCGGCCTTGATAACATGTATGATAATAGTCTGAGAGGTCTGGTGAGATACTGCAATGTAGGCACCGATAATACCGCTCCAGCTACTGGGCAAAACGGGCTCTTAAATTGGATTGCTGCCACAAGCAATACATATGGCAGTGATACTTATGGCGGCACTACTGACGATCCGATGTACGCTTGGTTCAAGAGAACCCACGAATTTTCTATCGGCACTTTCTCGGGCGATAATTTAACAGAAGTCGGGTTGTCATATGGCAATGATAGCACGTATTTAAACCGGCAATTATTTAAAGATACAGAAGGGAATACCACCACCATTACAGTAGCATCCGATGAAGGACTGCGCGTAATTTTTGAATTGCGAATTTATTCAGACCTGCAGGCCGGAGCTACCAGTACAGGCAGCTTTACGCTCGATGACTGCGGAAATAATGTAACAGTCAATTACACGCGAGAGGTGAACTCTGATGCCTTTTTGGGGGGGAATTATAGTAGTATTGCTATACAAGTGTATAACAATACAAGAGCCGGGGTTTCTGATGACGATACGGATTTCGATTTCCATACCGAGATGGATTCCAAATCAGAATCATATACATCAGGAAATTTTTATACTGATATAGAGTTCACATGGAATCCAGGTACGTATGTGGGTACTATAAGTTCCATTTTTGCCGGTTATAGAGGAGATGGATGTGTTGTTGTTACTTCCGCTTTCCGGCTTGATTCTGGCGACGAGTTTGATCTGGAGGACACCGAAGAGTTGAAAATCACAATCAGACGATCATGGGGTAGATACAGTGCATGATCCATTTCGGCATTATACACGACCCAATCCGTGCGGACAGTATCACTATTCCGGTACGTCAAGTGGCTTTGCCGGAAAATTATACCGGCTACGCCTATTCCGACAACGAGATTGCTTCCGGAGCAGCAGATCAAACGCTCGAGCATGTAGAGATAGATAATGCAGACTACACGTTTCAGAACGGTTACAATTCGGGAGGTGGTGAAACTTATGAACTTACGCTTACACAATATCGTGTATATGACTTTATTACGGCAGGAATACCGATGACTGTTTTGGCAAGCGACAATATTACTTTTGCTTGGTTGTTCGAGATCGACTCGACCTATTATTGGTCGACACAAGCGATTACAGTTGATTCGCAGGCGTATGAAGCGAAAATTGATCCGAGCGCCTTTGATGGTGTGTCTATCAGTCGCAGTTTCGATGGATTGGAGCGAATACATGTGCTGGAAGATGTTGTTATTCAAGTACCCGACCAGGAAGGAAACTATTCAAGTGCCAATTTTGTCGGGCTTCCAGTTGTCGTCAAAATTTGGGCAAGTGATGATTCTACTTCCGGCATCCAGAGAACATTCAATTTTCGCGTCAAGGCTGCCAAGCGTATTTACAGCGTCCTCATCCTGACGCTTGAGGATGCGATTATTGACGAAATAGATACGCTTTATCCCACCACTGAATTGATCTCCAACATCTGGTCTTCTAACAAAGACACGGATACTGGGATGTGTTTCCCAGAACCTTTCGGGACTGCCTATATCCCGTTGCCCACTTGTTATGTGTCTGAATACAGTGATAGATACTATATTCTTGGATTAAAAGAATCTCTTGAAACGTGGACTATTACAGAAGTTCAATCACCGCGATCCTGGCCGAAATCAATTTGGGGGTCTACAGATTATACATTTGATCAGACCACTACAACAACACCGGACACCTATCGGGTTTTTCAAGCGATTATTGCGGATTCCACTGGTGATGGCAACGCAGATGCAAATGGACTTTTCCCTAATGGGCAGAACCTGCTTCCTCTTCCAACCAAGTACAAATGTTCCGATACCGAGGGCAAGACTGGTCCGGAAGATATTATCGCTGATCTTTTGTTTGACGGTGTTTCGGTAACGATAGACAAGACTGAATATACGATTTCCCCGTCTTTCAATGGTGCTTTTGCTTATCACAAAACCCGTGCGGAATGGTTATCAACATTGCTTAAAATGGCGCACGCCTCTTTTGCAATCAAAGATAATGGGGACCGTAAAATAGAAAGCCTCACAAAATCCTCTGTGCTCGTGGCGGATGTGGATCAGGGCGATATCAAACGAACCACTTTTTCTTACGATTCCATTCCAAATCGCAATCCGTACGACGGTGCCTACTTTGAATTTCCGAAATCCGGGGACCCGCAAAACATACTGTATAAGTTCAAAGTCGGTATTGGCGACGCTGCATCTTCAAACCCAGATAATACTACGTTAAACATGCAGTTTGTGGAGGATTCGCAGGAAGCGCAGAAATTGGCGTCGCTCTATATTGAGCGCAAAATCGCAAAAGAAGCGAATATGTCCTTCTCCGGACGGCCGAAACTCCTATGCCTGAACCCGGACGAAGTGATTACGATTTCCGGCAGCCCGTATGACGCATCAACGGCATACGATGTAGTCGTGACCCACGTTCGGATTGCGGAGAATTTGGTACCAAAGATCAAATGCGAGAAGTTTAGCCACGATTTGCACGATTACGGGGATTTGTCGCCATCTGCGATATCGATCACAACAGATACGACGCAAGCCACTTGGGATAGAGTAGCTACTCGCTCAGGGGACGATACGGTAGATACAGACTTGGGGAGTGGATTAAATATCTCCTGGAGCGATATTGCCGGCTCAAAACCAGAGCAAGATGCTGATAAGACTGACACAGAAAATGTGGGCTCTTCGATAGCAAGCGCCACGGGAAAAACCACTCCTGTATCTGCCGATGAACTTGGGCTGGTAGATTCTGAGGCTGCAAGTGCTCTAAAAACTCTTACGCTTGACAACCTGCAGGGATACTTACATAACAGCAGCCTGCGAAGTTATATCGCAAGCAATGCCTTGTTGGACGCATCCAGTCTGGCTGATGGTGAGGCTGCCGGAATAATTGAGACAGTAACGGTTGATTCTAATGGTGTTGGGGCTGGCGCGGGCTTATACGTTGCCTCGGATGGGAATTACGAAGAAGCAAAAGCAGATGTTTCCGGGACTCTACGGTGCTCCGCCGTTGCGATTGATACGGGCACTGGCAGCGGCAAAAAAGTTCTTCGCATAGGGTTAGTAAAAAATACCGGCTGGTCCTGGACCGTTGGCGCGGTATTGTTTGTAAGCAGTGCAACAGCCGGTGAGTTTATGGAGACTGCGCCAAGCACAAGCGGACATTTCGTGCAGGTTATCGGCGAGGCTGTTGCAAGTGATACAATACTATTCATGCCGAGTTTCGACGTGATTGAAATAGCGTAGGAGATGAAATGGGCTGGCTTTCAGGGTGGATAAAATGCACTAAAGGAATTCTTGACAGTGTCGGCGCCGAAGACATTCTATCGATCTATTATAACGGCATGGACTATCATTATCAGTTGAGCAAGGGATGGGCATAAATGGCTACTATTTGGTCAAATGATTTTGAAGATGGCACGCTTCAAGATTTTGTAGCAGATGATTCTGCTTTTGAAGTAAAAACCGATCATGTTAGGGGTTCCTACTCAGCCGGAATTACATCTTCAGCGGGTCTTATTGGCCACGCATATCCATTCGGGGAAGGGACGGCAAAAAACCCTGATACGTTTGAGCATTATTGGCTGGAGGAATCAAGTTCTCGCGGTGGGGGCCTACAATTAATAGACTCCGACGGGAATATGATATGCGGATTTGCTACTGACAATCCGGAGTGGGAACTTGACGATGGTGATGGTAACACCGAAATCTATGCAGGCGATGGATATGAAAGATGGATTTATGTAAAGTTTACATTTGATTGGGACAATGGACAATATGACTATTATGTAGAGGATCTTCAATCAGGTCATACTGAATCAGGTACAAGAAGCCTTAAATATAATACAAATATTGAAAGGATAAATCTCCATCATTTTGAAAGCGGTTCATGGAGTTCTCAGAGCACTTATATGTGGTGGGATGATTTTGCAATCGAGTTAGAAGAGTTCTTTTTCTATAAAGCCACCTATGCTACCTACCTTGAAATGCTTAAAGAAGTTGATTACGTGGATGACACACTAAAACTTGCTCTTCTTGATGATACGTTCGCTTTTGACAAAGATAAGCATAAAGTCTGGACGGCATCGGCTTGGCAGAGCGATACATCATGCTCCTCCGGCGATATAGTAATTCCGACAACAGCAAATGGCTATGTGTATAGAGCCACAAACAGCGGGACTTCAGGCAGTTCCGAGCCGACATGGATTGAAGATGATAGCACCAATACTTGGGGCGACACAGTTTCGGACAATACAGTGACTTGGGAGCTTTGGTCATATGACACGAGTTACTGGGAAATTACGCAGGAGAATGGGTATTCCGGGCCAGTCACTTTATCAAATCAAGCAGTTACTGAGACAGAGGCAGACGACGGCGGAGAGTTTACCTGCGATGACGAGACCATTACTGCCACAGGATCTGTAGGTCCTACAGCCGGAGCGGTATTTTTTGATGACACTCATACGCAGAAACCCGTCATTGTTGGCATTGAATACTCGGAAACAACTTTATCGGACACTGAAACTATCGAGTTTCAAAATATCAAAATGATAAACCAGGCGGTATAATGGCTTCTTTAACAGTAGATTTTTCCAATCGTTCAAGCCAAGTTTATGTAAAATCCATCGTCACCATGGATGTTGTTTTGCCGGAACCTTCCACTGGTTGGAACCAGACATTAAACACTGTTGCAGGTAGCGATATGTCTACTATCAACTCGGTTAATATAACTGATATTTCGAGTGTTAATGGAGTGGAGTAGCATGGTTTTCCCGGTAGGCGGCCGAAATAAA
>CAZWNV010000129.1:0-8470 GCA_964635265.1 uncultured Desulfobacteraceae bacterium
AGGCCCTGCACAAAGAAATGATCCAGTACAAACACATCCCCGGCCGCTACGAAGCAGAGATCCACCGCATCGAAGGCCACGAGCGCCCCCCCATGATCACTGTTGCCGATTACCGGGAAAAATTCCAAAAAGCCCCATCCAGCCAAAGGAATACAGAGCATGCAGATCGCCGGCACCCGCCTGATTGATCAATACAGGCGCAACCTCAATTACCTCCGGATCTCCATTACGGACCGCTGCAACCTGCGCTGCCTTTACTGCAACCCGGCGGGCACTGCCTGCAAGCTGGCCCATGAAGAAATCCTGCGCTATGAGGAAATCCTGCGCATTACGCGCATAGCGGTCCGGCTGGGCGTGAACAAAATCCGCATCACAGGGGGCGAGCCCCTGGTTCGCAAAGACTGCTGCGCCTTTCTGGAGTCCCTTGCCGGACTGGAGGGCCTCTCCGACATCTCGCTTACAACCAACGGAGTACTGCTGTCCCGCTACATCGACCGGATTGCAGCAACCGGAATCCGGCGTATAAACATCAGCCTGGATACCCTGGACCGGGAGAAATATGAAGCCATCACCGGTGTGGATGCCTTTGAACAAGTCTGGCAGGGGATTGAAAGCGCCTATAACAAGGGACTGGCCCCCATCAAGATTAACGTGGTGGTCTTAAACGGAATCAATGACCAGGAACTCACCGATCTGGCGGCCCTGTCTTTTTCCTATCCCTTCCACATCCGCTTTATTGAATACATGCCCATCGGGCGTACCCGGCTCTGCGACACAAGCCCCCTGCTCTATCCGGAAATCCGGAACCGGCTGGAACAACTGGGAACGCTGCACCCGGTGGAGCGCCAGGAAAATGACGGCCCGGCTGTGCGCTGGAAATTTGCCGGGGCAGCCGGCGAAATCGGCTTTATCAGCCCGGTAAGCCGTCATTTCTGCAGGCAGTGCAATCGCCTGCGGCTTACGGCCGACGGCAGGATCCGCCCCTGTCTGCTGGCCGATATCAGCGAAGACATCAAGACCCCGCTCCGGGCGGGTATGCTGGATACGGACCTGGCGGAGGTCTTTTTCACCGCCGTAAAACGAAAGCCCTTTGCGCATGCTGCAGAACTAAGCCCCCGGGATGCGGGCGATTCCATGGTCTCCATAGGCGGCTGAACCCTGCTGACCGCCGCCCCCCTCCGGGGGCGTGTGCCCCCGCTTTTTCCCCTTGGAAAAACCACATGGAACAAACTGATTGACAACTCAATCAGTTTGTTCTATGCAGGGTTTTTATAAATATTTCCCGACTCCCCCGGGGGCAGACTTCTGCTGAACAAGCTGATTTTTAATTATATCCGAAACCCTTTTCCAGCGAGCGGAAAATACCGCCCGGTTTCCGCAGGAGCATGGCATTGGACCGGAAACAGGCCATCATCGAAAGCGCCACGCGGCTTTTTGCCGAAAAAGGCTTCTACAACACCTCCACCCCGGAAATCGCTGAAGCAGCCGGGGTTGCGCACGGTACGCTCTTCTACCATTACACCAACAAGGAAGGCATTATCCTCGAGATCTTCCGGCGCGCGGGAACCATCTATCTGGAAGAGATGGAGTCTGCAGTGGCCGGCCGGAATACGGGAATGGAAAAACTCGAGGCCCTGCTCCGGTTCAACGCCGCATTCAGCCGTTCGCACTCCCGCCAGGTGCTGATCTTCCTGCGCGACTTCCCGGAAAGGCTGACCTCCGAGAACAGCGAACTTACATCCCTGGTCCGCAGCACCAGCGAGCAGATCCTGACAATTATTAGCCGGTGCCTGGAAACCGGTATAGCGGACAATTCCATAGCCTGCACGGATACCGGCAAAACCGCCCACATCATACACGGCCTGGTCTTCGGCCTCGTGCACATGGATCTTCTGGGGCCCGTGCAGATCCCGGATCTGGAAGAGGAAGTCAACAAATTCTGCCGCGCCGCGCTTACGCCGGCCGGTTCCCCGCAAAAAAAGGATAAGGCAGGAACATGGGCTTGAAATCGATTCACCGAGGCTGCACCCTGGGACTCCTTCTGCTGCTGGCGGCATTTGCTGCACCCGCATCCGCCGGCCAGAACCAGGAGCATCCCGATCGCTTTACACTCAAGCAGGCTTATAGAACAGCCCTGGAAAAAAACGACCAGATCGCCGTCTCCAGACAAAAACTGGAACAGGAGCAGGACAATATTGCCATTGCCTCCTCCAACCTGTATCCGCAGCTTTCCGCGGAAGCCGGTTATACCCGTCAGAAGGTGGATGACATCTCATCCGGTTCGGGCGCTGCCGGCGGTCAGCTGGATATATTCGACACGCCCCGCGATTACGGGACCCTCACCTTCAAGCTGGATCAGCACATCTATCAATTCGGCAAAGTCTGGTCCAGCCGGCAGATTGCCGAGAACTATTTCAACGGTTCCCGATTCCGCCATATCCGGCAGGTCAAGGAGATCCTCTTTAATGTCAGCATCCGCTACTACGAGGTTCTGCTGGGGAGGCGATCCATCGAAATCTCGGAAAACGCCCTCAAACGGGCCAAAGAGCAGCTGGAGCAGGCCAAGGCGCGTTTTGAGGTGGGGATCCTGACACGTACCGACGTGCTGCGCGCCCGGGTTCAGATGGCACAATCGCAGGAGGAACTGGAGCGGGCCAAAAATCAGTATGAAATCGCCCTGGAGAATCTTGCCCTGGAACTGGGCCGCGACTCTGTACCCGGCCCGATTGCCGAACCCGCGGAGAGGTGCTTCGGCTCGCCCGCCGTATCCGAACTCTACCAGACCGCCCTGGAACACAGGCAGGATTACCGCCGGGCCCGGGAGCAGGTACAGGTAGCAGAAAAACGGGTGGATTTTGAACAGGCGGATTACTTCCCGAACCTGAGCCTGGAGGGCCAGTACACACGGACCAACGAATCCGCCCTCTTCTACGGGGAGCGCGAGGACTGGGAGGCGACGCTCAAGCTCTCCTATCCCCTGTTTACCGGATGGAAGACATCGGCCGAAGTCGACCAGGCAAAAGCCGGGCTTATGGAGGCCAGGGCCGCCCTGTCCCGCCTGAAAAAAGAAATCCGCAACCAGGTAAGGAGCGTATATCTCGATATCCAGACGCAAAAAAAAGTCATCGAACAACTGGAGGAGCAGGTGAAGGCGGCCAGACGCAACTACCAGCAGGTCACCGCGCAGTTTGAACAGGGCCTTGTCACTGCGGTGGACCAGATAGATGCTTTTACCGCCCTAAACGAGGCGGAAAACCGGCTGGCCCAAGCCTACTATTCCTATCAACTGGACCAGATCCGGCTCAAACTGGCAACCGGGACCTTTCAGACGGACTTAGCGGCAAAGGAGCTATCTGATGACGCCTATGAGTAAAAAACGCCTTCATGCGCCGGAAACCGCCGTGGAGCTCACAGTACCGGGCAGCGGCCCCGCCCTTTTCCGACGGGCGGCAGCCGCCCTGATCTGCTGCTGCCTTCTTTCCATAACGGGCTTTGCCCTGGCTGCCCAGCAGGCACTCGCAGCCGGCCGGGAGTGCATCCCGGTAAAAACCACGACGGTGGAGACGCGGGATCTCGAGGTTACCGTAGCAGGGATCGGAACCCTGGAGGCCGTGCAGGAGGTGATGATCCGCCCGGAAATCAACGGTCTTCTGGAATCCGTCCATTTTTCCGAAGGAAGTTTCGTGGAGAAAGGCGAACTGCTTTTTCTGCTCGATGACAACAAAATCAAGGAGCAGCTCAGGGCCAAAAAAGCCGCTCTGCAGGAAGCCGAGGCCAACCTGGAAAACGCCCGCCTGGTCTTTAACCGGCGGCAGCGGCTGTATAAACAGGATCTGGGCACCGAAGCCGCCAGGGATGAAGCGGAGGCCAGCTACAAGGCCCTGACCGCAAAGGTCAAACGGCTGCAGGCGGAAATTGCCGGAGCCCGCGAGTCGCTTGCCGACACCCGGATTCAGGCTCCTTTTGCCGGATTTATCGGCGAGCGCTACGTGGACTCCGGCGAGTGGGTCAGTGCGGGCACCCGGCTGGCACCACTGGTGCAGGTCGAACGCCTGAAAATCGCGTTTACCATACCGGAAAAATACACGGGCCGGGCAGAGACCGGACAATCCATACGGGTACGCTCCGCAGCAGCGCCGGAAAAAAACTTCAGCGGATCGGTGTATTTCGTAAGCCCCCTTATTCAGAAGGACACCCGCAGCCTCCTGATCAAGGCCTATATCGACAACCCCGAAAAAACACTTCTGCCCGGAGGATTCGCCTCCGTCAGACTGATCCTGGAGGTCCTGGAAAACCGGCCGGTGATCCCGGAGGAGGCGTTGATCCCCACGCGGAAGGGCTACATGGTCTTCGTGGTCTCCAACGGAAAAGCGCGGGGCCGCGATGTCAGCGTCGGGCTTCGCAAACCGGGCATCGTTGAGATCACCAAGGGCGTGGAACCCGGGGAAACGATCATCCGGTCCGGCCACATCTCGGTCTCGGAAGGCGACACGGTCTGCCCCCGGGACTGAAAGGCCGAAAACATATTGCAAACAGCGCGTGATACAGATTGGAATAATCTCTTATGATCTGGAATTTCTGCATCAGACGGCCGGTTTTGACCACCGTCCTTTTTCTGGCCATATTCATTTTCGGGGTATTCGGCTATACCAAAATGCCGCTCCGGGAATTCCCGGATGTGGATTTTCCCATTGTCAACGTCTCCGTGGTACTGCCGGGGGCAGACCCCGAGGTGATCGAGACCGAGATCATCGAGCCCCTTGAAGAAGAGGTCAACACCATCGAGGGCATCAAGGAGATCACGGCCACCGCCCGAGAGGAGGTCGGCATAGTCACGGTCGAGTTCGAGCTCTACCGCGACATCGACTTTGCTGCCCAGGACGTGCGCGACCGGGTTACCCGGGCCCGGCCGGATATGGCCGACGATATCGAAGAGCCCATCATCCGCAAGGTGGATCCGGACGCCCAGGCCGTGATGTGGATCGCCCTTCGCGGGGACAAGCGCTGGAGCCCGGTACGCATGACCGATTATGCCGACACGGTCTTGAAAGACCAGCTCGAGCGGCTTCCGGGAGTAGGACAGGTGCAGGTCGGCGGAGAGCGCATGTATGCCGTGCGCATCAAGCGGGATCCGGACAAGCTTGCGGCCCATCATCTGACCGTCCAGGATGTCATCAGCAAGGTTCAGGCTGAGAACGTGGATATCCCCTCCGGGCGCATCGAGAGCAGGGAGCGCGAGTTCCTCATCAAAACCGAGGGCCAGTTCGCCGAGGCCGGGCCCTTCAATGATATTATCATCACGTATCAAAACGGAGCGCCGGTGCGCCTGAGCGATGTGGGAGAGGCGGTTGACGGCGTGGAAAACGACCGCAACGTGGCCCGTTTCAACAGGGAAAAAAGCATCGGTCTCGGCGTGGTCAAGCAGTCGGACGCCAACATGGTGGAAGTGGTCAAACGGATCAAGGCCGAAATTGAGGAACTCTCAAGGGATTTTCCGCCCGGGCTGGAATACGCGATCGCCTCGGACGACTCGGTCTATGTAAAAGAGAGCATCAACGACCTGACCTCCACCATATTCATGGCCACCGGCCTGGTGGCCATGGTCATTCTGATTTTCCTGGGCTCGCTGCGGGGCACCATTATCTCCGCCATCGCCATTCCCACCTCCCTTCTGGCCGGCATGGCCATGATTTATTATGCCGGGTTTTCCCTGAACAACCTGACGCTTCTCTCTCTTATCCTGGTGGTGGGATTGGTGGTCGACGATGCCATCGTGGTGCTGGAGAGCTGCTACCGCCACATGGAATACGGCGCGGAATCCAAACCCGCAGCCCGTACCGGAACCACGGAAATTGCTTTCGCGGCCATCGCCAACACCCTGGCCTTGATTGCCGTCTTCATCCCTGTCGCCTTCATGCCGGGCATGATCGGCCGCTTCTTCTTTGAGTTCGGGATGACCGTCGCCTTCACAGTGGTGGCCTCCACTTTTACCGCGCTCACACTCACCCCCATGCTCTGCTCCCGTTACCTGCAGATAGCGGCAACAGCCGACTCCAAGCGCCCCCTGCTGCTCCGGGCTGTGGAAAAAGGCTTTAACAGACTGGAAGCGCTCTACCGCCTCGTTCTCGGGGCGGCCCTTCGGTGGCGCTGGCTGACGGTGCTGATAGCAGTCTGCGCGTTCGGGGTGGGCATTGCTTTTCTGCGGGGCCTGGAATCCGAGTTCGTGCCGACAATCGACAAAAGCAAGTTCATGATTTCCTACGAAACAGTGGAAGGCGCCACAATCAGCAATACCGATCAATACGGCAGCCGGATCGAAAACATCCTGAAAAATATCGATGAGGTACGCTCTTATTTCATGGCTATCGGCATGGCGCGGGCCGGGCCCGGAAAAGTCAATGAAGGCATCTTTTTCGTCCGCCTTACAGACCGGCACCAGCGGGAGCGGCACCAGACGGCTGTTATGCAGGAAATCCGGGAAAAAATTGCCGGAGTGCCCGGGGTGAAGGGCTATGTGCTGGAGCTTCAGGGTCCGGGCGGCGGGGAAGCCCCCCTGCAGGTGGTGCTCAAAAACCCGGATATCGATGATCTGGCAGAGCAGCAGGAAACCGTAATGCAGTGGATGCGCAGCCAGCCGGAATTCGTGGGTGTACGATCCAACATGCAGCTTGACAAACCCGAAGTCCGGGTTTTCGTGGAACGGGAAAAAGCCCAGGAAATGGGAGTCTCGGTTGCTGAAATCTCCAACACACTGCGCTTTATCTTCGGTGAGCCCGATATCACGGAAATCGACAGAAAGGGCGAGCGCTACGAGGTCATCCCGGAAATCAACAGTGCCCACAACACACCGGATACCATCAACCGTCTCTACACCCGCAACCAATCCGGGAAGATGGTATCGCTGGGCAATATCGTGGAAATCCGGGAAGCGGTCGGCCCCAGCGAAATCCATCACTTCAACCGCGGGCGCTCCCTGACCATCAGCAGTCAGCTGCCGCCCGGCGTTGCTCTCGGCTCCGCGCTGGACAAGCTCCAGGGGTTTCTCGACAACGAGCTGCCGGCGGATTTCAGCACCGACATTACCGGGCAGAGCCAGGATTTCAAGGAATCCTTTTACTATCTGACGGTGGCCCTGGTATTTGCCGTTGTCTTTATTTTTCTCATCCTGGCCGGCCAGTTCGAATCCTTTCTGCATCCGCTGACCATCCTGATGTCGCTTCCGCTTGCCGGAATCGGAGCCTTCGGGGCCCTCTACGCCCTTGGGATGACACTCAATATCTTCTCCTTTATCGGCATCATCATGCTGCTGGGCCTGGTTACCAAAAATGCCATCCTGCTGGTGGACTATGCCAATGTGCTGGTTTTGCGCGGTCATTCCATAGCAGAATCCGCGCTGGAAGCCGGGATGGTGCGGTTTCGGCCCGTGCTCATGACAGCGATCTCCACCATCCTGGGGATTATGCCCATCGCCCTTGGCTATGGAGCCGGCGGAGAGGCCCGGATGCCCATGGGAGTCTGCATCTGCGCCGGAATGCTGGCCGCCACAGCACTCACCCTGCTGGTGATTCCGGTGGTCTATACCCTCTTTGATGCCCTGCAGCGCAAAATCCTGGCCCACAAAGCGGCCAGCACCCTTGTTGTGCTGGTACTTCTGGCACTCGCCGCTGCATTCTATCTGCTGTAAAAAAGGGAGAGAGAGGCGCAAACGGTTATGAAATTCATGCACATCACCATCCATTTCGAATACGCCGACGCCATTGAAGTCATCCTGGATAATCACGAAATCCGCGATTATGCCCGCTACGCCATGCGGGAGGGCAAAGACCGGGACGGCAAACACTTCGGCAGCCAGGTTTTTCCGGGCAACACAACGGTTTATCAGGCACAGGTGCCCGAGGAAAAGGTGGAGGCGGTGCTCTCGGACCTCAAGGAATTCCGGGATGCCAAGAGCTCGCACCGGCATCTGGAAGCCCTGCTGCTGCCGGTGGAGCGGCGGCTGGAGTAAGCCTCAGCGATTGACCGCCAGAAACTGATTGAGGATATCGAATAACTCCTGGCGCTTAACAGGCTTGGCAATATAGGAGTCCATGCCCGCCGCCAGGCACTCCTCCCGATAGCCGGACAGGGCGTGGGCTGTGAGCGCAATAATCGGAACCCCCTCATAGCCCTTGTCGCGAAGCACTTTGACGGCTTCAAACCCGTCCATACCGGGCATCTGGATATCCATCAGGATAAGGCTGTAAGCCTCCGGGCGGGCGGTAAAGGTCTCCACCACAGAATTGCCGTTTTCGGCTATTTCCACTGTATAGCCGGCTTTCTCCAGCATGCTCCGGATGAGCTTTTGGTTCACTGCATTGTCTTCGGCCACCAGTATCCGGCCGGCGCCATAAGCGCCCTCTGCGGGCGGCGCCGCTTTCTGCCGGCCCGGAGACGACGCATCGGCGGATTTTCGGGCATCACCCGCGCCGAT
>CAZWNV010000130.1:0-8433 GCA_964635265.1 uncultured Desulfobacteraceae bacterium
TGCCGGGAGAGCAGCAGTGTTGTCTTCTCTATTGACCATCACCGCGGCTCCGAGGAGCAGCAGCCGGGGGAGGGCTTTTTTGATCCGGATACGTATGATCCGCGGGTGCAGATGATCGATACGCTGCCGTTGTTTCGGCAGACCCTGGCAAAAGCCGGCCTGGAAGATACCGTTTTGCCGATGGTGGGCAGGTCGGCTGTTTTTGCAAGGTTCTGGTCTATCCCGCTCGGGCTGGTCTTTATTGACGGAGGTCACAGTTACGCTGCGGCTGTCGGCGATTACACCGGCTGGGCCGGCCACATTATGCCGGGCGGCTTTCTTATGATCCATGATATTTTCGCCTCCCCCGAGCAAGGGGGACAGGCGCCGCGCCATGTCTACAAGCTTGCGCTTGCCTCGGGCCTTTTCCGCGAACTGCCCATGACCAAAACCCTGGGCGTGCTGCAGCGCCGCAGTCCGGAGGATGCCGCCGGGAACCTGCCGGAATGAAGCCTTGGGGCCTACCCCTTCCGGAAATACAGCACCAGGCTTTTGCCCAGTACCGGATTGAGCAGGGCGTCCAGGGCTTTGGTGATCCGGGGCTGCTTCATGATATCCCATGTGAGGAAGCGGTGATAGCCGTTCACAGCGGCCGAATCTTCCCGGTTGGGGCCGACCCAGCACTTGAGCCACCAGTAGGGGGTATGCAGGCTGTGGGCAAAATGGGCCGAAAGAAAGCGGGCGCCCGCATTTTCAAACAGGGTCTGTATCATTTTTTTCCGATAAATCCGTACATGGCCTCCGTTTGCCGAATAATACGCGCTGGAGAGCTTCCAGCAGAGCTTTTCGGGATAATAGCGCGGCACACTTGCCACAAGCATGCCACCCGGTTTTACAATCCGCATCAGTTCCCGGGCGGCCCGGCTGTCATTGGGAATATGCTCCATCACCTCGCTGCATATGACAAGATCAAAACAGGCATCCCGGAAGGCAAGTTCCGTAATGTCGCCGGCGGCAACCGCCCATGAACCCCCGCCGTGAGCCCCAATGGCCTCGTGATACCGAAGCCGCTCCCTTGCCTCGCAGACGTCGGCAAAACTTGCATCCATGCCGATCACTTGCACCCCCTGCATTTCATACATCCGGCAGGCGTGTCTGCCGGGGCCGCATCCGATGTCGAGCACCCGATCGCCCGGATGCGCCCGGATGCGGTTGCAATCAACGGTAATCATGTTTTCCCCTGTCCGGCTTGCTGCCGTATCACTTTGAAATAGGCGGCAACGGTATTCTCTGCTGCCGCCTGCCAGGTCAGGTGTCTGCGGACGCGCCGGTAGCCCGCTTCGCTGAGCCGGCGGGCATACTCCGGATAATCCAGGACCGAGGCGATCGCATTTGCCAGGGCACGGGAGTCCGCCGGCGGGACCAGTATCCCCGCATCCCCCACAACCTCCGGAAGAGCTCCGCCGGTTGTGCTGATTACCGGTACGCCGCAGGCCATGGCCTCCCCCGCGGGCAGACCGAAGCCCTCGTATATCGAGGGGATAACCGCTGCCGCGGCCCTTGCGTACTGCCGTACAAATTCGCTGTAGCTGATGCGGCCGGTAAACGTTACCAGAGGGCCGATACCCAGACTTCGGATCCGTTTGACCACCATGCCGTTTTTTTTGGGCGTACCCACCACAATCAGCCGGACATCGCGTTTTGCCGCGATTTCGGCAACCGCATCCAGCAGGTAGGTCAGCCCTTTTAACGGCGTATCCGCGCTGTTTGTCACAATAATGCGGTTTTTTTCCCGCTCGATTCCCTCAACGGGATAGAAAAGCCCGGTATTGATGCCGTTGGGGATGATGGAGAAACGCTCCGGGTCCACCTGGAATTCCCGGCAGATGTCTTCTCTGGCGCAATCCGAGACGGTAATGATGTGCGGCAGGATCCGTGCGACACGTTTCTGCATGTCCAGAAAGGAGTACCAGCGCAGCTCTTTGAGCTTCTGCCACAGGTGAGGGGCGGATCCTACGGCGATCCTGCGGTCTACGGTAATGGGATGATGGATTGTGGCCAGGGTGGGGACCTGCTTTTTTATCGAGCAGAGGCCGTAGCAGAGGCTCTGGTTGTCATGGACTACGTCGTAGCGGTACCGGCGGCGGGCTATGTGCCGGGCTGCCCGGAGACCGAAGGTAAAGGGTTCCGGAAAGCCCATAGTCGAGATTCCCATCCATTCCGTCAGATTGATCGGGTCCTTGAGTTCCTCTGTTTTGGGAAGCCGGAATGGATTGTGCGGATTATAGAGATCCAGGCTGGGCAGCCGGACCAGGTTCGCCCCGGCATCCAGCTCCGGGTAGGGAGGGCCGGAGACAACGTCTACACGGTGCCCCAGTTGGACGAGCGCGCGGCTCAGGTTCCGGATGTAGCCCCCCTGGCCGCCGCTGTGGGGGTTGCTGCGGTAACCCAGCAGGCATATGCGCAGAGGACGCTTTTCTATTTTGGTGTTTGACGGCATGGGGTTTTTTATTTATAAACAAATCCAGAGGAGATCCGGGATCAAGGCTGCCTGATCGTTTCCTGCGCGATCTTTGCAGTCATCCATACTGTTTGCCTGCTTCTCTCGTCAAGGCTTTTTGTCCGGTTTTTCATGGGATGATGCGCCGGCGCACCCGAGCACGCACTGGCAAAACTCTGCAGCCCGATTTCGGGGACTGCCTGTAGCACCTGGTGAAGGATTTATGGAAGAGCTGCTCACTGTCGCCATAGGCGGCGGCCTTACTCTGCAGAACCCTGTGATGACCGCATCCGGAACTTTTGGATTCGGCCGTGAGTTTGCTTCCCTGGTGGATTTGAACCAGCTCGGAGCGGTTATTGTCAAGGGGCTTTCCAGGGAGCCGTCTGCCGGCAACACGCCGCCGCGGATTGTGGAAACCCCCTGCGGCCTGCTCAACGCCATAGGACTGGAAAACATCGGTATTGAAGCTTTTATCCGGGATAAGCTGCCTTATCTGCGGCAGTTCTCAACCGCCGTGATTGTCAACGTGTACGGAAAAACACCAAAATCCTATGCCGATGTTGCCGCTGTCTGTGACTGCCAGGAGGCCATCGACGGGCTGGAGGTCAATATTTCCTGTCCCAACGTGGCAGCAGGGGGCGTGAGCTTTGGTGTGGATCCGCAAGCCGCCGCGGAGGTGGTCAGCGCTGTGCGGGAAAAAACCGGCAAGCCGATTATCGCCAAGCTCTCGCCCAATGTCACCGATGTTGTTCCGATTGCGGAGGCCGTGGTTTCCGCCGGCGCATCCGCCGTCTCGCTGATCAACACGATTACCGGTATGGCAGTGGATGTTTTTTCCCGCAGTCCCTGCCTCGGCAATATCACCGGCGGACTTTCCGGACCTGCGATAAAACCTGTAGCGCTGCGGATGGTGTGGCAGGCTGCCTGTGCCGTTGATGTCCCTGTTATCGGGATCGGCGGCATTACAAACTCCCGGGATGCCCTGGAGTTTCTTATTGCCGGAGCAACGGCGGTTCAGGTGGGAACCGCCAACTTTACCAACCCGCGGGCCACGACGGAAATCATTGACGGCATCCGGGCCTTTCTCCGGGAAGAAGGCATCAGCCGGGTTTCCGATCTTGTGGGAACACTGAAGCTGCCGTCTTGAATCGGGCAACCCCCTGCAGCCTGTATGCAGGGTGCCGGAGGAGGGCGATTATGCCCAGCAAAGCAATAGCCGGCTTTCTCCTGGTGCTGCTGGCGGCCTTTCCTGTATCTGCCAGAGAGCTGGGAGGCGTTAGCTTTTCGGAAACCATCGAGACCGAAAAGGGGCTGCTGGTGTTAAACGGGGTGGGCCGGCGCACTGTTTTTACCCGCACTGTATACCTGGCCGGGCTGTACCTGCGGGAGGCGGGGAAAAACGGCCGCGAGATTGCCTCTGTGGACGAGCCGATGGCGATCCGGATCTTTGTGGTGGATGACTTTCTGGTCACCAGCGCGCGTTTGCAGGACGCCGTTGCCCAGGGTTTTCGCCGCAGCATGCCCCATGGGGACACAAGCCCGCTCAAATCCCGGATACAGCGCTTTACCGCCTGTTTTGCCGGGGATGTGCAAACCGGGGACCGGTTTGAAATCCGTTATCTGCCGGGGCAGGGAACACGCGTGCGGAAAAACGGGGAGCAGAAGGCCGAGATCGGGGGATTGGCCTTTAAAAGGGCTGTCTTCGGGATCTGGATCGGACAGGACCCGGTCCAGCAGAGCCTGAAGGAGCAGATGCTGGCGGGCCGTACCACAGAAGGCGCGAATCGGGAGCTTCTGCGCGAACGCTTTGTTTCCGAGGATATTTATTTTTCCTCCGGAGCCGGGCGTCTTAGCGGTCCGGCCAAGCGCAAGCTTGCCGACAAGGCGGCATTTCTTCTGAAATACCCGCAGATACGCGTGGTTATAGAAGGCCATTCCGACAGCCGCGGCCCGAGTGAGGTTAATTACCGGATTGCCAGAGAGCGGGCCCGGCAGGTAAAAAAGTATCTGGTGGCTGCCGGCGTTGCCGCGAAAAGGCTGGAAGTGATCAGCTACGGAGAGGAAAAGCCGGCTTCGAAAGGCAGCCCGGCCGGGAACCGGCGGGTACACCTGCGGATCGTCGACGCTGCCCCGGAGAACAGCGCTTCCGGCAAATGAAAGGCTGTTCCGCGGGACTGCCCGGCCTTTCTTCCGGGAGAGGGGCTTAAAGGCCGGCTTCGGTAACAGGCGGATTCTGCTTGAGGTACTCCAGCCGGTTTAGTCCGTTGACATAGGCATGGGCACTGGCCGTGATGATATCCGGATCCGTGCCCCGGCCCAGCGCAACCAGGCCGTTTTCCTTTAAGCGGACGGTCACCTCGCCTTGCGCATCCGTACCATCGGTGAGCGCATTAATGGAAAAGCGCATCAGTTCGGATTCGGTCTGTGTGATTTCCGCGATGGTGTGATAGGTGGCGTCGATCGGACCGTTGCCGGTGCCCGTACCCTTGATTTCCTTGCCGTTGATCGAGATTTTGACGCTGGCAGTGGGAAACACCGTTGTACCGCTGCTGATATGCAGATATTCTAGGGAATAGATATCCGAGGTCCGGAGGATTCCCTCGTTGACCAGGGCTTCGATGTCCTCGTCATGGACCACCTTTTTCTTGTCCGAGAGCACCTTGAACTTTTCGAAAACGATTTTGACTTCTTCATCGGAAAGGTCGTAGCCCATGTTTTTCAGGTGCTTTTTGAGAGCGTGCTTTCCGGAATGCTTGCCCATGACCATGCGGTTGCTGGTGAGGCCTACGGTCTCCGGCTTCATGATCTCGTAGGTCATGGGATTTTTCAAAACCCCGTCCTGATGGATTCCGGCTTCATGGGCAAAGGCATTGGCGCCGACAATGGCCTTGTTCGGCTGTACCATAATACCCGTAATCATGCTGACCAAACGACTGGTGGGGTGGATTCGCTGGGTTTCCACACCGGTCGTAACGGGAACATAGGTGGGCCGGGTATGCAGCGTCATCACCAGCTCTTCCAGGGAAGTGTTTCCCGCCCGCTCCCCGATGCCGTTTACGGTTACCTCCGCCTGCCGTGCCCCGGCATGAATGGCGGCCAGCGTGTTGGCGGTGGCCAGTCCCAGGTCGTTGTGGCAATGCACACTCATGATGGCCTGGTCCATGTTGGGGGTATTTTCCATGACATAGCGGACCAACTCTCCGAATTCCCTGGGGATGGCATACCCCACGGTGTCCGGCAGGTTGACCACTCGTGCCCCGGCCGCGATCACGGCTTCAAAGATTTGGCAGAGAAAATCCGGATCGCTCCTGGATCCGTCTTCAGCGGAGAATTCAATGTTGTCCGTAAATGAGCGGGCGTATTTAATCGCCTCTACAGCGGAATGCAGAACCTCTTCGCGCGAGAGCTGCAGCTTGTAGCTCATGTGGATATCGGAGGTGGCCAAAAAGATGTGGATCCGCGGCCGAGCCGCGTGGGATACCGCTTTCCAGGCCCGGTCGATATCCTTTATCGATGCGCGGGCGAGCGCCGCAATCTCTGAATTCGAGACCTTTCTTGCCACCTCGCTGACAGCCTCGAAATCGCCTTCGGAAGAGGCGGGGAAACCGGCTTCAATGACGTCAACCCCCAGCTTTTCCAGCTGCGTGGCGATCCGCACCTTTTCTCCCGTATTCATGCTCGCCCCGGGTGACTGCTCCCCATCGCGCAGCGTGGTATCGAATATATGCAGTTTCTCCTTCATTGTTTCACTCCGTTTTGTTTATCCTTGGCCAGTTTGAACTGGAAGCTGTCGGCCAGCGCCTGCCAGGAGGCCTCGATAATGTCCTCGGAAACCCCGATGGTGCTCCAGAGCTGCTCTTCATCGCGGGACTCGATCAGGACGCGCACCTTGGCGCCGGTGCCCTCGCTGCCGTCAAGGACACGTACTTTGAAATCCACCAGATGCACGGGGTCGAGTTCATTGGCATACAGATGGTTCAGGGCCTTTCGCAGGGCGTTGTCCAGGGCGCTCACAGGGCCATGACCTTCAGCGGCGGTGATTTCCTTGACATCGCCTACACTGAGTTTGATCAAGGCATGGCAGTAGCATTCCTGATCTTTGTCTTTTTCGATAGTGACCCGAAAGGAGTCAAGCTCAAAGAGGGGATGAAACTGATTGGTCAGCTTCTCAATCAGGATCTTAAACGTCCCGTCCGCTACGTCAAACTGGTAGCCCTGCTGCTCCAGGCGTTTGACTTCAGCCACGATATCGCTGCTGTTCACGCCGTTGCCCTCGATATCGATGCCCATCTCTTTTGCCTTGTATTCGATATTGCTCTTTCCCGCCATGTCAGAAACCAGCACCCGGCGCTGGTTGCCGACCAGTACCGGATCCATATGTTCATAGGCGCGGGGTTCCTTCATGATGGCATTGACATGGACGCCTCCTTTATGGGCAAACGCGCTCTTGCCGACGAAGGGGCGGGAATGGATCGGCGCCATGTTGGCGGTTTCACTGACATAAAGAGAGACCTTGCGCAGTTTTTTCAGGTTTTCCGCGCCAATGCATTGTCTGTCCAGCTTCAGCTGGACAATGGGTATGATGGCGGTAAGATCGGCATTGCCGCAGCGTTCGCCGTATCCGTTGATGGTTCCCTGAACAATGACCGCCCCGTTTCGAACCGCGGTGATGGTATTGGCCACGGCGAGGCCGGAATCGTTATGGGCATGAATGCCGAAGCGCACGTTCCGGATCGGCTCCGCGGTGTCCGGGTCCGCGTACAGGGCCTCACGGACGCTGATCATGATTTGCTCGATTTCATGGGGCAGCGTGCCCCCGTTGGTATCACAGAGGACAAGGGCATCAGCCCCTCCGGAAACAGCCGCTTTCAGGGTCTGCACGGCATATTCAGGGTTTTCCTTATACCCGTCAAAGAAATGCTCGGCATCATAATGGGTCTCCATCTGATGCTGTTTCAGATAGGCAACAGACTGCCGGATAAGTCCCAGGTTGTCCTCGGGTTCTATGTTGAGGATTTTGTTGACGTGCAGGTCCCAGGATTTTCCAAAAATGGTGGCCACGGAAGCGCCGGAGGCAATAATGGCATTTAAGCTCCGGTCCTCCTCCGGGGGAACACCGAATTTATGCGTGGAGCCAAAGGCTGTCAGCCGGGCAGTATGAAAAGTTTCGGCTCTTGCCATGGCAAAAAAATTCTCATCGCGCTCGTTGGAGCCGGGCCATCCGCCCTCGATGTAATGAGCCCCCATCTCATCAAGCTTCCTGGCGATTTTGAGCTTGTCTCCGGCGGAAAAGTTGATATTTTCGCCCTGCGTGCCGTCTCTTAACGTGGTGTCATAAACAAATACTTGTTCCATGACGGATCTCTCCACTGATTCCATCTGTTGCCGCCTTCCCGAAAAGGGGCAATCCGTATTGTATGGTTCCATGCCGGGGCGCAGGAAGCACCCTGCGCCCCGGCTCCATTTCTGTTATTTGCCCCGGCGCTCCGGCCGCAGAGAGCGCACGGCCGCACCGGTTCTCCACATCTCGGAATTTTTGATGGTTTCGAGCTCCTTGGTCAGTTTCTCCTTGTAATCCGGTGCACTGTTTGCCTCCAGCACCCGCTTGGTCTCCTTGCCGGTGGCAACACTTTCGTAGAGATTTTCAAAAACCGGCAGTACCGCGTCCCGGAATCTGGGTGCCCAGTCCAGGGCACCGCGCTGGGCGGTTGTGCTGCAGTTGGAAAACATCCAGTCCATGCCGTTTTCATCAACCAGCCGGATCAGGCTCTGGGTAAGCTCCTCCACGGTTTCATTAAAGGCCTCGCTGGGGGAGTGCCCGTTTTTGCGAAGCGTGTTGTACTGGGCTTCCATGACCCCGGCCAGGCATCCCATGAGCACGCCGCGCTCGCCGGTGAGGTCACTGAAGACCTCTCTCTGAAAGGTTGTGGGAAAAAGGTAGCCCGAGCCGATGG
>CAZWNV010000131.1:0-8315 GCA_964635265.1 uncultured Desulfobacteraceae bacterium
CGGGATGGGCCGATGCGATGACAAAGCCGGCCGCCGGCCGGCCGGCGGCCGCAAAAAAGGAACGCTGCCAGATCCTCTCCGCCTCCGTGAAGCGAAAATCCCAGCATGCCTGGTGGTTTTGGATGCCCAGGTATTCGGCGAATTCGAAGAACTGGTCCTGCACGTGCTGCATGGGGCGCGCCGGGATATGCCGGTTGCTGGCAAGCCACAAAAGCTCGCGGGAGCGCTGCCAGTCAAAACCCAGCTTGACTTTTGCCCGGGCAAGAAAGGTGAGCAGGCTGACCTTGGCGCTGGTCTGGGGCGCAAGAAGCAGGTCAAATTCCTGGCTTCGGAGGCGGCTTGCAAGGCTTCGCCAGTTTTTAAGGCCACCTTTTCTGTCGAAGGCAATGAACCGGTCGATGCCGGGCTGGTGCTTGACCATATCATAGGGGAGTTTCTGCAGCACCCAGGTCAGGTGCGCATCGGGATAGCCTTTGCGCAGCGCGTTGACAAGCGCAAGGGCGTGCACGGTGTCTCCGATTGCCGAAGTCCGGATCAGGCATATGGTTTGTGCAGCAATGCGGGGCATCGGTGCTGATTCCTTTCAAAAGCGTATCCTCGGTAGCTTCTTAAAAAGCTTTCTATTCCGCCACCGCGGTGTTTTTGCAGGAAGTAACGGAAAGCTATGGTCTATTTTTTGTAAGGCCATCCCCGGTATTTGCCCCGAGGCCTGTCGCGCCTTGTGTTATCTCTAGGGCTTGCTCCGCCAGCTCGCTGTGAACTCGCCCTTTCGGGCTCAGACAACAGCTCGCTTTGGCTGCGCTTCGCAATGACCGGTGATGTCCAGAGGATAATGCAAAGATTCGTAATGATATCGGTGGAAGGCGGTTTCCTCGCTCCCAAAATGACCGGGGAGCGAGGAAACCGCCTTCCACCGATATCAACAACTCAGTGCCTTCTCAATGCCTTCAGCCGACCGCCGACCCTGGGAGTTACTAACCGGCTCGGTCCCGGGCCCCGGCCCGGCGGGAATACTTCCAGGATTATCCCCCCGGGTTTGGAAAAAAATTTACTATAGGGAATTTTTGTTTTATCATCAAGCATTTGATGGTCAATATACATCGGTATAGGGAGATTAGAACCTGATGGGACTGCAAAGGGATCTTGCCTCACACGCAGCTGTTATGCAGCAGCTCGAAAAGATGGAGTCCAAAATCCGGGAGGCAGGCAATTTTCTTGTGGGGACCGTTTCCACGGGCGGCAAAATCCTTGTCTGCGGAAACGGCGGTTCGGCTGCCGACGCCCAGCATTTCGCAGCGGAGGTGGTGGGCCGCTTTCACAGGGAGCGCCGGGCCATGCCGGCGATTTCGCTTGCCACCGACACCTCGGTGCTGACGGCGCTGGGCAATGACTACGGCTTTGATGCGGTTTTTGCCAGGCAGGTGGAAGCCCTCGGCCGGCCCGGCGATATCCTGCTGGCAATTTCCACCTCCGGCAATTCGGCAAACGTGGAAAAAGCCGTTGATGCGGCCCGGCAAAAAAAGATTCATACAATCGGGCTTCTCGGAAAAGACGGGGGCAGGCTGGGGGCAGTGGTGGATTCCGCCCTCGTAATTGCCGCCGAGGATACGCCCCGGATCCAGGAAGCCCATATTTTTGTGCTGCATTACCTGGCCGGCATGATCGAGTCGTTTTTGTTCCGGGAGACGAATTGAGCATGGAGCTTCCGGATTTCTCAAGCGTCCGTGTGCTGGTGGTGGGCGATGTGATGCTGGATCGCTATATCTGGGGCGGCGTGGAGCGGATATCGCCGGAGGCGCCCATACCGGTGGTGCATGTGCGGGAGCGTACCTGCCGGCTCGGCGGGGCGGGCAACGTGGCGGCCAACCTGGCCGGCCTGGAGTGCCAAACCATGCTGGCCGGTATCGTCGGCGCGGATGCCGCCGCCGGCGAGATTGCAAGGCTGCTCTCCGGGCAGGGCATTGCCGATGTCTGCAGCCGGGCGCAGGGCCTTCCCACGGTGGCGAAAACCCGGATTATCGCCGGGGCACAGCAGGTGGTCCGCCTGGACGAGGAACGGCCCGATCAGATGGATGCCGCTGCCAGAGAGGCCGTCTGGGAGGTGTTTGCCAATGCCCTGGAGACGGTCCAGGCGGTTGTCCTCTCGGACTACGGCAAGGGCCTTCTGGATGACGGCTTTCTCCGCAGGTGCATTACCGCCTGCCGGGAAACGGGGGTGCCGGTTTTTGTGGATCCCAAAAACGCGGACTGGCGGTCCTATGCGGGCAGCACCTGTATTACGCCGAACTTAAAGGAGTTCAGCCGGGCCTGCGAGAAACTCAACCTGGATCCCGCGGACCAGGAGCAGGCCGGCCAGGCGCTGATCCGCCATTATGATCTGGACTGCCTGCTGCTTACCCGGGGGAAGGCGGGCATGAGCCTGTTACGCGGCAGCGCCCCGGCCTGCTCGGTTCCTTCGGCAGCCCGGGAGGTTTTTGACGTATCCGGCGCCGGGGACACGGTGATCGCCCTGATGGCGGCAGGTGCGGCAGCCGGTTTGTCCATGGAGCAGGCCATGAGGCTTGCCAATCTGGCCGCGGGCGAGGTTGTCGGGCATGTGGGAACTTACGCGGCGACCCGCGGGGACCTGCTGAGGGCCCTGGCCCAGGATTCGGGACGGGAGAACCGGTATGCCGCCTGTTCCTGGTCCCAGGCCGCGCAGATGGTGGCCTACTGGCAGAAAACCGGTCAGCAGGTGGTGTTTACCAACGGCTGCTTTGACATCCTGCACCCCGGCCATATTGCCCTGCTACAGCGGGCGCGGCTGCTGGGGGACAGGCTCGTCGTAGGCCTTAACACGGACGCCTCCATTCAACGCATTAAGGGGCCGTCGCGCCCGGTGCTGGCGGAGCAGGATCGGGCGGCGATTCTTGCCGCCCTGGAATGCGTGGACCTGGTGGTATGCTTTGCCGAAGACACCCCGATCGCGCTTTTAAAGGCCCTGCAGCCGGATGTATTGGCCAAGGGAAGCGATTATGCGAAATCCGAGGTGGTGGGCGGGGACCTGGTGGAATCCTGGGGCGGACGGGTGGAGCTGGTACAGCTGCTGGAGGGGCAGAGCACCAGCGGAATCCTGGAGAAAATCCGCGGAAACGGACGGGACGGCCCCCCTTAATCCTTTTTGGGGGCCAGCAGGGAATCCGCCACTTCATCAGGCGGGATCTTCTGCAGGCAGTTGTGGTGCCCCAGCGGGCAGGTGCGCGCAAAACAGGGAGAGCAGGCAAGCCGCAGGTAGTGGATGTTTTTCCTCCCGGTCAGCGGCGGCGTGTAATCCGGCGGTGTACATCCATAGAGCACCTCCACATGGGTTCCCACGGCTGCCGCCACGTGCATGAGCCCCGAGTCGTTGGTGACCGCAACCTTGCAGAGGCTTATAAGATCGATGGCGTCTTCCAGGCGGGTCTGGCCGATCAGGTTGTGGATGCGCGCATCATCTCCCCCTGCAATAAAGCGGCCGCAGGGCATGTCCCTGGGCCCGCCCAACACCCAGACCTGCCAGCCCCCGGAAACCAGGGTTTTTGCAAGTTCCCGGAAGTATGCCAGGGGCCACTGTTTGGCGGGCCCGTATTCCGCGCCCGGCAGGAAGGCTGCCGCGGGCCGTCCCGTGTGAAGGCCCAGGCGCGCGCACAGGTCTTGCCGGTTTGCCGGATCCACCCTCAAATCCGGGTTTTCAAATACAGGCGGCTGTTTGGCATTTTTTGCGGCACCTAATGCCACGAGGCGATCAACAGTCCTGGGCAGCTTGCTTTTGTCCAGTCTGCGCGGGTTGTTGATCAGGGGGTAGCGCATCTGCCCGCTGTAGCCGGTGCGGATCGGGATGCGGGCGAGAAAGGGGACAAGAGCGGCCTTAAAGGAGCGCTGGCAGACGATGGCTTCGTCGTAGCCTTTCTTTTCCAGGTCCCTGGCAGCGGCGAGGCGCCTGCCCGGTTTCAGCTCGCCGTGGCCCACGGCCAGCTCGAAAGCGCTGTTTACTTCCGGCATGCGCCGGGCGAGGGCGATGGTCCAGGCCGGGGCGAGGATATCGATGACCGCCCTTGGCCGGTACGCCCGGATTTTCTTCAAAAGGCTCTGGGTCATGACCATATCGCCCACCCAGGCAGGGCCGCATACCAGTATCTTTTCCCTGTTCCCCTTCATCTGCGCCTTTCCTCTGCCATCAATTTGCTTTACACTTGTTTGTGATTCCTGCTACTAATGCTCTTGCTATTTCCGGGATTTTTGCGAAGACACCAAACAGATAATGGGGAAACACCGCTCATGTCAATCGGAAGATTCAGCAAAAAGCGCGTTCTTGTTACCGGCGGGGCCGGATTTATCGGTTCCCATCTCTGTGAGCGCCTTCTCGATGAGGGCCATGAAGTGATCTGTGCGGACAATTTTTTTACCAGCCGCAAGGCCAATATTGCGCATTTGGTCAACAAGCCCTATTTCGAACTGCTGCGCCACGACATCACCTTTCCCCTCTACGTGGAAATCGACGAGATCTACAACCTGGCATCTCCCGCCTCCCCCATCCACTATCAGCTCGACCCGGTGCAGACGGTCAAAACCATCGTGCACGGGGCGATCAACATGCTGGGCCTGGCCAAGCGGGTGAAGGCAAAAATTCTGCAGGCCTCGACCAGCGAAGTATACGGCGATCCCCATGTTCATCCCCAGACAGAGGAGTACTGGGGCAACACCAATCCCATCGGTCCGCGCTCCTGTTATGATGAGGGAAAAAGATGCGCGGAAACCCTTTTTTTTGATTATTACCGCCAGCAGCAGGTGCCGATCAAGGTCGCCCGGATATTTAACACCTACGGCCCCCGCATGCATCCGGACGACGGCCGGGTGGTGAGCAATTTCGTGCTACAGGCGCTTTGCGGCAGGGATATCACGATTTACGGCGACGGCAGCCAGACCCGCTCCTTCTGTTATGTGGACGACATGGTGGAAGGCCTGATCCGCCTGATGGGAACGGATTCCGCCGTCACCGGCCCGGTCAATCTCGGCAATCCGCAGGAGACGCCCATCATGGATCTTGCCCGGGAAATTCTCCGCATGACCGGTTCCAGCGCGGAAATTGTGTTTCAGCCGCTCCCGGAAAACGATCCGGTGCGCCGGCGGCCGGATTGCACCCGGGCGGAACAGATCCTGGGATGGCGGGCAACAACGGATCTGGCGGCAGGCCTGGGGCGTACCGTGAAATACTTCTCCGATCTGCTGCACCACGAGGACTGAGACGGAACCGGCAGGCCGTCTCAGTCGTAGGCCTCGTAGGATTTTTCCTCGATTATGGCGGATCCGTACTTCAGGTTGATCTCCCGCTTGACGGCGGCCCTCTGGTCGTTTTCCCTGTAGACGCTCCGGGCCAGGGCAATGAATTCGGCATCAAAGGTCTTGGCGGCTTCCTTGGCGCGGATTTTGTCCTCGATCTCCCAGAGCTTGGTGTTAATGGCGTACAAATCCCGGTATTCGGGGGAGTCCTCGCTTATGCCGGCTTCCTGCATTTTTTGGTGCAGCAGCCCGTATTCTTTCCGGATGTTGGTCAGTTTGTCCTCTGCCCGGATTTTCTCGCGTTTTATGGCCAGGATGCTCACCTTGTCCACGAGTTCGCCGAGGGAGATGTCAATTTTCATGGTCATCCTTTGGATTTTTGCAAAAAGCGGGTTTGCAGTAGATATAGACGTTTCTTCCGTGCTCGCCGCTGAAATGCCGGAGTTTTTTGTAACGGGTGAATTCGCTTAAGGAATCGGTCCGCTCTTGTGGGACTTTTACAAGCAGGATGTCCACGTTTTTTTCCAGGGCGAACGTTTCTATGGCGCCGAAATTGTATTTTTTCTCCCGGCTGATCTCCACGTAGTCATCCATTGAAATACCCGCAAAAAACGGCAGCAGGGAATCATTGGCAAAATAGGTGGCATCCCGGCCCGCGATATACGCCTCCGCCCAATCCCCGGCCCGGCGCAGCACATCATCCTTTTCCGCCGCCGAGTGCACGGCCTTGGACACCGGGATGACAAAAAACAGGATCAGAAAAACGGCCAGGTAGCGCCGGGGCCGCAGGGATCCGGCGATGCGGGCAAAGATCCGCTCCAGGCCCAGGCCCACCCAGGGAAACGCCAGCACCGCAGGGGCAAACAAAAACCGCCGCTGCATGTAGTCCCTGTCCACATAGAGTATATAGAGGGCCAGCAGATAAAACAGGAGCAGGGACAGTATGAATGAGCGCCTGGGATTCAGGGAGGGCGATCGCCTGAGGCCCAGGATAAGCGCTATAAGAAAGGGCGGAAAGAGGACCTTGATAAATATCTGCGCCTCTCCCAGCATATAGAGCAGGTACATGTAGTGCCGGGCCACCTCGGCCAGGTTTTCCCGGCCGTATCGGTTGGGGGAGAGCTTCTCCATTTCCTCAAGTTGTCCATAGATCATGTGGTAGTTGTCCAGGAAGCCCAGCCCTGCAATATGCCGGGCTTTTCCGGCAATCTCGCCCATGCGGTTAAACCCCGTCCCGCTCGTATGCAGCGCGAAAAGGCAGATGCCAGAAAACACTGCCAGGACAAGCATCCAGGCGGCAAAGCCCCTGGCCCGGCAACCCCGCTCCCCTTTTTGGACCAGGATCCGGTAAACCCAGTACATGCAGAAAAACAGCACCAGTATGGCCCCTTCCATCCGCAGCAGAAAAGAGGCGCAGCACAAGAGTGCTGTCAGGCAGAACCAAACCGGTTTCTGGTTGTCAATGGCCTTTTGCGCGCAATAGAGCGCAAGCAGCACAAACAGCACAAAGGCCGGGCTGCGGATTACATCAACCCCCCAGTCATTGGGCAGGGGCGCCACGGCAAAGGCAAGGCAGGCCCAGAAAGCCGCCTTTCGGCTGAAGAGGCGGGCGGTTAAATAGTAGAGCGGAATCAGCGCCAGCACCTGGCAGACGAGGGAGACGAGCTTGGCGGCGATTTCCCAGTCCGGGACCAGCACATGCGAAAAAACGATCATGGCGGGATAGAGCGGCATGGGATAGACGGCCACTCCCCCCGCGAAATCGCCGGCGGCAAATTTTTGGGCGGCTGTGATATATAATACGCCGTCCGAGTTGAAGGGTACGTGAAACAGCAGCAGGATGATTTTCAGTGCAGCCGAAAAAAGCACGACGGCTGCAAGGGCGTTTGTGTTTGCGTAGTGTTTTGCGAAATGCTCGCGCATAGCCTTTTTCACCACTTCTGCTTTAGGTGCCCGCATTGACGGGAGGCCGCTCCGGCCAGCCCTCCCTGCGCAGCGCTGTTAAGGCCAAAGCGCAGCTTATGAAAAGAAAAAGCGCTCCGATCACGAATACGCCGTAGGCCTCCAGGACGTCGCTTGCATAATCGCCGAAAAACGCACTGCTGGTAAAGGTATGCAGGAGAATCCCCGCTCCCATGAAAACCAGGGGCACCCACTTTTTCCAGCCTGCAGGGTGCATCACCAGAAGGTAATACAAAAGAAAGCCGTGAGAAAGGATTAACAGGATGTAGTGATGCTTCCAGGAGCGCTCGGAGAGAAAGAGCATTGCCAGAAACACCATGGCGAATTCCCCCAGGTGGCCCAAATGTTTCGGGCTGCTGCGCGGGGTGCGGCAAAACCAGGCCAGTGCACCGACCACGGCAAGGGATGCAGCCTTCACCAAAAGGGAGACGCTCTGCTGATCCAGGGACAGAAGGTTGATTTTCAAGGCTTCCACACCTTCCTTCGGTTCTGCTGCAATCGCGGTGCAATCGCATAGGAGCCTGTAAAAAATACCCGTAAAGGACTGGTTCATGTGCTGGGTCTGCATGTATCCAACCGGCATGCCCGTGATAAAGGGATGGATCATCTGCTTGTACCATTGCAGCACAAGCTGATTGTTGAACTCAAAACCCAAAAACAGGCCGGGCACCAGCCAGCAGAACACGATGATGCCGGCAAAAGAGCCGGCCAGGCTTGCCCATTTGCGCTTGTACAAAAAATAGGGGATAAAAAGGGCGGGCGTTACTTTCAGCACAGTGGCAAGGCCTATGCTGAGACCGGAGAGGAAATCCTTCTGGTGGTAGGAGCACAGCATGGCACAGACCACAAGCCCGCCGATGATCAGGTTCACGTTGCCATGGGTCAGATCGCTCAAAAATACCCGCATGCTCAGCATCAGCAGCAGAAACAGCGCCCAGTCGGGCAGGGGAGGGCCATGGTTGCGGGCAGCCCGTTCCACGGACCAGAATATGAATACGATGGTCGCAAACTTGAGGAGCAGCCAGGCAAGGGAGCCGGCTACAGGCCCCATTGCG
>CAZWNV010000132.1:0-1764 GCA_964635265.1 uncultured Desulfobacteraceae bacterium
CAGCCCGCTGGTCATATTCAGTGGCTGTAAATTCTTCCTTTGCCCAATCCTGGTAATACATTCTGACCGGCTCTCCGGCCTCCTGTCCATAAAGAAGGGCAAGCTGGGTGAGGATGGCCCTGATCATCGCTTCTCTGTTGTTGCGCCGCAATGCCGGGATGCCGACAAATCCGGTCAGCCCATAAGGGCCGCTCGCCTCACTGGATCCGTCATGAATTTCCGCCAGAGGGCCGCACATGCTGAATCCCTGACCGGAAAGGCCCATTTTCCGCCAATCCGCCTTGTCATATAAAGCAAAAAATTTTGCATGCCCTGCCATCCAGGTGCTTGATTTTAACATTGCCTGGGTCAGGTTGTAGGGCAGGTCAGGGGTGAACAAAATGGAGCGGGCAGCAAGACGGGGCGGCACAGCAAGAATGATTCTGGATGACTTCAGCCGGCAGCGGGGCGGCTGGTCATGACGCCCCACAGTGACCCGAACACCATTTTCCAGGCGTTCGATTTCGCAGACCGGATGATTCAGCCGGATGATATCTCTGGGAATCCGGGCGCAAAGCCCCTCGACAAGAGAAATCATGCCGCCGTGAAGCCGCCATCCGGGCGGATCCATCGGGTAGCCGGCAATGGTTTCCGCATAGCCGTTCCTTCCCTGAAGCCGGCTTAAGCCTTGTTCAAACTGAGGATATCCTTTAAGGCCCAGTCTCTGTATCAGCGCGGTGACTTTCGGGTTGAGCGCAGGCCAATACCAGGATGGCCCCATATCCGCAAAAAATCCCTGATGTTCCATGCTGGAAATTCTGCCCCCGACACGGGAACGGGCCTCCAGCAAAGCCAGAGATTTGCTCTGTTTGGCCAGCAGAAAAGCCGCATAAATCCCGCTGAGGCCGCCCCCGATAATAATGGTATCAACTTCTTCCGTATGCATACCGCCTTTGGGTCCTCGTTTTTTTTCCAATCTCTATAAAACCGGCAGGCCTTTTTCAAGGGTGTTATGCGCCTCAAAAAGCAAAAATTAGTAAACAACCCCTTGCACACTTCGGCAGGATGTTTACGATGGAAATGAAAAGGAGGGATAGAAAAATAAATTCAGGCTGTTAGAAAGGAGGTGGTGGTTGTGGCACTGATTCGAAGGGATCCGTGGATGACCATCCCGACTTTACAGCAGAGCATCAATCGCCTCTTTGATGATATGCTGCCGGTCAGCGAAAGACAAGATACGGTTTTTTTCAACTGGCAGCCCTCGGTGGACACCCTTGAAAAGGATCAGGCGATAGAAATCCGGGCGGAACTGCCCGGCGTCAAAAAAGACGATATCTCCATTGATGTCCGGAATAACGTTTTGACCCTCAGCGGGGAACGAAGTTATGATGAGGACGTCAATGAGGAAAATTTCTATCGCAGGGAACGGTTTTACGGAAAGTTTCAACGTTCCTTCACGCTGCCCGACAACGTGAATACGGATAATATTGAGGCCCAATTTGATGAGGGCGTTTTGAAAATTACCGTTCCCAAAACCGAGGAAAGTCAATCGAAAAAGCAGATTGAAGTTCACTAACAGCTTTTCCGGTCCCTCTGGAAAAAGCCCCAAGGGTTCACTGAGCCTTGGGGCTTTTTTTGTGCCAAGGCCGGAATTGCGTGTAAGGCGGCTATCAGTCTGCCCCCAAAAATTCAGCAGAATTGCTCAAGCCCGATCTGGCAAACGCATCTGAAAGAATCTTTTTCAGATCAAATTGTAGTCAGCACAATTTGATCCAGCCCGGATGC
>CAZWNV010000132.1:1864-8288 GCA_964635265.1 uncultured Desulfobacteraceae bacterium
AAGGATTTGCTGCACTTCCTCTCCCGGGGGCGGGAGTTGCATGAAATCAAGAACCGGCTGCAGGCAGCGGTTGACGCAACCGGCGGTGCCATCTATGAACACAAGGTCCCGCTGGACGGAGCCGCATACCATGATGACCGATGGGCCGAGATCTTCGGTTACCATTCGCATGAACTCCCCCAGTATGACCATTTTGTTGAATGGCTGCTTGAGCAGGTGCACCCGGAAGACAGAGCCCGGATGGAACAGGCTTATAGTGACCTTGTGGAGGCACGGAGCACAAATTACCGGATCGAGCTCCGGCTGCGGCACAAAAAGGGACATTGGGTTTGGGTGGAGGCCTATGCCCATGCAGCCGAACGCGACAACACGGGGAGGGCCAACCGGATTGTCGGCATGATGCGGGATATCACCGACCGAAAGCGGGTCGAGGAGTCCTTAAATCAATTAAACGCCAGGCTTGAGCAGGAAATCTCGGAACGCACGGCACTTGCGGAAGAGCGTGCCAAACAGCTCCAGTCCCTGGCGGTGGAACTCGTCGAGGCCGAGGAGCGGGAGCGGTCAAGCATTGCACAGCTCCTGCATGATGACTTGCAGCAGATATTGGCATCCGCCCACCTGCGTCTCCAGTCCACCGGCCCGAATGAAACAAATCCGGCAACCATCGCCAAAGTCGACGAACTGATAAAGGAATCGATTGCAAAGACCCGCCGCCTCTCCCACGAACTCAGCCCCGCCATACTGAATAATTCCGATTTGCCGGAGGCCCTGCGATGGCTGGTCCGCCACATGGGCGAGCATTTTGACCTGGAAGTGGAACTGGAGGCAGACACCGCAGACCCGATCCCTGACTCGTTAAAAAGATTCCTGTTTCGCACCGCCCAGGAATTCTTGTTCAACACCATTAAGCACGCAGCAGTGAAAACCGCCAGACTCGTTGCCACGCAGTCCGAGAAATATCTCACCCTGGCTGTAAGTGACCCGGGGTGTGGTTTTGAACCGGATGCCCTCGATAACAAGGTAAAACCGCCGGGGCTGGGGGTTATAACGATACGGGAGCGGGCCAGTTACATGGGAGGAAGCCTTGACATTCAAGCGGCACCCGGCCAGGGAAGCTGCTTTACCTTAAAAATCCCCTGTCACTTGATAGAGTCCCGGTCTTCGCAGTCTTCTGACGAGTCCGCCGCAGAGGAAGGGGCTGGCGTGGTGCAGAAAGAGCCCGACCAAACTGCCGAAGCAGACAAAAAAGTGCTTTTTGTCGATGATCACGAGGTGATGCGCCAGGGCCTTATTGAATTGATTGCTGAGCAGCCGGGGATTTCCGTAGTGGGTGAGGCGGAAAACGGTCTTCAGGCCATTGAACGTGCCAGAGAGCTTCAGCCGGATGTCATCGTGATGGATATCTCGATGCCCGTGATGGGCGGTATCGAAGCAACCCGCCGGATTAAGGCCGAGATGCCTCATATCCGTGTAATCGGGCTGTCAATGTTCGATGACGAGCATATCGTATCGAAACTGCGGCAAGCCGGTGCGGAGGCCTATATCAACAAGTCCGCTTCCTCCGCGGAACTGCTCAGGGGCATCTACGGGAACGGAAAACCGTTATAAAACTTTCGCGCAACAAGCCATTTTTTTTCTTGCCCTCCGCGTTTTTCCCATTACAATAGGTTTATGAAAAAGCCAAGCCGATTGTAAAATCGGCGCGGAAAGTCACGGGTCTTTTCGGTACGGGTTTTGGAACGCTTCGGTTAAGAGACAGCCGGACTGCCATAAAACGGCAGCCCGGCTTTTTTTATGGAATCCGCAAAGCCTCGGGGGACTGCTGTATCTTCCTGCCTTTTTGTCTTCTTTAAATGTACTCACAACAATCTGGAAGTATCTGTAAAGCACCGCCATGGCAGGTGTATTGTACAGCATCCCTACCGCCGTTTGCTAAACCGCAGAAAAGCTTTGTCTTGCAGCAAAGAGGTATAGACAGGCCCTGATCTGCGCCATCCACGAACTCTTATCCGAAAGGAGGAAGATGCCATGAAAAAAACTGTATTGTTCCTGTCTCTTGTTTTTCTTTTCTCTTCTGCAATGCCCGCCCGGGCATTAAAAACCTATGACGATTTTGAAAGCGGCATGCTGAGCACCGATCTCTGGGATTCCAGCAGCCAGGGCGATGCCTCCCTGAATTGCCGGGACGGGCACGTGGAATTGCTGGCAAGCGCCGCCGCCGGTTCCCTGGACACAAACAAGGAAACCGTTGCAAGCCATGCGGGAGGAGCTTATACCGAGGTTTCAGCGGAGGTGGCGGTTGCCGGGTTCAACCGAACAAACGCCACTGTGGATCTGGGCGCAAGCCTTCGGTTGTCCTTGTATAATGACGGCAGCGGCAATGAAGGCCGCGAAGGCGAAGTCTGCGGCTATATCAGGATATCCCCCGATGCTGTCACCTGCGGACTGGAGCGGATAACCGATTCCGACGGCACTGCTTGTGAAACGCTCTGGGAGGACACATTTGCGGTTGGGCAGACCCAGGGGAAAACTTACGTACTCGGCATCAAATGGACCGGAACCCTGGCTTTTTTTTCCATTCAGGGCCCTTTTGAACGCACGATGGTATTGAGCACCCTGTATGCGCCGGAGACTGCCATTGAATCGCTTGGCAGCAGCCATTTGTTCAGCCTTGAGGCCGAGGCGGTCAACACGGAATCCGGCACCAGCGGCTCGGTCAGCGCCACATTCGACAATGTGCAGATCAACTTCAGTGCATCCGAGCTCGCGGCCCTTGGCAGCGTTGCAATCGCAGACTACAAGCCGGTTGCAACCGGCGATTCGCGGATAGTGCATTACTGGGAAGGAGAACGGGAAGGCCAGGAATTTGAGGTGGAAGATGGTGTAGAGGAGATATATTACGGCGAGCCTGTTGCCTTTCACGGCTACCAGGTTATTCCCGAGTATCAGGGAGATCAGGGGTATGCAGGCCTGATTGTCGACGGTGATGGGCAGAAATATGCCGGAGAGTATGAAGAAATGGACGGCGAAGAGATGAGCTGCTATTTTGACTCCCCGGTGCTGTTGTATCCGGCCACAATTGCCCATGGCGTCCCCCACACGGCGGGCGGCACCGAAACCTGTGTCGAAGAGGGGGAGACCGAATCCGCGACGGTTACCTGGACGCTGCAGGCAGAGGGTTTCGAGGATGTCAGCACCCCGCTGGGGACCTTCTCCGACTGCCTGAAACTCGGGATCGAAATCCTGTTTGACTTCTCCGCCGAGGAGCGGGGAGTAAGCTACCGGGTTCTCTACCTCGCCCCGGGCATAGGACCGGTGCTTGACTATGAGACGGAATATGAAGAATCCGAATACATGTATCAATACTCGGAAATCCTGGCTTACCAAAACGATGAGGGCGCTTACGCCACCAACAGGGAAATACCCAACGAAACAATCATGATTGACGGGGATGCCGAGGACTGGCAGAATCTGATCCCGGTATACACGGACTACAGCTACATTGACGTGGACTCCGACCCTGAAGGAGATCTGAGCAGCTTATACCTTGCCCATGACTATCAATACCTCTACGGATACTGCACCTTTGCTGACGGCAGCTTTCCGACGGGCGGCAACTGCTCCATACATCTGCTCAAGGCTCTTCACGACTGGACCGGCGGGCTTTCCATCGGAATCGGGGACCCCGACGGGAATCCTTTCGTCAATCTCTATATAACCGCTCCGGAAGGCGAGCAATGGCAAAAAATCGGCGAATGGGGCGACGAGTTTCCCTGGGAGGCCAATGCCGATGCGCCGACTGCCAGCAGGGCCGGTGAAGGCGTGGAATTCCGGGTTCCGCTTGCGCCCCTGGCCAATATAGCCCAAAGCTACCTCGCCATAAACACCTATACCGACACTGCCGGGATCGACAGCAGCAATACCGGCTACCAGCTAACCTACCTCCAGGCTCCCCAAATGCTGTATTATCCGCATGTCGCCAACAATGCCACATGGGAGACAGAAATCGGCATTATCAACCAAAGCGGGACAGAGGCGAGCGGCGCCCTGGTATTTTATGCAGACCAGGAAAACAACGGGGCCTTTATTGATGGGGAAATTTTATGGATGCTGCCGGTAAGCCTTGCTCCTCATGGGCGATACAGCTTCCACTGCTGGGATCTTCCCCTTGGCCCCATGGTTACTGACAGCACCGGCTATATTGTCTACACAGGCGACGGCTCCCTGGAGAACACCGCAGGATACGAAAAATTTTACACGCACAACAGCGCCACCCGCGTAGCTGTTCCGGCAGTGGAAAAACCCAGCGAAGGCGACATCTATGTCAGCCATATCGCCTCCAACGACAGGTGGTGGACCGGGATCTCCCTTGTCAACACAACCACCGCAAACAAAGATCTGATCATCGATTTCGACAACCGCAGCAGCCGGGAAGTGTCGCTCGCCCCGGGAGAGCACCGCGCCTTTTCGGTCCAGGGCCTGTTCGGAAGCAAGCAGGAAGACATCGGATCCGCGGTCATCTCCAATGCCAGCGGCATTATCGGGCTGGAACTTTTTGGCAGCCCCGGAGGCGCTTCAGCCAATTACCTGAGCGGCGTCCTGCTCAAAGATGCCCTGGAAAGCAAACTGTACTACCCGCATGTCGATACCGGAGACAACTGGTGGACCGGTATTGTTGCCTGTGATCCCCTTTTGGCCAATGAGGAGCTGCTTGTCACACCATATACCGAAAACGGCTCCCCCCTGGCGCCTGTCACCATTTCGCTGAATGCAGAGCAGTATAAGATGCGCGGCAATCCCGGGGACCTGGGTTTTCCTGCCGAAACTGCCTGGTTTACGGTGGAAGCCGCCAGCGGGATTACCGGCTTTGAATTGTTCGGCACCAACGATACCAACCGGCTCGGAGGCTATACCGGTGTCGGCATTTCGGGCAAACAGGGAAGCTTTGCCAAAATCGAGGATAACGGCTGGACCGGCATCGCCTTTGTCAATGCGGAGGAGGAGCCCGCGCAGGTCACTTTAACAGCCTATAATGACGCGGGCGAATCGCTTGCCACCACTGAATTGTCCCTGGGTGGGTATGCAAAACAGGTGGATGTGGCACCGAATCTGTTCCAGAGCGATATCAGCGGAGCCACTTACATTGACTACAGCTCGGACAGGGAAATTGTCGGCTTCCAGTTAAACAGCAGCGGCATAATGCTTGATGCGCTCTCCGGCTTATAACGCTTGCCATGAAGAAAAATCTGTGCAACAGCGGGGCTTGAAAATCAAGCCCCGCTTTCTGCGGCAGCACCCCCAAAGCACAATAGGCCCCGCGCCCTTCGGGTTTGCCGCGGCTTTCGGGCTGGCGGCTGCACCGGGACAGAAAGGCAGAAGCTTCCCTTCGGGCTGAAAATCTGCTACCATTTTTGTAAAACAGACTCCGAAAGCAAGCGGAAGCGCCATGAACACTGCATACGGCTTAGCCAAAACCAGTGCAAGAATCCTTTTCATCCTGCTTTTCACCCTGGTCACCTATCTGGCCGTCACCCCGATTTCCCATGATGTATCCACGCTGTGCTGGGACAAGGCCAACCACCTGGCGGCCTTTCTGTGTCTGGCCATCCTGGCGGACCTGGCTTTTCTGACCGGGTCCAGAGTGGCCGCCAAGCTGCTTCTTTTGCTGCTATACTCCTGCCTTATCGAGGGAGTGCAGCATTTCGTGCCGGGCCGCCAGTTTGCTGTCCCGGATCTTGCGGCCAACACGCTGGGGCTGCTGCTTGCTCTCGTGCTGCTGCAGGCGGCAAAAGGAAACAGGCTCTACCGGAGCTTTATCCGGCCTTGAGCAGGGCAATCATGCGGTAGACCAGCATACCGGCCAACCAGGCGGCGTCCTCCGGAGAGAGGTATAAACCCGCTGTTTCATCAAACAGGATATTGGCCTCTGCCTCAAATTCCTCATCAGCCTCCCACAGGATCGCCTGCAGAGGGACTTTCGGGAACACGTAAAACTCATATCCCACATCCCCGCTCTCTATCGCCCGGCCTCCGAGCTTTTCTGCAATTCTCGGCATGGACCGGACTTCATGACCGAACACCTTCTTTAACGGGTCAATGGCGCGCTTGACAAAGGTGCTGTAATAAAAGGCTGCTCCCGGAATCTCCCTGTAGGCGATCCACCGGCCGGTGACCGGAGCCTTCTGCATGGCATTCATATAATGCAGAATCAGGACCTGCTCCTGAATAGGGACCTCGGCATCCCTGTTGTCCGCATCCTCGAAAGCAAAGTCCGGATAGGTGACATTGTAGGTCCTGGTGAGAAAGGGAATCCGGAAGCCGGCTCCCTGCCTGATCTCAAACTCCGAACAGGCGGCGATATCATCCATCGAGTATTTGGCAATCTGTTGTACCGCAATTTTTTTGGCGTTAAAGTAGTCATCAA
>CAZWNV010000133.1:0-8096 GCA_964635265.1 uncultured Desulfobacteraceae bacterium
ACCATTCTGGTGGTAAATGATGAGGATGTGGTCATGCTCATGACCGACAAGGGCAAAATTATCCGGATGCCTATACAGGGGATTTCCGTGATCAGCCGCAATACCCAGGGGGTTAAGCTCATGGAGATGGAGGCCGGCGAACGGCTTGTAAGCGCAGCCCGCCTTGCGGAAAACGAGGAAGAGGAAGACGAAGAAGCGTAGTATGGATGTGGAAACGGTTCGCGTCGGCGTGGTTGGGGCCGGCTCCTGGGGCACGGCGCTTGCCTGTCTGCTGGGGGATAAGGGCTATACAGTGGATCTGTGGGCCTATGAGCCGGAAGTGCGGCAAAGTATCATGGAAGTTCGGGAGAACCGGATGTTTCTGCCCGGGGTGGAAGTCTCCGGCAATATCTCGGTCTCCAATGATCTCTCTTCTGTGGTCTCGGCAAAGGATGTGCTGCTCTTTGTGGTCCCTTCGCACGTGATGCGGGAAGTATCCGGCCAGGCAGCCCTTTCGATCGATGCAGATCCCGTTGTGGTTACCGCGTCCAAGGGAATAGAGAACAAAACCCATCTTACCATGACAGGGGTTTTGCAGCAGACGCTGCCGGCGCGGCTGACAGACCGGATGGCGGCCCTGTCCGGGCCGACGTTTGCCGCTGAGGTGGCCCGGAAACTTCCCAGTGTGGTGACGGTGGCCTCGGCTGACCCGCAGGCGGCGGCGGAGTTGCAGCAGCTCTTTGCCACGCCTTTTTTCCGGGTCTATACCCATGACGATGTAATCGGGGTGGAACTCGGCGGCGCCGTGAAAAACGTCATCGCCATTGCTTCCGGGATTGTGGATGGCCTGAACCTGGGGCTAAATACCCGGGCTGCCCTGATAACCCGCGGCCTTGCCGAAATCCGGCGGCTGGGGATCCGGTTGGGGGCCAATCCGCACACGTTCGCCGGGCTTGCCGGAATCGGCGATCTGCTTCTTACCTGTACCGGCAGCTTAAGCCGCAATCATACCGTTGGGCAGAAGATCGGGGAGGGCAAATCCCTGGATGAAATCCTCTCGGAGATGAACATGGTGGCCGAAGGGGTCAAAACCTCCAAATCGGTCTACAACCTTTCCCGGCGCATGGGCGTGGAAATGCCCATCTGCCATTCGGTCTATGCGGTCCTGTATGAGGACCTGTCCACGGCTGAAGCGATTCACCAGTTGATGACCCGGGACTTGAAAGATGAAATGCGCGATGTCCGCTGAATCCACTGGCATCTGATCGACAACTGATTATATTTTCATATGCAGGCCACGGGTCTGCGGGGAGTTTTGGCACACAAAGGCGACGGACATCGAAGGCGTTTGCGGGAGCGGTTTCTATCCGCCGGGCTTGCGGGCTTTCAGGATTATGAGGTGATAGAGCTTCTCCTGACCCTGGCCACGCCGCGCAGGGACTGCAAGCAGACAGCCAAGGAGGCCCTGCAAAAGTTTCAAAGCCTTCCTGCTGTCCTGGACGCCGCCGAGGAAGAACTCTGCACCGTGACTGGCATCGGGCCGAAAAACCTTTTCGGCATCAAGCTCGTCAAGGCGGTGGCGGAGCGCTATCATGAAGGGCGGATGACTGCCGCCGATCCTTTGCAAAACTCGGGCGAGTTGTTTGCTTATCTGCAGCAAAGCATGTCCGGCAGGGACCGGGAATGCTTCAAGGTGCTGTATCTGGATGCCAAAAACCGGGTCCTTAAGGTGGAGGATCTTTTCGAGGGCACCTTGACTGCAAGCTCTGTATATCCCCGGGAAGTTGTCAAAAACGCCCTCAATCAACGGGCGGCAGCGGTTATATTCGCCCACAACCATCCTTCCGGGGATCCGGAACCGTCATCCGCGGATTTTGCCGTTACCCGGCAGCTGCTTTATGCTTGCATGATTACCGGAATCACGGTGCATGAACACCTTGTCATCGGGCGGCAGAATTATTTCAGCTTTGCCGACTCCGGCCATATCAGCCGGATAAGCCGGGAGTTCTCAGAGGACATGGGAAAATGGGGTCCGGGCAATGAATGAGAGCGAACCCGAAAAAGCGGAAACAGCGGATAAACCGGACTGCTTTGGCAGGCTGGATATTGTCTTTCCCAAGGGCAGTGATAAACTGCGGCATTCTCCGCCTGCCTGTATGGGCTGCGTGTACAAGACCGAGTGCCTGCGCGCCGCGATGGAGCAGCCTGCGGCCGTAGAGGTGGAGTCCGAAAAGGTGGACCGCGCGTGGGAATCCGGGGTGATCGGGTTTTTCCAGCGCTGGTCGAAAAAAAAGCAGCTGCATCAAAAAAGACGCTCGCACAAGGACTGAGGCCGCTGCTTTCGCGAAAAGATCGCAAACCGCCTGCCGAAAAGAATTCGGCAGAGATGCATTCCCGTGAATATACGCCTTTGGAACGTCATTAACGGAAAAATCCCAGACAGGGGGAGATGCCATGCATTCCATTAAGGATATCGAGATCTCAGGCAAGAAGGTTTTGGTGCGGGTGGATGTCAATGTTCCGATGGATGATTTTCAAAATATCACCGATGATACCCGGATCCGGGAGGTTTTGCCCACGCTGCGCTATGTTCTGGACCATGACGGCATCCTGATTATCTGTGCCCACATGGACCGCCCCAAGGGAAAGGTGGACCCGAAATACAGTCTGGCGCCGGTGGCCAAACGGCTGGGGCGATACCTGGAAATCGAGGTGGGACTCGCTCCTGACTGCATCGGCTCCGAAGTCCGCCGGATGGTGGATGCCCTGAAGCCCCGGGATGTGCTTCTGCTGGAGAACCTGCGGTTTCACGGGGGAGAGCAGGAAAATGACGACGAGTTCGCAAAGGAACTGGCCGCGCTTTGCGACGTCTACATCAACGACGCCTTTGCCGTATGCCACAGAGAACATGCTTCGGTCTCCGCCATCACCCGGCATGTGAAGGATCGGGCTGCGGGTTTTCTGCTGCTCAACGAATTGAAATACTTCCACGAAGCCATGGAGAATCCGCGGCGTCCGCTTGTCGCCCTTATCGGCGGCGCCAAGGTTTCCAGCAAAATGCGGGCTCTAAACAATATGCTCGGAAAAGTCAATAAGTTTCTCATTGGCGGGGCCATGGCCAACACTTTCCTGAAAAGCCTGGGCTTTGGCATAGGCAAATCCAAAGTGGAGGATGATCTGGTCGAAGAGGCCGGCAATATCATGCGCACCGCCATCAAACAGGGCATTAAGTTCTATCTTCCGGTCGATGCCGTGGTTGCTCCGGAGGTGGACCCCAAGGCGGAATGCAAAATCGTGCCCATCCAGGAAATTCCGGAGCAGTGGATGGCATTGGATATCGGGCCGGCCACATCCAGGCTGTTTGAAGAGGCCCTCTATGACGCCCGCACAATAATCTGGAACGGTCCCATGGGGATCTTCGAAATTGACGCCTTCAGCAGGGGGACGGTTTCCATGGTTCATCAGGTGGCCAATTCCTATGCGCTCACCATTGTGGGCGGCGGTGACACGGACGTGGCCATTCATTCCACGGGTCAGAGCGACCGGTTTACTTATATTTCCACAGGCGGCGGCGCGTTTCTGCAATTGATGGAGGGCAAGCCGCTTCCCGGCGTAACCGCGCTGGGCGGTCCAGGCACCGGGTAAAACGCTATCCATGCAGTTTTCGCGCTTTGTTCCGGCACCGCGCTACTGGCTGCTGGCTGTCTTTGTGCTGGCGGTATCAGCAGGAGCGGCAATTTATTTCTTTGATCTGCTGCTAGAATTCTACTGCATGTTGACCGACAGGCAGACGGTGGCCTCGATTGTGGAAAAGTGGGAGGCGGCCGCGCCCCTGGTATTTGTCGGGGTACAGATCCTCCAGGTGATAGCCGCTCCGCTGCCGGGCGAAATCAGCGGGCTTGTCGGGGGCTATCTGTTTGGTGCGGGGTTGGGGTTTTTGTACTCCAGTATCGGCCTTGCCCTGGGCTCTGCCGCCAATTTCTGGATCGGGCGCCTGCTGGGATACCGCTTGGTGCGCAAATGGATCCCCTCGGCGCAGCTGGAGCGCATGGATGGTTTTTTAAACCGCCAGGGCATCATTGTGGTGCTCACCTTTTTCATGTTTCCCGGCTTTCCCAAGGATTACCTCAGCCTGTTTCTGGGCGGCACAGCCATGCCTTTCCGGTTGTTTATCCTGATGGCGGCCTTCGGCCGGATGCCCGGCACCCTCGTTTTGAGCCTGCACGGGGGGCTTTTGTACGAACGGATGTATGCCCTGTACGCGCTCGTGCTGGCTGTCAGTCTGGCAGCATTTTTTGCGATGATATATTATCGAAAGGCGCTGTACGCGTGGGCAGAGCGGCTTGATAAAAGATAGTTAATTATTTCAGTTGACTATTGCCTGATTCCATGTTACGGAAAAAATATTCACAGCAGAAACCGGCCGACAATAATCTCATAGCGGGCAAGGAGGCAAATGTTGTATTGGCGCATCAGGGAAGAGTTAAGTTTAGCCAATCGGCTGCGGCGATCGTACTATAACCTGCTGCGCGATGAACTGGATCAATTTGTTCTGGAACGCTCCCTGACCGAATCCTATGAGAATTTTAAAGCACGGGGGATTGCCTATCCCTTCGTGGAACGCAAGGAGTTAAAGCCCCGCGCCCGCATCCCCAAGGTGGAATACGACTGCCAGAATTCTTTTCTCCTTATATTCCTGGAAGACCACATCCCGGCCAAGCACAAGAAATACATCCGGTTCTTCGACTCCAACCGGACCACCAAGACCAATTTGCTGCGCTCCAAGACCCTGACCCTGGAAAACGATTTTGACCGTACACAGAAGTTTCTGGAGTCGGTGCATTTTTTTGATTTTTTAAAAGACATGCTCCCGGTGGACTACGCCCTTCTGATCCAGCGCGACACTTCCCAGCCGAAAGGCAAACACCGGTATCATCTGTCGCACTTCCACGTGCGCATAGACTGGCCGATCACCGAGGCAGCCGAAGACATGGCGCGGAACCTGCGCTACATCTCCAAGGATATATACGAGAAGGGCGAAAAATATGCCGAGGATATTCAGAAGAAGTTTTTTGAATACTACTGCCTGCCGGATATGGTCGGCGGCCGCCGGACAGCGGCTATTGTTGCGGCCCAGTTTTTAAAGCGGATTCCCTGCATTTCCACGATCTATGTCTCCAGCAGTGAATCACGGGCCCTGCTCAGGTATTCCGAGCGCGGCGTAACCAAAATCGTGCTCATTAAACTCTCGGGTGAAGAAATGAGCCGGGTGGCTGAGGCAAACGGGATGCCTCTGCGCGAATTCAAGGAAAACTACCGCATCATTAGCGAGGACGGGGACGGCGTGTTTCTCTTCCAGGTCACCTATTCCCACACTTCCCATGCGGTGCCCCCGGAGAGCGGAAAACTGCGGGATATCAAGCCGGAAACCTATTGGCTGACGGTTGGTTCCCAACAGATCCTGCCGAGGCCCCGGATCTGGTTCCATCCACCCCTTTACTACAACCTGATTTATGCGTGAAGTGCTCGGCTGTTCAGACGGGCTGCTTGAGCATCGCGATTTCATCGCAGTCCGGGAACTTGACGCAATGAATGCAATCGGCCCAGATTTTTAACGGCAGCTCCGAGCGGTCAATAATGACAAAGCCGAATTTTTTGAAGAATTCCGGTTTATAGGTCAGGGTAAAAACCTTTTTGATTTTGAATTGGCGCGCCTCCGAAAAGGCGGCTTCCACGAGTTCAGTACCGATGTGCAGGCCTTGCGCCTTTTCGCTTACCGCCAGGGAACGGATTTCGGCGAGGTCCTCCCAGCAGAACTGCAGGGCGCAGCAGCCGATGATTTCTCCTGTTTCCGCCTCAATATATACATTGAAATCCCGCACGTGATCATAGAGCTGGCTTAGTGGCCTGGCCAGGAGTTCGCCCTTGTCGCCGTAGTATTTGAGCATGGCGTGAATGACTTTGATGTCTTCTATGGTGGCCTTGCGGATCATACCCGGCCTTGTATCCCGTATTCGTCCGTAGATCAAGGATTTTATCGCGTATTGATCCTGTCCCTGCGGAACAGGGCCGGCACGGCGGCGGGGGAGTCCGGTGCCCGCTCGCCGGTGGAAGGATGCATCCGGCGCTTGACAAGGCCCTCGACGACATCAAAAAATCGGTAGGGACGGTTGGCTACCGCATTTTGCATAAAATGGGTCCAAATGGGCAGCGCGGCTCTTGCCCCCGTTTCATAGGGGCCGAGCGTGGTATAATCGTCGCAGCCCGTCCAGACGCCCGCGGCAATAGAGGGGGAGAAGCCCACGAAAAGGGCGTCCTTGTATTTATTCGTGGTGCCGGTTTTTCCGCCCACGGGGCGGGCGATTCCACGGGCGCCTTTTCCCGTTCCCTCGTTGATTACCCCTTCGAGCATGTCCACCATGATGGCCGCCCCCGCCTCCGACATCACCGCCCGCTGCTTGGGCTCCGGCTGCCATATGATCCGGTTGTGTTTATTTTTGACCGCCCGGACGGCCGTGGGTTCAATGTATTTGCCGCTGTTGGCGAATACGGAATAGGCTGCGGCAAGCTCCTTGAGGGTGAGCCCGGAGGTGCCCAGGGCGAGCGAGAGGTTGGGGGATAACCGGGATTCAATGCCGAGCGAGCGGGCAAAGGAGATGACGCTGTTTACGCCCAACTTCTCCAACAGGCGCACAGAAGGGATGTTTTTGGAATGGGTGAGCGCTTTTCGCAGCGTGATTTCCCCCTGATAGCTGTGGGAGAAATTCTCCGGGCGCCACTGCACCTGCGGCCCGTCTCCCTGGAACGCCACAGGGGCATCCAGAAGGAGACTGTTCTGGGAAAACCCCTCTTCAATAGCCCGGGCGTAGACGATGGGTTTGAATGCCGAGCCAGGCTGCCGTTTGGCCATGGTAGCCCGGTTGTAAGGGCTTTTGGCGTAATCCCGGCCGCCGATCATCGCAAGAATCCCGCCGCTTTTGACATCAAGGGCAATAAGCGCGCCCTGGGGGTCAGGCGAGGTCATGCCGTTTTTTTTCATCCGCCGACAGAGCTGCTCGAGGCCTTTTTCCACGGCTTTTTGCGCCTGCTGCTGCATGCCCCAGTCAAGCGTTGTCTCAACAGTCAGGCCGCCGGTATAGAGGCGGTCGGCGCCAATTTTTGTCTCCAGGCGTTTTTTGACGGAATCGACAAAATACGGTGCACGGGTGGCATTGCCGGATTTTATCGGCGGTTCGTAGGGCTTGCTGCTGGCTGCCTGGAGCTGCTGGCGGCTGATGATGCCCACGTCGGCCATCTGCCGGAGGACGAGATTTCTTCTTTCAATGGCCAGATCCGGATTGACAAGCGGCGAATAGACCGAGGGCGCTTTGGGAAGTCCGGCGATAAGGGCGCATTCGGAAAGCCCCAGATCGCTTGCCGGCTTTCCGAAAAATTTTTGTGCGGCAGCCTGTACCCCGTACGCCCCGCTTCCGAAATAGACCTGGTTTAAATACAACTCAAGGATCTCCCTTTTTGTATAGCGCCGCTCCAGTTGAAACGCCAGAAAGGCCTCCTTGAGTTTTCGCTCCAGCGTTTTGCGGGGAGTTAGAAAAAGGGTCTTGGCGAGCTGCTGGGTGATCGTGCTGGCACCTTCCACAAATTCCCCGGCCATAATATCACGCACAATGGCCCGGGCAATGCCCTTGAGGTCCACGCCGGAGTGTTCATAGAAACTGCGGTCTTCGGTGGCGATGAGCGCTTGGCGGAGCTTTTTGGGAATTTTTGCCAGGGGGACCGGATCGCGCTTTTTCTTGTAGAGCTCTGCCAGCAGCGTGTTATCCGCTGAATAGACGCGGGTGATCGCGGATGGGGAAAAATCCTCCAGGGCGCGGATCTGGGGAAGATCCCGCACGGTGGCAAACACCGCCCCCAGCGCAATGCCGCAGAGAACCGCTGCAGTCACAAACAGGGCGAAGATACCGATATGGCGTTTTTTCATGGTGCTTTACAGATTTTATTTTTGCTTGACAATGCCGGTTCTGGATACTATCAAAAAGAAAAATATGCAGGCGCGTAGCTCAGATGGTAGAGCGCTACCCCGACACGGTAGAAGTCAGCAGTTCAAGTCTGCTCGCGCC
>CAZWNV010000134.1:0-7911 GCA_964635265.1 uncultured Desulfobacteraceae bacterium
AGCTGAAGAACCTCAATTCCTTTAAGTTTGTGGAAAAGGCCCTTGGCTACGAGATCAAGCGGCAGATCGGGGTGCTCCGGGAAAAAGGCGAGGTGGTGCAGGAAACGCGGCTATGGGATACGGAAAAAAACCGGACGGTTTCCATGCGGGGCAAGGAAGAGGCCCATGATTATCGCTATTTTCCGGATCCGGACCTGGTGCCGCTGCAGATTGACGAACACTGGATTGCGCGCATCCAGGCCGATCTGCCGGAACTGCCGGGTGAGCGGAAAGAACGCTTTATCAGCCAGTATGATCTGCCCGCCTATGATGCGGATGTGCTGACTGCCTCCCGCGAACTTGCGGATTATTTCGAGGACTGTGTCAAGCAGGTACAAAACCCCAAACTTGTCAGCAACTGGGTCATGGGAAACCTGTTGGGGGTCTTAAACGCCGAGGGCAGAAGCATCGAAGAATCCCCGGTCTCCGCGCAGCAGATGGCGGAACTCCTTGCACTGGTGGAAGATGAAGTCATAAGCGGCAAAATCGCCAAGACCGTGTTTGATGAGATGGTGGCCACGGGCAGGGCGCCCGGGGCGATTGTCGAGGAAAAGGGTCTGGTGCAGGTAACTGATGCATCGGCGCTTGAAGCTGTCGTGGACAAGGTGATCGAGCGGTGTCCGGACGAGGTGGCCTCCTACCGGGGAGGGAAAAAGAAGCTTTTGGGGTTCTTTGTGGGCCAGGTTATGAAGGAGACCCAGGGCAAGGCCAATCCCCAGATGGTAAACCAGCTGTTAAAGGAGAAACTGGGGTAGCGCGGTTTTTGCAGACCGCTTCATACAACCCGGTGGAATCGCTTCTCCAGACTGTTCAGGGGCCATTGTACCAGGGTGGGCCGGCCGTGGGGGCAGTTGTAGGGGTTGTCGCACTGATCGAGCTGCTCCAGAAGGGCCCGGATTTCCTCTCCGGAAAGCGCCTGGTTGGCCCGGATGGCCCCGTGGCAGGCCATTACCGTCAGGCATGCGTGAATGCCCTCTTCCACTCCCGGCGTATACCCCGCCTCCGCCGCGGTTTCAGCAAGCTCTGTGACAAGGGGAACCGCGGATTTATCAGCCAGAACGGCCGGCAGGGACTTGACGACAAAGGTATTGCCCCCGAAGGGCTCGAGCGTGATGCCGATGCTCTCCAGTTCGGGGATCAGTTCATGGATGGCCGCTCCCTCCCTGTAATTGAGCTCAATGGTTTCCGGAACCGCCAGGGTCTGAACAGGGTGGATATTTGCCTGATTCCGCTGATTGACGAGTTTTTCGTAAACAATGCGTTCATGGGCCGCGTGCTGGTCGATCAGGCAGAGGGCATTTTCGGTTTCACAGATTATATAGGTGTTGCGGAACTGCCCGATAATCCGCATGCTGCGAAAGCAGGGCCTTTCCCGCAAGAGAGGCTGGCTGCTCTGCGGCGGCGGTTCCGGCCCGCCCTTCGGCTCCGGCGAAGGGCGGGCCGGGGGCGTCCGGGAAAACACCGCGGCATCCTCCGGCCTCGGTGCCGGTTTGTTCGGCTGCGGCGCAGGCTCCTGCCACAGTCCCGGCGTCTCGCGGACTTCGCTGGCCGGGGGTGCAACATGGGCGCTGTTCTGCCGGGGCCTGGAAAAGGCCGCGGCTACCGCTGCGCGGACCAGCTCGTAGACCTCCTTTTGCCGGGCAAAACGCACTTCGTGCTTGGTGGGATGGACGTTGACGTCGACTTCCTCCGGGGGGATCTGCAGAAACAGGGCGCCCATCGGAAACCGGCCCTTCATGAGCCTGCCCTTATAGCCGTCTAACAGGGCGTAGGTGATGCCCCGGTCGCGGATGAAGCGGCCGTTGATGTAGATGTAGAGCTTTTGGGCGGTGCTGCGGGTGACCTCCGGGTCGGAGACCCAGCCGCTCACGGCAAACCCTTGGCCTTCTGCGGCCACGGGGTACAGGCTGTAGCGCAGCTCCGGGCCCAGCACGTCCACAATCCGGTCAAAGGAGGACTCCGCAGCAGCCCAGTTTTTGATCCCGCGTTCATTGTGAAACAGCCGGAACTGGATGTTCTCCCAGGCAAGTGCGATGGCCGAGACCGCGTCGGCGATATGGCCCATCTCCGTGTTGACGGTTTTGAGGAATTTGCGGCGGGCCGGGGTGTTGAAGAAGAGCTGTCCCGCGGCGACCAGGGTGCCCGGCGGCGCGCCGGCCTGCTCGACCTGCTTGATGCGGCCGCCTTCCACATATATCCGGGTGCCGGCCTCCTCCTGCTGCTCGCGTGTGATCAGCTCCAGTTTGGATACCGCAGCAATGCTCGGCAGGGCCTCGCCCCGGAAGCCGAGTGTGGAGATGGCGTAGAGGTCCGGGTCTTCGTAGATTTTGCTGGTGGCATAGCGCTCGATGGCCAGCAGCGCATCATCACGGTTCATACCGCATCCGTTGTCCGAGACCCGGATGAGGGAGCGCCCGCCCTGGCCCACTTCCACGGTGATCCGGCTGCTTTCCGCGTCAATGGCGTTCTCCACCAGTTCCTTGACAACGGAGGCAGGCCGCTCCACGACCTCCCCGGCCGCGATTTTATTGGAAAGGACCTCCGGAAGAACGCGGATTCTGCTCATGGCCGGTTTGGACTACCCCTCTTCATTGTCTCTGATGAAACGGTAGAGAAACTCCTGGTCCTTGGGGGAGAGATCGAATCGGACCCCTGCCTGCTCCACCAGTCGGGATAGGGATTGCTCCGGTCCCTCCTGCCGCATCTCGGAGATCCATTTGACAGCTTTGCGGAGTTCTTCGCCTTCGGGTTGCACGCTCATGAAAATCGCTTCCTTTCTCTTTTTAGGTGCCGGAAATATTCGGCCGTTTTCGAAAAACCCCGGCTTGCTGCTCATAAAAGCGGGCGGCCTGCAGAATGCTGGCTTCCGCGAAATAGTTGCCCATGAGCTGCAGGCCTATGGGAAGGCCTTGCCGGGAAAAGCCACAGGGTACCGAGAGTCCGGGAATGCCGGCAAGGTTGGCCGAGAGCGTGAAAACGTCCGAGAGATACATCTGCAGCGGATCATCCGTGTTCTCGCCCAGTTGAAAAGCCGGGGTGGGGGCCACGGGTGCCAGGATCACGTCGCAGGAGGCAAAGGCCCCGGCAAAATCCTGCTTGATCAGGGTACGGACCTGGGAGGCCTTTTTGTAATAGGCATCGTAGTAGCCGGCTGACAGGGCGTAAGTGCCCAAAAGAATCCGGCGCTTGACCTCCGGCCCGAATCCGCTGGAGCGCGTGTTCTTGTACATATCGAGAAGCCCGCTGCTTTCCGGATCCCGGAAGCCGTACTTCACGCCGTCGTAGCGGGCCAGGTTGGAGCTTGCTTCCGCAGGGGCGATAAGATAATAGGCGGCTACCGAATAATCGGTGTGTGGAAGCGATATGTCCACAAGCTCCGCCCCTGCATCCCGGAATACAGTCACTGCCCGGTTGACCGCTGCGCTCACCTCCCGGTCCATGCCCGCGGCCTGGTGGTACTCTGCGGGAATCCCGATTTTCAGGCCGGCTACGTCCCCCGTGAGTGCGGCTGCATAGTCCGGAACCGCCATATCCACGGAGGTGGAATCCCGGGGGTCGTAGCCTGCAATTTCGCGGAGCAGCAGGGCGGCATCGGTGACGTCCTTGGCAATCGGTCCGATCTGGTCAAGCGAGGAGGCAAAGGCCACCAGCCCGTACCGGGATACCCGGCCGTAGGTGGGTTTGATGCCAACCACCCCGCAGTGGGAGGCGGGCTGGCGGATGGATCCGCCGGTGTCCGAGCCGAGAGCCCCCAGACACAGATCGGCAGCTACCGCTGCGGCGGATCCCCCGCTGGATCCGCCCGGCACCCGGCTCGGGTCCCAGGGATTTTTGGTGGTTTTGAAGGCCGAGTTCTCCGTTGATGAGCCCATGGCAAATTCGTCCATGTTGGCTTTACCCGTCATCACGGCACCGGAAGCCTCGAGTTTTTCCATCACGCAGGCGTTGTATGGAGGCGTAAAGTCCTTGAGCATACGGGAGGCGCAGGTTGTCCGGACCCCCCGGGTGCAGATCAGATCCTTGACGGCCAGGGGGATGCCGGCCAGGGGACCTGCCTCTCCCCTGTTGATCTCCTGCTGCACCGCCTCTGCCCTGGCTTCCGCTTGTTCTTTTGTCACCGTGATATAGGCGTCCACCTGCGGCTCCACCGCTTCGATGCGCTCGAATACCGCCCGGCAGAGCTCCGGCACGGATATCTCCTTTTTCGCAAGCATGGCGGCGGCTTCGTGAATGGTCAGTTCGTGCAGCTTCATTGCCTGCGGCTCCTTATTCAATCACTTTGGGTACGATGAAATGGCCCGCTTCGGCGTCCGGCCCGTTGGCAAGCGCCTGCTGGTTTTCCAGGTGCCTGCCGGTCTCATCTTTTCGGAACGCGTTGGCCATTTCCATGGCATGGGCGGTGGGCGCCACCGCGGAGGTGTCAATGCCGCTTAGCTTTTCCACGTATTCGAGGATGCTGCCGAGCTGGCCGCAAAGGGGGTCGATTTCCCCATCGCCGATGTTGAGGCGTGCCAGATGAGCCACATGCAGCACCTCTTCCCTGGAGATTTTCATTTCCCGCTCCTTTTCCACTTCGGCTCGGCCCGGGTTTAATCCGAGCCGTCAATTAAAAAGACCATGGCGTCTACACCGGCATCCGCCAGATTGCTGCGGTCCTCTCTGGCCTTTTCCCTGCTGGGATAAGGGCCTATTCGTACACGGTGGTACGTGATGCCGTTTACCTCGGCGGTTCGGCAGTAGGCGGGATAGCCTTTTGCCAGAAACCGCTTGCGCACCTTCCCGGCGCTTTCCGGATTCTTCAGCGAAGCTACCTGAATCACGTAGCCACTCCGTTTGGCCGGTGCGCCCGCAGCAGCATCTTTGTCGCTGTTTTGCGCCGACGGCCCGGGCTGATGCGGGGTTTTCACAGGCGTCTGCCTGCCGGCGCCGGCCTCTGCAGACTCCTGGCCGGCAGCGCTGGGCCCGGAATTTTGGGCGGAAATTCGGGACTCTGCCCGCGCCCGGGCGGGCTTTCCGGACTGCCGGGGCGTTTTTTCCGCATCGGTTTTCGGCGCCTGCGCCTTCTCGATGTGTTCCGGCTTGCCGGTTTTGGGGGCCAGGGTATGCGTGCGCTGCTGCCGGACCTCGGGCAGCCCGTTTTTTTTGAGGTTCTCCATGACGTCAATGGGTTCCACTTTGCCGGTGGTGAGCACGCTGCGTTGCAAATTGGCCAGCTTTGCATCCAGGCTGTCCATGTCGAAGCGCAGCGGCATGGTGTTTCGTCCCACCAGTACGCCGCAGACAAACATCAGTCCGCAGCAGCAAACGAAAACCAGGAGCCATCCGGCAAGATTGCGGCGATGGATGACAAGAATCGGCAAAGGCCCGGATGTTTTTCGGGGTGCCCGTTTTTTTTGCGCGGAAGTGGCTGCCATTGGGCTTCCTACATGCTCTCCGGAGCGGAAACCCCCAGGAGGTTGAGACCGTTTCGGATAATTGTGCGCACCGCTCCGACGAGATAGAGCCTGGCCCCGGCAATTTCCGGATCCTGGCTGATTACCCGGTGCTTATTGTAATAGGCATGAAAAGAGGCTGCAAGATCCATCAGGAAAAAAGCCACCCGGTGCGGCTCCATTTCCGTGGCTGCGGTTTGGATCACCTCCGGATAGCGTGCCATGTCCTTTATCAGCGCGATTTCCTCCGGCTCTGTAAGCCGGCTTACCGCCCGGCTGTCTGCGTTTTTCGGCTCAATGCCTTTCTCTTCTGCCGCTTTTTTGTAAATGCTCGATATCCGCGCATGCACGTACTGTACGTAATAGACCGGGTTGTCGTTGGTTTTCTGTTTGGCCACCTCCAGGTCGAAATCGAGGGGGCTCTCGTAATGACGGGTCAGAAAGATAAAGCGCACCGCATCGCTTCCCACCTCGTCCACGACTTCCCGCAGGGTGACGAACTGGCCCGCCCGCGTGGACATGGTTGCCGGCACCCCTGCGCGAAGGAGGTTGACCAGTTGTGTCAGGATCACGTGAAACTGGGTGTCATCTTTTCCGCAGGCCTTGATCGCCGCCGCAATCCGGGGAATGTAGCCGTGGTGGTCCGCGCCCCATACGTCGATCACCTGGGCAAATCCCCGGTCGAATTTGTCCCGGTGATAGGCAATATCGGAGGCGAAGTAGGTGGTATGCCCGTTGTTGCGCACCACGACCCGGTCTTTTTCGTCCCCGAAGGCTTCGGTGCGAAACCAGAGGGCCCCCTCCTTTTCATAGACCAGGCCTTCCTGCTGCAGTTCCCGCAGGGCTGCAGCCACCTTGCCGCCATCATAGAGGCTCTGCTCGGAGAACCAGTTGTCAAAGCGGACGCCCAGAAGGTCCAGGTCCTCCCGGATCCCCTCCAGGATTTTTCGGCTGGCAAATTCGGCGCAGTATGCAACGGCCTCCTCCGGCTCCGCAGAGAGCAGCCAGTCGCCGCTGGCGGCGGTTATATCGCCGGCTATGGCCTTTACGTAGCCGCCCTGGTAGCACTCCTCGGGAAAGGCCGCATCCCGGCCCGCCTGCTGCAGACAGCGGATATAGACTGAGCGGCCGAGGGTGTGGATCTGTTTGCCGGAGTCATTGATGTAGTATTCCCGGTGGACGCTGTATCCGCAGAAGTCGAGAATGGAGGCCACCGCGTCGCCTACAACGGCTCCCCGGCCGTGGCCCACATGAAGCGGCCCCGTCGGGTTTGCGCTGACAAATTCCACCTGCACCGGGCTGCCGGCCCCTATGTTCGCGGATCCGTAGGCTGTGTCCTGGCGGTGGATTTCATGGAGCAGGGGGTGCCAGGCGGTTGGACGGATAAAGAAATTGATAAACCCCGGGCCGGCAATTTCGCTTGTTTCAATGATCCCCTCCGGATCAGACAAGTGGGCGGCCACCGCCTCGGCGATTTTTCGGGGCGCCATCTTCTGCCCGGAGGCGTTGATCATGGCAAAGTTGGTGGCAAGATCCCCGTGGGCACCGTGTTTGGGCTCTTCCACGGAAAAGGGGGCGAAGTCGCCGGAGTTGAGCGCACCGTTTTGAAAGGCCGCCTCGGCGGCGCTTCGGATTATCTGCTGGAGTTTTGTTTTCATTGATGTCCGCTGCTGGTGAAAGGGTTCGGAAATTGCTGCTGCAAATGCGTAGTTCATAAATTATTTTGGCCGGGGAAGTCAAGCGGGCTTTCGGGCAGGTGCCACGATGGCATGCAGTTCATTGACAAGAGAGCGGATATCGGTCTGCTGCTCCGGCGGGACGAGCAGCACGGGGATGGATTGGTTGGCAAGCAGCCGGCTGCCAGCGGCCTGCCCGGAAAGCGGCGGGTGCAAAGCGCCGTTTCCTGCAGCGGAGCCGGCCGGCCCGCAAGCTGCGAGAACATCGGCGAAGTTGCCGAATACGCCCGCCTGGTCCAGATGCTCGATAAACTGCAAAAAAACGGTGCTTACGGTGATGGTATAGTCGTCGATTTCCGCATAACCGGTATTTCCGCAGTCGCAGGTGGAAAGCATGCAGCGGCAGCCGAAGGGCCTGCAGTCATAGATCGGGCAGGCGGCATTGTCGAGAAGCGGGCAGGCCCCCCAGCCGGGGTCTGCGGCCTCTTCCGGGGGCTCCCTGCCCTCCGCGCACATTTTTGCCATTTGGTTCCAGGTCAGTTCCGGTATGTAGCGTTTCCCCGAGGCTGCACGGGCTGCGGTTTCCCGGATATCCGTCTGTTTGTGCGGCTCCAGGCTCCGGTATATATACAGGGCCTCCAGGCTTGTCATGCTCACGTTGCAGGTGCAGCAATGGGCGCAGTATTTTCTGCAGGCCACACGGAGTGTGCGGCTGTATTGGTCGAAACGCTGATAGATCCGTTCGAGGGCGTCCAGTTGCCTCT
>CAZWNV010000135.1:0-7818 GCA_964635265.1 uncultured Desulfobacteraceae bacterium
CTCAAAACAATCTTTCCTAAATTTTTTGGCCAAAAAACGCAAGGCCAAAAAAGCAAAGTTTGCGAAATGTCTTCCGTCTCAATTTTGGAATCATTTGCCTTTTTGGCAATAAAATTGCACTAGCCTTATACCGATTTTTTTGTCAACCGGCATTTATCGTTCCTGTTTCAAAGCGGAGGCATCCATAAATGCGACTATGGCGTGGAATGGCTTTATGTACTGTTTTAACGGCGATTCTGCTTTCCGGCTGCACCTATCAAAGAAATGTAGCCCTCCCGGAGGCAGGCTTCCCTGAAGAGATTTATGCAACACCACCTCTAAATTCCTATTATTCCGCAAAGGTCGGGGTGTTTCCATTCAAAGCACCGCCCTATGCCCCGGAAGCCGGAAAAAAAGCCGCCAGGGTTTTGTTCCGGGAATTGGTAGACAATAAGGTTTTTTTTCATACCCAACTGGAATCGACCGCTGGCAGCAACATCCAGAAAAGTTTAAGTGATATAGCATGTGCCAAAAATTATGACATAATCATCACCGGGGATGTCCTGTATTACCTCGAAGGCAGTCTTTATCAGGCCTCAAAAATCAATATGGAAATTCAGGTGTTCAGGGTAAGAGAAAGGGGAACAAGGCTTCTATGGTGGGCAAAGGCAACGGAGAATGCAGCTCCCGAGCCTTCAAGAGACCTCATTATACTGCGCGTCAAGGGTGCTCCAGCGCCCTCTGCGGAAACGCTTATGAGAAGAAATGCCGAAAAATTTGTTGAAATGCTTGTAAAAAAACCCGAGCGCCATTAGCGAACCTGAGGGGAGCCGATTCCAGGGCTCTGACAGGATGACAAAATTTTTGGCCTCCCTTTCGGATTGTCAGCCGCCTCCCAGCGGTATCTGGATATCGCTGAGGAACCGGTGGGAATCACCCCCGGGTTAAAGTTGTATCAGCTTATGCCGATACCAATAATACAGGGCCAAAGAGGCCAACATTTTGACGTATTGCAGTCAGGTAATTGACAACGGATGAATCTTATTTCAGGGTCAATTCAAATGAATGTTATCTGCCGTAAAATCATACTATTATCCACAATCCTGGGCTCTCTGGCGTTTCTTCTGTCTGGCTGCACATCCCAGATACCCCAGCCTGTCCCTCATCAATTCTCTACCCAAAAAAAAATGCAGGCCGCAGCGCACTGGAATATGCTCGCAAAAGATGTGGCCAGGCAGGTTAAGCTCTCCATGGACAGTGCTCCATTGAAAAAAAAGCCGATTCATGTAGAAAAATCCAATTCTACGGCCTTTGCCCGGATTTTCCACGATCTGTTGCTATCGCATATCGTAAAGCAAGGCCTAACGGTTTCCCGTCACGATCAGGATGCGATCGTTATGAGGTATCAATCTGCCGTACTGGAGCATGGTGATCGCTTTGTCCACCATCCACCAATTAAATATACGGCCATAGGGGCAGGCTTAAATGTTGCCCGCCATGTGTTGGATTCCTCCATTGATATTCTGGATTTCGGGGTTGGAGTTGGTCTGGCTGCTGACGGGATCCGGAATTTTTCCACCGGGGATCTTTCCAATAAAGAAGTCATTATTTCCACTTCACTGTGTTATTACGGCCGATATTTGATGCATCAATCCGATATATATTATATAAACGAGCCTGATGGATGGCAGTATGATAACAGACTGGAAAAACAAGATACGGGAAAATTGGAGACACATGGGAAAACGTATGACGTCGTCAACTAAAAAACGGCTGCCTTGCTTCCGGCAGCGCCGTATCGCTTGTTTGTTTCTATCGGTATGCCTGTTATTGGCGGGGATAGTCAGCTGCACAAAAAGCCCGGCTCCTGCCAAAAAACCCCTGCAGCCGAATCCAGCCTCTTTTAAACCCTATTCAAACCTTCTCGAATCCAGCTATTCAGCTGCCGATACATTGGTGGAAGCACTGCACCAACGCAAGATTTCCAGGGACACGCAAATATTATCGGCAAGCTTTGTCAACATTGATAACTTAAAAGAATCCAGCACCCTGGGGCGAGTTGTCGCAGAACAGATTTCCTCCCGGTTAGCCCAATACGGCTACAAAATACTGGAAATGAAACTACGGCAAGAGTCTGTATTCATAAAGGAAAAAAAGGGGGAGTTCCTGCTGTCCCGGCAATTAAAAAATATCAGTACAGACCAGAATGCCGATGCGGTGCTTGTGGGCACCTATGCAGCGGCAGATTCCTCAATTTTTGTCTCTGCCCGGATCGTCAATACAACAAATAATACAGTGATCACGGGCTGCGATTACAGACTTGCCCTCGACTTTGTCACGGAATCGCTGTTGGAAACAAATACCGATACACCGACGGCCGTAAACTTCGGAAGTTAATCCCTGGAAATCATTACCCCCTTTATACGCATGACAGCTGCTGCCAGCGGCCTGCTTCCAGCCCCCTCCCGCTGCACTAGAACACGGTAAAATCAAAAAAATATAGAGGAGTTATACTCCGTTGACGAATTTTGCGGCAATATGCTAATAGTTTTTGGATTAAGCGGAATTTTCTTTTTCAGCTCCAATGGAGGCAGTCGTGGCAGGCAAATTTGTAAGTGAACGAAACCTCAGTTTTCTGCTTTATGAGGTCTTTGACGTGGAATCCATCACCCGGTACGCGTACTACCAGGCCCACAACCGGAAAATGTTTGACATGGTACTCAAGGAGGCCGTCAAGCTGGGCAAGAAACTGCTCTTTCCCCTTTTCGCGGAAATGGACAGAAAGCCGCCGGAACTGGCAGACGGCACGGTCCGGGTCCACCCGGAAATCGGAAGGATTCTCCAAGAATTCGGAGAAGGGGGCTGGCTTTCCAGCACGGTGCCGTTTGCCCGGGACGGCGAACAGCTGCCGCACATGCTGGCCGACCTGTGTGAATTTATTTTCTCTGCTGCCAACTACTCGGCCCATGCTTATGCGGGCCTGACCACGGGGGCCGCGCACCTGATTGAAACCTTCGGCACCACTGGCCTTCGCGACACCTATGTACCGAACATGCGGGCCGGAAAATGGCAGGGCACCATGGCTCTTACAGAACCGGAGGCCGGCTCTTCCCTGGCGGATATTACCACCACCGCCGTACCCACGAGCGAGGGGCACTACCGTATCAAGGGGCAGAAAATATTTATTTCCGCAGGAGACCATGACGGCGTGGAAAACGTGGTCCACCTGATGCTCGCCAGAATCCCCGGAGCACCGGCCGGGGTAAAAGGCATCTCCCTTTTTGTGGTACCCAAACACCGCATCGAAAACGACGGCACCCTCATGCCCAACGACGTGGCAGCCGCGGGGGTTTACCACAAGCTGGGCTACCGGGGATGCCCGATTGTCCAGCTCAGCCTCGGGGACAAGGACGACTGCCGCGGCTGGCTGGTGGGGGAGGCGCACAACGGTTTGAAGTACATGTTCCAGATGATGAACGGCGCCCGCATCGGTGTTGGAATGGGCGCGACCGCCATGGCCACGGCCGCCTACTATGCCTCCCTGGAATACAGCAGATCCCGCACCCAGGGACGCAAGCCGGGGCAAAAGGATCCGGCCGCCCCGCCTGTTGCCATCGTCGAACACGCCGACGTCAAGCGGATGCTGCTTTTGCAGAAAGCGGTGGCGGAAGGCTCGCTCTCTCTGCTGACGCAATGCAGCAAATACATGGATTTTCAATACCTGCTCGAGGGCGGGGAGAAGGAGAAATACCATCTTCTGTTGGAAATCCTCACTCCTGTGGCCAAGAGCTATCCCTCCGAGACCGGGAATCTTGCCATAAGCCAGGGCCTCCAGTGCCTGGGCGGCTCCGGCTACTGCGAGGATTATCCCCTGGAGCAGTATTACCGGGATTGCCGGATCCACCCCATCCACGAAGGTACAACCGGGATCCAGGGCATGGATCTGCTGGGCCGGAAAGTCATCATGAAAAACGGGCAGGCCTTTACCCATTACACCAATGAGGTCCGCCAGACGATCGCCGCGGCAGGCGAGGATGCGGAGCTGGAAAAATTCGCCGGTCAGCTGGAGAAGGCCCTGCAGAAGCTGCAGGAGGTGACCGGGCATCTGGTGGGAATAGCGGAAAAACAGGGGCCGGAGGCCATGCTGGCGGATGCAACACTTTACCTGGAATTTTTCGGCATTACCACCATCGCCTGGCAATGGCTGCTACAGGGCATTGCCGCGCAAAAAGCCCTGAATCGGGGGGCAAAGAAAAAGGACGCGGATTTCTACCGGGGAAAAATCTTCGCCCTGCGCTACTTCTTCGGCTACGAGCTCCCCAAAACCGAAGGCCTGGCCAAACGCCTCACCGCTGATGACCGTGTGACAGTGGAAATGGATTCTGCTGCCTTTAACGACTGAGGCACCCCTTATCCGCCGGATTTCATGCCAATTCGAGTGCCATCGCCATTCCGAACCCCCTCCGCCGCAGAGCGTGGCCAGACCGTACTGCACATTCCTTCTGCGCATCTCGTGCAACAGGGTCACTACCAGCCTGACACCGGTAGCGCCAACCGGATGCCCCAGGGAAATGCCGCCGCCGTTGACATTGACGGAATCCCGCCTTCCCTCCAGGCTCAGCGCATCCTCGCAGGCAAGATACTGTGCGGCAAAGGCCTCATGGAGTTCAACCGCCCCATTGTCCGTTTTCCCGCCATCCGGGACATGATCATCCAAAATGAATGCGACATCCAGGCTGCAGCAATGCTGCTCTATCGCGCAGCTTCTGCTGCGGACAGCAAAAAACCATGGATGGGCTATGCTGCCCGCGCATATTATGCGGCCTGCCGGACAGCCCGGAAAACCGCCCTGGACGGACTGCAGATACTGGGGGGATACGGCTATACCATGGAATTTGCCGCCCAGCGCTACTTGCGGGATGCCATGAGTTTATACAACACCGGCGCCGAATCCGAGGAACTAAAATCCCTGATCGCTGAAAAAGCGGGTTTCCAGGCAGGCTGACACCCATGGATGAAGAACCTCTCTACAGGATATGCAGCAGATCCACTGCCGCCGACAGGGTCGGGCCGATCTCGTCGTGGATCACCAGGTCCGCCAGCCTGTCCAGCCCTGTCGGATCCCGGTTGATGATCACAAGCCGGGCGCCGTTTCTTTTGGCGATTTCCGGAAACCCTGCGGCAGGATAGACAACCAGCGAAGAGCCTGCAGATACAAACAGGTCGGATTCCAGGGTCTCCTGGCGCGCGGCCTGCATTTGCGCCTGGGGCATGGGCTGGCCGAAGGAGATGGTCGCCGTCTTCACCATTCCGCCGCAGTCGCCGCAGACGGGTGCCCTCCCGGTTTCCTCCAGTGATGCCCGGATCTCTTCGAGTTCATAGCGCCTGCCGCAGCTTAAACAGGTGGCATAGGTCGTGTTGCCGTGCAGCTCAATCACCTTCTCATCCGGGACGCCGGAGGCCTGATGCAGGCCGTCCACGTTCTGGGTGATCACACAACTGGCCTTGCCGACCTCCACCAGCCGGGCCACAGCGTTATGCCCCGCGTTCGGCCGGGCCTCCCGCATCTGGGCGTCAATGGCAAACTTGCGCCGCCACGCCTCGATCCGCATCTCCTCGGATGAGACAAAATCCTGGAAATCAATGGGCTGGTATTTGCTCCAGATTCCGCCGGGGCTCCGAAAATCGGAGATTCCCGACTCGGTGCTGATGCCCGCACCGGTAAAGATTACCATCCTCCGGCTCTGCTCGAGAAACTTCCCCAGCCTCGCAACGCTTTCGTCTCTTTCTTCGCCCGCCATGGCTCCTTCCTTTTTCTTCTCCGCCAATACCCTGGCAATAAAAAAAGCCGCCAGACCGGTTTCAATCCCGGCTGCCCAGCACGAACAAGGCGTCCACCGCAATCGGACGGCCCCCGGAGAGAAGCACCGGATTGATATCAATCTCAGCCACCGCTTCCATGTCAAGACCAATCCGGCCGACCCCGACAAGCATATCCGCCAGCAGCTCCGTATCGGCGGGGCTCATCCCCCGCACCCCTTCAAGGATCTTTCTCCCCCTGATCTCGTGCATCATCTCCAGGGCCTGCGATCGGTCCAGGGGCGCCTTGCGGAAGGCAATGTCCTCCAGAATCTCGGTAAAAATCCCGCCCAGGCCGAACATAACGCAGGGGCCGAACTGCGGATCCCGGGTCATCCCGAGCACCAGTTCCCGGCGGCCGGAGACCATTTTCTGAAGCAGCACGCCCCCGCCGGCATCTTTCACCGCCTCGCGGATTTCGGCAAAAGCCTGCTCCGCCTCGGCCCTTGTGCGCAGATCCAGGCACACCAGGCTGCTTTCTGTTTTATGGGCGATGCTGTGCCCGCACCCTTTCATTACCAGGGGATATCCGATCTGCTCCAGCGCGGCCGCAAGCTCCTGCCGCTCATGCACCAATGTTTCCCGGACAACGGGGATATCATAGAGCGCCAGCACCTGCTTGGCCTCATATTCAGACAGCGCCCTTCTGCCCTGCTGCAGGGCGCTGTCAACCAACTCCCACGCCGCTTGTTTATTCATCACCTTTTTCTCCGTAATAGGCATTGAGATGACCGAGCGCCTGGAGGGCTTCGTGCAGATCATCAAACACCGGAACGGCGCGTTCCAGAAAGACGCGCCGGGCCCTCTCGATCGTCTCCACCACGTCAAGGTCCTCCAGTCCCCTCTTCGGGTTGCTCAAAACGAGCACCACCGGTTTGCCGGTCTGATCCATCACCTCACGCACGCCGTCGGCCAGTTCCCGGAAAGGCAGGACCTTCTGCATCGGCCTGCCCGCCCGAGTGGCAACTGTCTTGTAATGATAGAACAGGGTCATCAGGATCTGCAGATCAATACGCGTGTCCGCGGCTGCCAGGCGCAGCACTTCCTTGATCATAGCGGGAAGCACATACGGATTGGCCAAATCTATGGGGTTGTTCGGACTGGAGCCGGGCTTGGGCAAAAGGGCGTCAATTCGCCCGGCCAGTTCTGCATCAAAGCGGGGAATATGGAGCCCGACGGCCTCGGCGGCATCCGCCGCGGCCACCCCCATGGCGCCCCCGCCGCCCAAAACGGAAATATTGCGAACCGATCCGGCCGGCAGATAGGAAAAAGCCAGGCAGGCCCTGGCCATTTCCGGCATGTCCCGGACCTGAACGGCATTCGCCTGCCTGAGGATGGCCGGCCATAGCTTGCCGCTGCCGCCCATGGAGGCGGTATGGCTTGCCACTGCGCGGCTGCCGGCATCCGAAAGCCCCCCTTTCATGACGATCACCGGCTTTCTGCGGGCCACCCACCGGAGAGTTTCAAAAAACACATCCCCGTCCGCCACCCCCTCAATGTAGAGGGCAACAACCCGGGTCCGGGGATCCCGGCCGAAATAGCGCAGCAGCTCGGTCTCCCTTAAATCCGCACCGTTTCCGAAGCTCACCATTTTGCTGAAGCCCAGACCGATGGATTTGCCGAGGTTGGCGAAATCCACGGCCATGCCGCCGCTTTGGGAAGAAAACGCCACGGGCCCGGGCTCACGCGAAAGGTCCGGGCCGGGCATCACCGTCAGGCCGCTCTGCGGGCAATAGATGCCAAAACAGTTGGGACCGATAACGCGGATGCCCTTTTTCGCGATCTGCACCAGTTCCTTTTCCAGGGCAATACCTTCGGCTGTTCCGAGTTCCTTAAAGCCCGAAGACAAAATCTCCGCGGCGGCCGCCCCTTTCCTTCGGCAGGCGTCCAGGGCGGCAGGCACGGCTCCTGCCGCTACGGAGATGACCGCCAGGTCAAATTCTTCCGGGATATCGGCAACACTCTGATAAAACGATTCCC
>CAZWNV010000136.1:0-7803 GCA_964635265.1 uncultured Desulfobacteraceae bacterium
GAAGGTGAGGATGCCGGAGAATCCGATACCGGGGACGCCGGAGAGGAGTTCGAGCTCGACCTGGAGAAGGATCTGGACCGGGAGCTGGGGCTGGATTCCGGCAGGGAAGAATCCACGGAGGATTCCGATGCTGCCGACACGGACGGAGAGGACTGGGCCCTGAATCTGGACGATCTGGATCTGGACCTGGATACCGAGGAGGTAAGCGGCGATACCTTCGACCTGGAGGAGGACGAGGCCGGCGAGGAGTTCGAGCTGGACCTGGATCTCGATGACGCGGAAGAAGCCCCCGGGGCAGGCGCTGATGAGGCGGGGGAAGACGAGTTCGAGCTTGATCTGGATCTCGATGCGGAACCGGAGAGCCCGGCCGGCGGGCAGGGCCCGCAGGCTCCGGCTGAAGAGGCCGGCAAGAGTGGTGAGGAGTTCTCCCTGGATCTCGATTTTGATGAAGAGGAGCAGGCCGCCGGTGCAAAGGCTGCCGATTCGAAAGAGGAGTTCGAGCTGGACCTGGATCTTGACTCCGGCGGCGAAGCTGGCGGGGGAGAGGAGCCCGCCCGTCCTGAAATCGGGTCTGAAGCCGGGTCTGAGATCGGGTCTGAAGCCGGAGCCGAAGTCGGGGATGCGGCCGCCACAACTGCGGACGCCGGCTCGGAAACCCTGGGCAGCGAGGACTGGGAGCTCGATGTAGACGAATTTGATCTGGACCTGGAGACCGACGAGGCGGCCAGCAAAAGCCTGGATTTGGCGGACCAGGCCAGGCTGGACGAGTTCGAGCTGGACCTGGATTTCGATGATGCCGAAGAAGACTCCGGGGCAGGTGCTGAGGAAGCCGAAGAGGACGAGTTCGAGCTCGACCTGGACCTGGACGGATCCGGCGAGGGCCCGGCTGGAGCCGGGGAAAGCCCTTCTGCGGATGAGGAGGAAGAATTCGATTTCGAGCTGGACCTGGAGCCGGACGAAGGCACTGTCGCGGCAACCGAGACCACCGATGCCGTAAGCGGGGGATCCGAGAAAACCGAAGAATTTGATCTCTCCGAGATTGAGGACATCCTCGACGAAGAAGAGACCGCATCGGGTTCCACCCAGAGCCCGCGGGAGAGCACCGAACTGGAACTGGACCTGGAGACCGACGAAGCCGCGCGAACCATGGATCCGGATACGGAGCCGGAGACAGCCCCGCAGACCGAGGAGCAGGAGCTGGACCTGGAGACCATGCTGGACAATGAAAAAGAGCAGTGGGACTCCGGTGAAGAAGAGCTTGCCATGGAAACCGTTGAGGAAGACCGGCAGGCGGCGGCGCGGCAGGAAGACTTTGAGCAGGCGGGCCAGGCTGCGGCTGCCGGGGCTCCGGCGGAAGAAGACGATGATGACCGCGTGTTTGCAAAACCCTCGGATACGGATACGCGGTCTTCCGGATACCAGCCGGCGTTTTCGCGGCCGCGCAAAAGCCGGGCCCGGCCCTTCTTGGTTGTTCTGCTCGTCCTTGTTCTGCTGGCGGCTGCGGCGGCCGGGGGGATATACTATTTCGGTCTGCAGGATCAGATTCCTTTTCTTGGCGGCAGTCAGAAAAGTGGCCAGGGCGCAGGAGCCGGTGCTGCCGAAGCCGTGAGCGGGGAGGTGGCGATCACCTCGAGCCCCGATTACCGCTTTATTACCAATCAGAGCGGGGGCGAGCTTTTGGTGATCACCGGCAGCGTGGTCAACCGCTACGAGCATCCCCGCAACCTGATCAAGTTGGAGGCCAGTCTCTATGACGGCCAGGGAGAGGTGATCCGGACCCGCTCGAGTTTTGCCGGCACCGTGATCCCGGAGGATCGGCTCAAAAAGGAAGGACTCGGCCCCCTGCAGACGCAGCTGGCAAGCCGGCAGGGAGGCGCCGGCAACGTGGTTGCGCCCGGCAAGAGTACACCGTTCATGGTGCTTTTTGGCAACATGCCGGAGAATATGGAAGAATTCGTTGTAGAGGTGGTTTCCTCGCGCAAGGCGTGACCTGACGATTTTGCTTGACAAAGATTTTGCTAATCGTTAAAGAAAATGATTCATTACCGCAGCAAACGGCTGCATGCGGAAATACGGAGGCGCGGCCGTTAGCAGGTTGACGGCTGTTTCTGCGAAACTGGCGATGTAGCTCAGATGGTCAGAGCATGCGGCTCATATCCGCAGCGTCCGGGGTTCAAATCCCTGCATCGCCACCAATTAAGCGTGCAAGCCTCTCTGCCGGTCCCCAGAGGGGCTTATTTTTCCAACAGGCGAGCAAGTTATGGCTCTGATCAACACCGGCTTTGAACGCATCGTTGAGGAGCGGATCAAACAGGCCCAGAAGAACGGGGAGTTTGACAACCTCGAAGGAGCCGGTAAACCCCTTCCCGAAGAAGACCTCAGCCATGTTCCCGAGGAACTGCGCCTGGCCTACAGAATCTTGAAAAACGCGGACTGCCTGCCCCCGGAGCTGGAGCTGAAAAAGGAGATCCGGCAGACCGAGTCCCTGCTGGCGGGAATTACGGACGTGCAGGAGCGCTACAGCACGATGAAGAAACTCAATTACCTTATCATGAAATACAACATGCTGCGCAAGGGCTCCACCCAGTTCGAAATCCCCCAGCATTATGAAAGCGCACTGCTGGACCGGCTTGCCTCCAAGAAAAAACCGGATGACCCTTCCTGAGCGTCTGCCTCTCCAGTTTCCTCCCGCCCATATATATTGGAGTCAAACAAAGGGACCCGAAACCATGTTCAAACGAAAAAGCAGTGACAACCCTTTGGTAAGCAGCCTGTTTTTTGCCGGCCTCGTGCTGCTGTTTCACGTGGCCCTGCTGGCTGCTGTCGGACTGCTGGTCCTGGTGTTTAGGGGCATTGTCAATTATTTTCTCTGGATACTGCTGGGCGGCGGCCTGCTTGCCGGGGGAGGCCTGTATGTGCTCTACCGTTACATGAAAAAGGAAAAAAGCGTGCTTGCCAGTATCCTGCAGTCTCCCGAATATAAGGACAGGCGGGTGGAGATCAATTTTCTGGGGGGGCTGGCGTCCTTTAAAATCGGCGGGGAGGAGAACTCCCGGCCGGCTGTTGAGGACCAATCCGTCGACGGGGCGCACCTGCTGGAAGATCCGGAGAAAATGCAGGTGCGGGAGCTCTCCGAGCTTGCACGGCTGCTGGAGAAAGAGCTCATCACCTTTGAAGAATACGAGAAGGCAAAGAAAAAACTGCTGGACTCCGAAACCGGTTGATGTCCCGGTTGGCGGTCTGGTGCGAACTCCCTCATAAACCGGTCAAAGGCGGGAAAATGAATGATACGTGGACAAAAATCACGGTGGCCCTGCTCTCCGGCGGCAGTTCCTCGGAGCGCGAGATTTCCATCAAGGGCGGTGACCAGGTCTATGAAGCCCTGAACAAGAATCTCTACCATGTCATCCGCTACGATCCCGCCTGCGATCTGGCCCGGCTGTGCGCGGATGCCCGGGACATTGACGTGGCCCTGGTGGTGCTGCACGGGGAAAAGGGTGAGGACGGCACGGTGCAGGGCCTTTTGGAGCTTCTCCGCATTCCCTACCAGTGCTCGGGCCCCCTGGGTAGCGCAGTGGCCATGAACAAGCTGGCCTCCAAAAAGCTCTACGAGGCGGCGGGCATCGCCGTTCCGGCCTATCTGGGCGTGAAAAAAGGCGAGCCGGTGAATGTGGCGGACTGGGTGGCCCGGCTCGGGCTCCCCCTGGTGGTAAAGCCCGCGGGCAGCGGCTCCAGCATCGGCATCAGCATCGCCCGGGAGGAAAAAACCGTGGAGCAGGCCCTGAAGACCGCATTTTCCTACGATGACACCGTGCTTTTGGAGGAATATATCGCCGGCACCGAGATTACCGGGGCGGTGATCGGCAACAAGGTGCTCGAGGCGTTGCCTATTGTGGAAATCATACCGGCGGGGCACCACGAGTATTTTGACTTTACAGCCAAGTATACGGCCGGCGAAACCAACGAGATCTGCCCGGCCCGCATCGGCGAGCCCCTGGCCCGTCAGGCGCGGGATCTTGCCTGCCGGGCCCACGAAGCCCTTTTCTGCCAGGGCTACAGCCGCACGGACATGATCTTGAGCGGCGACAACACGATCTACGTGCTCGAGACCAACACGATTCCCGGTATGACCCCCGCGAGCCTGCTGCCCCTGGCGGCGAAAGGCGCGGGAATGCCGTTTCCCCGGCTTCTGGACCGCCTGATCGAACTCGGGCTTGCGCGCAACAAGGGAGGCGAAAGCAAAGGAGGGAACCAATGAAGATACTGATCGTTGGCGGCGGCGGCAGAGAGCATGCCCTGGCCTGGAAAATCGCCAGGAGCCCGAAAGTGCGCAAAATCTATTGTGCCCCGGGCAATGCGGGAATTGCTGGGGTGGCCGAGTGCGTGGACATCGGCGCCGAGGATGTCGAATCCCTGGCCGCCTTTGCCGCGCGCAACAGCGTGGATTTAACCGTGGTGGGTCCCGAGGGGCCCCTTTCCGCGGGCATCGTGGACCGGTTTGAGAAAAAGGGTTTGAAAATCTTCGGTCCGAACAAGAAGGCGGCGGAGCTGGAGGCAAGCAAGTCCTTTGCCAAGCGCCTGATGCAGCGCTACAAGATCCCCACGGCCCGGGGAAGGGCCTTTAGCCGCTACAGCGCGGCCCGTGATTACGTGCACAAGACCGATCCGCCCCTGGTGGTAAAGGCCGACGGCCTGGCGGCCGGCAAGGGGGTTGTGGTCTGCAGAGACCGCGAGGCGGCGCTTGAAGCCCTGGACTCCATGATGAACCGCAGAAGCTTCGGCGAAGCGGGCCGGAAGGTGCTGATCGAGCAGTGCCTCTTCGGCGAGGAAGCCTCCTTTCTTGCGCTCACAGACGGGGAAAACGTGCTGCCCCTGCCGTCCTCCCAGGATCACAAGGCGATCTACGACGGCGATCAGGGGCCGAATACCGGCGGCATGGGGGCTTATTCGCCGGCCCCGCTGGTGGACGCAGCCATGCAGGACAAGATCATGAAAGAGGTCATGGTTCCGGCGGTGCGGGCCATGGCGGCAGAGGGGCGTCCCTATAAGGGGGTGCTCTACGCCGGCCTCATGATCGAGCGCGACCGCGTATATGTGGTGGAGTTCAACGCCCGCTTCGGCGACCCCGAGGCCCAGCCCCTGTTGATGCGCATCACCTCCGATATCGTGCCGGCCCTTGAAGCATCCGTGGACGGCGGGCTGGACAAGTGCCGGCTGGATGTGGATGAGCGCAGTTCGGTCTGCGTCATCATGGCGGCCGAAGGCTATCCCGGCTCCTATGAAAAGGGGATGCCCATTTCCGGGTTGGATGCGGCCGGCCGGATGAAGAACGTGGAGGTCTTTCATTCCGGCACAGCCCTCAAGCAGCAGCAGGTCGTTGCCAGCGGCGGGCGCGTGCTGGGTGTTACCGCCCTGGGCGGCTCCATTCCCAAAGCCATCGAGAAGGCTTACAAGGCGGCGGCAAAGATTTCCTGGAAGGGGCTGCACTACCGCAAAGACATCGGGCAGAAGGCGCTGCGCCGCCTGCAGACCCCGCCGCGCGTTGGCATTGTGATGGGATCGGACTCCGATGTTCCGGTGATGCAGGCGGCAGCCGACATGTGCCGGCGCTTCGGCATTGCCTGCGAAATGACGGTGGCCTCCGCCCACCGCACGCCCGCGCGGGCTGCGGATTATGCCTTCCGCGCCCGGGACCGGGGGATGGGCGTTATTATAGCCGGTGCCGGGCATGCCGCGCATCTGGCAGGGGTGCTGGCGGCCCATACCACCCTGCCGGTGATCGGGGTGCCTATTGATTCCTCCGCGCTCTCGGGCATGGATTCGCTTCTCTCGACAGCCCAGATGCCTCCGGGCGTTCCGGTGGCCACCATGGCCATCGGCAAGCCGGGGGCCGCAAATGCCGGGATCCTGGCAGCCCAGATCCTTTCCGTGGCCGATGCGGACCTGCAGCAGGAGCTTGCCGATTACAAAACCGAGATGGCGGATAAGGTGGTGCAAAAGGCCGCGGCCATTGAAAACTGAGCCTGCCGTGGTGGCGGTGGATCCCAAACAACCCGATATCTCTTGCATCCGGGAAGCCGCCGGGCGGATCGCTGAGGGCGGCCTGGCCGTGTTTCCCACCACCTGCCTCTACGGCCTCGGGGCGGCCATCCACCTGCCGGAGGCGCTGGAGCGGGTCTTTGCGGCCAAAAACCGGCCGCGGAGCCAGCCGGTTTCCATGCTGATCCGCTCGGCCGGAGAGGTAGAGGGCTACGCCGCCGGGATCCCGGAATCCGCACGCCGCCTGATCGAGGCCTTCTGGCCGGGCAATGTCACGCTGGTGCTTGCCGCGGCCGATACGGTGCCGCCGATCCTTACCGCCGATACCGGCAGGATCGGCATCCGTGTGCCCGCCCATCCGGTTGCTTCCGCGCTTTTGAACTGCCTGGAGCACCCCATAACAGGCACCAGCGCCAACCTGGCCGGCCAGCCGGCCTGTGCCAGCGTATCCGAACTCTCGGCGGAGCTTTGCCGCCACACGGCGGTCATCCTCGATGCGGGTCCGCTTGCGGGCGGAAACGGCTCAACGGTGGTGGATGTGACCACGGATCCGGCCACCATCCTGCGGGAGGGCACCGTATCCGTGGCCCGCATCCGTGATTGCCTGGCCTGATCCGGGGCGCCCTTCTGCTGCCTATTGACAAGCCGGGGGAATTCTCATATAGATAGGTTTCGTGCCGGAGTGGTGGAAATGGTAGACGCAGAGGACTCAAAATCCTCCGGGCTTTACGCCTGTGCGAGTTCGAGTCTCGCCTCCGGCACCACCCCTTCCCCCTCCCTCCTAGGGACGCCCATTAAATTATAACTTTCTCCTTATTTTTCCTGTTTCCCCTGGCCCCGAGAGCAGCTATCCCACGAGAAAGTTATAATTTAATGGGCGTCCCTAGGGTCCTGTCACTACCTTTTTAGCTTTGTTTATCTCTTTCACAAAAGGTTTTTGATAAGGTAATATACAGTATGGAATTGATGGGTTGAAGCCCTCGGTTTAGGTTGTAGTATTGATCTGCGAGCAGTTTTTTGCGGCATGTCTGCATGAGGGAAAGGCGGTGATCCTATTAAGAAACCAAAAATACTGAAAAGAAGACGTGTCAATGCAGCGTTGAAAGAAATTTTCAACTACCCTCTTACACTCCTGGAAGCCCCCATGGGGTATGGAAAGACCACAGCGGTGAGCTCCTTTCTTTCAGCAAGGGACAATCCCGTAATGTGGATTTCTTTTATGTCTTCAGAAGACACGGCCTCCTTTTTCTGGAATAGACTGGCAGAGCAGATAGGCAGAATGGACGAAGCCATTGGCACAAAATTGGAGAATCTCGGCTTTCCTTCAAATGCCCCCCAAATGGCGAACGTTCTGTCTGTTCTAACTCAATTGCTGTTTGAAAGGCGCACTGTCCTGGTGATAGACGACTACCATCTCGCAGGCGACCGTCAGATCGGAAAGTTTCTTGAATCGGTCGTGAAAGAAGAGCTTAAGCATTTCCATATCGTCCTTATCACCAGGGATACTACAAACATTGATTTCGCTGAATTCGCCGCCAAAAGACTTTGTTACATATTGTCGCAGCAGGAGTTGAAATTTAGCTATGAGGAGGTCAAGCGCTATTGTTGGCTTGCGGGTTTTCATCTTTCCGAGAAAGAGCTCGTTGAAATCAGCGATTACACCGGCGGCTGCATCTCCCTCATAAAGGGTGTTAAAAAGTTCAATTTTAGCCCGGATCATTCAGGCCCAAAAGCCGTTTACGGCCAAAATTTTTACGCCTTAGC
>CAZWNV010000137.1:0-7732 GCA_964635265.1 uncultured Desulfobacteraceae bacterium
CCCGGTCCAGATCCTTCTCCAGGTCGAGCTCGAACTCCTCGCCGGCGTCCCCGGTATCGGATTCTCCGGCATCCTCACCTTCCGAGCCAAAATCCAGGTCCAGGTCCAGGTCCAGATCCTCTCCGGCTTCTCCGGCAGAGGCTGCTCCTTCTGTGTCCCCGGGGCTCTCCGGCTCCATCCCCAGATCCAGATCCAGGTCGAACTCCTCCTCGCCCGGTTCGTCAGCCTCCCCGTCATCGCCTGATTCTCCAAAGGCCGAATCCAGATCGAGATCCAGCGCATCTTCCTCCGGCTTTTGCTCAAAATCCCCTTCCGGGGAGCTTTCTGCATCATCCCGGCCGAATTCTTCGCTGAATTCCGTATCACCGGCAGCATCCGCGGGTTCCTTTTCCTGCCCGGGCCTGCCTGTCTCAAAATTCTCCAAAATTGTATCCTCGCCTCCCTTGGCTGGGCTCGCTTCTTCCGGCTCCTCCTCTTCGGTAGTAATCTCCAGATCCCCGAAATCCAGATCCTCTTCTACCAAAGCCCCGTCATCACCGCCAGACTGATCCGCGAATGTATCCTCCGCGGCAGACGGCGCAGCCTCCATCTTATCAAGATCCACGGTCTCGCCCGTTGTCATTTCCAGCTCGGAGAGATCCACCGTTTCCCGGGCATCCGCCTCAAAGGCGATCTGCGCATCCCGGTCTTTTTCTGCATCGAAATCCGTCTCCGCCCCGAACGCGGCCTCTGTCTCAATCTCCGCTTCCGCCTCCCGCGACACAGCCGAAGCCTGATGCTCGAACACGGACAAATCCAGCAGATCCTCCCCCGCCCCGCTTTCTTCGGCTGCCGTTTCTCCGAAGTCAGCGGTCTCCGCATCCAGTTCCCCGAAATCCACCGTGGGATTTTCCGCGGCTCCCAAGGGGGAGGCCGGTGTATCGACGGTCAGATCCCCCAGGTCCACCGGTTCCTCCCCGGGCTCCGCCTGTCCGCCGAAGTCCAGGTCATCAAAATCCAGTTCGTCGAATGCAGCAGATTCCTCTTTTGTCTCCTGCCCCCCGGTTTCCCGATCAGCCGGAGCGGCTGCTGCCAGAGCATCCAGGTCCCATTCCGGCTCTTCGGCCGCAGGCGCCGAAGCTTGCAGCGCCTCTAAAGGAACAATTTCCGTTTCCGGGGAATCCCCGGATTCAAGCTCGGAGAGCGGCACCCCGGCTTCCTCTTGTTGGGCCCCGGCATCGGAAAACCCGGAGAAGGAATCACCGAAAAGGGAATCGAGGTCTTCCTCCGGCTCCTCGCTCCGGCCTTCCTCGCTCTCTATCATGGCCCGCAGATCGGAAAGGGTATCGCCCTCCTCCTTTAAGCGGGCTTGCGTTGTCTGCGCACCCCTCATCTCCCCCGGGCTCTCCTGCGGGGCCCGGGCCGATTCTTCCGACCTCCTGGCCTCCTCCTCGATGGCGCCGAAGAACTCCATGGTGGCAGTGCCTTCCACCGATCCGCCCTCCGCCTCCACGGGCTCGGGCTCTGCAACCCGCCGCGGCGGATAGACGACAAATACATGCTTGCACTTGGAACAGCGGACCTTGGACCCGGATTCTTTCACCCTGCTGGTCCGCAACCGAAAGCTTGTGCCACACGCCTCGCAGGTAATAATCATTGCGAAATCAATCTCCTTTGACGGCCTCGCAAAAACCCCGACACAAGGGCTTTTTCCAGTTCCCCTAGTAAGGACCTTTTCCGGTGCCACCAAATTTTAATTCATAAATGGCAGGCAGGTACCGGTATTGTTCGGCATAGTCCAGCCCGTAGCCCACCAGGAACCCGCTTTTTACGGCATGGCAGACATAATCGGCCTCAAAAGCGATTTCCCGGCGCTCAAATTTATCAATCAACGTGCATACCCGAATGTTTTCGGGATTGCAACCCTGCAGGTGCTTGACCAGCTGCGTCATGGTAAGTCCGGTATCTATGATATCCTCGACGATCAACAGGGATCTGCCCTGCAGATCCGTGGAAATGCTGCTCTGAAAGGAGACTTCGCCGCAGGAGGCGTGGCTGTCGCCGTAACTGGAAAGCTGGATGAAATCGATCTCAACAGGAATGGTCAACTGGCGGATCAAATCGCTCAAAAAAACAAAGGCCCCTTTTAACACCCCGAGTAAAAGGAGGTTATCCCTTGGATAATCCGCTGAAATCCGGCGGGCCAGGCGGGCGACTTTCCGTTGGATCTCTTCCGCGCTCAAGACCGGGAGCAGTTCCGGCGCTTTTGCAGTTGTGGGCTGTTGCAGGTTGTCATTCATTAAATATTCCGCAGTATCTCACCTGGCTTTCACCGGCGCGTGCATCCTCGCACGTTCCGCGGGGGGGACATCGGAGGAGCAGGCAACCACCGAATATTACTCAGTATTTTGTTTGACTGCACATATTCTTGTTCAGCATACGCTTCTCCCCTTTTTTTGTCAATAAATTTACACTATTGATGGCTTCCGCAACAGCCCGCCACCTGCGCCGCATTTCCCCGCTTTTGCGCCGCACGCTTTACAGCCCGGTCTCCGCCAGCTGCTCCACCAGCTCCTTCTGTTTCTTGTTCAGCTTGGCGGGCATCTTCACATTGATCACCACATAGAGGTTTCCTCTCCCGTTTCCCTTCATATGGGGAATGCCGCGCCCGGAGAGCCGCATTTTCTTCTTGTGCTGCGTTCCCTGAGGAATATTCAGGGAAAGCTGCTTGCCATCCACCGTGGGAACCGATATTTTCGTCCCAAGAAGCGCCTCGGTGAGCTTGATCTCCCGGTCAATATAGAGATCGTATCCGTCCACCCTGTACACCGGGTCTTCGACAAGCCGGCTGCGGATATAGAGGTCGCCCGCCGGCCCGCCATACGGGCCGGGCTCGCCGCGCCCGGAGAGCCGCAGTTTTTTTCCGGTGATCATGCCCTTGGGAATTTTGACCGTAAGCTGCTCGGTTCCGCCGGCAGCGTTTTTCAGGGAAACCGTTTTCGAGGTGCCGGAGACAATATCCTGCAGGGTCACCGGCAGCTCACTTTCCACGTCCTGGCCCTTCATCTGCGCAGCCTGCTGACGGCCGCCACCGCCGCCGCCGAAGCCGAAAATCGACTCGGGATCAAAGGAAAACGCCGAGCCCCGCATACCGGCGGACTTGCGGCCCCGGCCGCCGAAACCGGTAAAAAAGGAGCCGCCGCCAAACCCGAACTCCCGCAGAATATCCTCCACGTTGGAGCCCCGGAAAATATCCTCCTGGGAATAGCGCTGCTGGAAGTCCTCGGAGCCGTAGGTGTCGTACTGCTTGCGCTTTTCCTCATCGCTTAATACGGCATAGGCTTCGCTGATCTCCTTGAAGCGCTCCTCGCTCTCCTTGCTGCCGTCGGAGTGGTCCGGGTGATACTTGCGGGCGAGCTTGCGGTACGCCTTTTTGATCTCGTCCTGGCTGGCGTCCTTGCTTACCCCCAATATGTCGTAATAGTCCTTCTGGGCCATATATATTTACCCCTTCTGCGCGAAATTTTTGTAAAAAATCAAATAATTCAGTTACTTTCTAATGTAATGCCCATTTGGGTTTTGTCAAGACCGCGCCCCGGTGCCGGCGCGGGATTTTAAGGCCACCATGAGAATGGAAATCGCAGCCGGCGTCATGCCGTCTATGCGCGAGGCCTGGCCCAGGGAAAGCGGCCTGATCCGGGTGAGCTTCTCGCGCAGTTCGTTGGACAGGCCCTGCAGCCCCTGGTAATCGAAATCCTCCGGGATCCTGCGGTCCTCGAGGGAACGGAATTCCTCGATGGAGCGGAGCTGCTTGTTGATATAGCCTTCATACTTGATCTCGATCTCCGCCTGCCGTGTGACCCGGCTGTCCCCGGGCGGCTTTTGCCCGCCGAATCGGCGCACCACGTCATAGTCGAGCTCGCTTCTTTTCAAAAGCTGATCCAGCGGCACGCCATTATCTATCCTTGCGGATCCGCGGCCCTCAAGATATTCGTTTACAGCCGGCGCGGGCTTTACCACGGTCTTTTTGATGCGGCGGATTTCCTCCCGGATCCGGCGCCTGCGGCCTGCGGCATCCGCCACGGCATCTTTGCCGATCAGCCCCAGCTCGTGACCGATCTCCATTAAACGCAGGTCCGCATTGTCCTCGCGAAGCATGAGCCGGTATTCGGCCCGGGAGGTAAACATCCGGTAGGGCTCGGAGGTGCCCCGGGTTACCAGGTCATCGACCATGACGGCCATATAGGCCTGCGAGCGATCCAGAAGGAAGGGGGGACGTCCCTGGACGCGGCAGGCCGCGTTGATGCCGGCCCACAGCCCCTGGGCCGCGGCTTCTTCATAGCCCGAGGTCCCGTTGATCTGGCCGGCCAGATAGAGCCGTCCCACCTGCTTTGTCTCCAGGGTGGGCAAAAGCTGTTCGGGATTAATATAGTCGTATTCAATGGCGTAGGCCGGGCGCATGATCTCGGCCTCTTCCAGCCCGTCCACGGAGTGCACCATTTCCAGCTGGACCTCCATGGGCAGGCTGTTGCCCAGGCCGCTCACATAGATCTCCTCCGTGTCGAGACCCTCGGGCTCGAAGATGAGCTGGTGGCTCGTGCGCTCCGGGAACTTGACCACCTTGTCCTCGAAAGAGGGGCAGTAACGGGCGGAAATCCCCGAAATCCGGCCCCCGTAAAGCGAGGAGGCCGTGATGTTGTCGGCCACGATGGCGATGGTGCGCCGGTCCGCATGCCCGATATAGCTGGGCTGCTGGGGCAGGACAAAGCCCCCGGAAAAACAGGAGAAGGGCTCCGGATGGGGGTCGCCGTCCTGGCGCGTCATCCGGCTGAAATCAATGCTCTGCCGATGCAGCCGCGGCGGTGTGCCGGTCTTCATGCGGCCCAGGCTGAAGCCGCAGCGCTTTAAGTCCTCGGCCAGCCCGCAGGCGGCAAACTCGCCGGCACGCCCCGCGGAGAAGGCATTGGCCCCGATATGGACCAGCCCGCCCAGAAAGGTCCCGGTTGCCAGCACCACTGTCTTGCCGGTAAAGCCGTAGCCGGTGTTGTCCACAACGCCCGCCACCCGGCCGTCCTCCACGACGAGCCGCTCCACGAGCGCCTGCTTGACATCCAGGCCCCGGGTTTGCTCCAGGGCCGCCTTCATGGCCATGTGGTAGCGGAGCTTGTCGTTCTGGGTGCGCGAGGATTGAACCGCGGGGCCTTTGCGGGTGTTTAACTTGCGGAAGTGAATCGCCGTCTGATCGGTCACCCGGCCCATTTGACCGCCCAGCGCATCGATCTCGCGCACGAGCTGGCCCTTGGCCATGCCCCCGATGGACGGGCTGCAGGGCATTGCCGCGATCTTGTCCAGATCAATGGCCAGCAGCAGCACCCGGCATCCCATGCGGGCGGCTGCCAGGGCGGCCTCGCATCCGGCATGGCCGCCGCCGACAACAATCACATCATAATTGCGGGGATATGCTGCACTCATCGCTTCTCTCTCACGATCCTGAACTCCTTGCTGTTTGGCTCCCTGCCGTGCTATGGGAAAAATCTATCATAGATGGTATTCAGGGATTTTGCAATGGATCAACGCTACCGGGATCTCAACAGCTACCTGCGCGGCATCTTCGGCTGCCGGGTGCAGAAAATCTCCATTGACGCGGGGCTGTCCTGCCCCAACCGCGACGGCACCATCTCGCGGCAGGGCTGTATTTTCTGCAATCCCCGGGGCTCCGGTACAGGTGCCCACGAACGCGGGCTTTCGGTGGCCGAGCAGGTGGTGCAGAGCAAGCGCGCCCTGGCGCGCCGCTACAAGGCCAAAAAATTCCTTGCCTATTTCCAGTCTTTTACCAACACCTATGCACCGGTTTCCACGCTTCGCCGCCTCTACGACGAAGCTCTCGGCATCGAGGGCGTTGTCGGGCTCTCCATCGGCACCCGGCCGGACTGCGTGGACGACCCGGTGCTGGAGCTTCTTGCGGCCTATGCCCGGAACTGGCTGGTATGGGTGGAATACGGCCTTCAGTCCGCCCATGACAAAACCCTGGCCGCCATCAACCGGGGCCATGACGTGCAGAGCTTTGCCGAGGCCACAAGGAAAACGCGCAGCCTGGGGATCCCGGTATGCGCCCACGTGATTTTGGGCCTGCCAGGCGAGGACAAGGAGCAGATGCTCGAGACCGCCGACTACCTGGCGGCGCTCGGCATTGACGGGGTCAAGATCCATCTGCTCTACGTGGTAAAGGCAACGGCAATGGAAAGGCTCCACGCGGCGGGCAGCTACCGGTGCCTCGGCCAGGAGGAGTACGTGGACATCGTCTGCGACTTTTTGGCACGGCTGCCACAAAGCGTTATCATCCAGCGCCTGACCGGAGACCCCCACCCCGGGGAACTGGTCGCCCCGGCCTGGTCGCTGGAGAAGGCGGAGACACTGGAGCGGATCCGCAGCACCCTGGAGGCGCGCGGCATCCGCCAGGGCTGCCGCTGCCGGACAGAAACGGGATAGGCCGGCCTAGCGCTTTGCCGCGGACTCCATCTCCGCCATCACCTGCCGCTCCCGCTCACCGGGCAAAATGCCGTGCAGGGTCCCCTCCAGAACAAGGACGCCCTCCTGGTTGCGGTATTCGGCAGCCGCCACCGCCCGGCCCCGCTCATCCACCTCCGTGATGACAAAATCACATACAATGCGGTCGCCGGGATATACGGGCTTTTTAAAGCGGAACTGCATCTGCGAGGCCAGCCACCCGATCTGGCCGCCGATCTCCGATATCATGGCGGCCACCAGCAGCCCGTGGCAGATCGGTCCGGAAAAGCCCTTGGCCGCGATAAAGCGCTGTTCGGAATGCACCGGGTTGAAGTCCCTGGTGACAGCGGCAAAGCCTTCGATATCGGCTTGCGTGAACTCCCGGGAGACCGAGAACCTGTCGCCCGCCTGCAGCCCTTCAATGGTTTTTTTCCGAATCTCTCCAGGTTGGTTCATTTCTCATCGTTCTTGCTTTTTGGTTTCCGGTTCCCGTGGGGGAAGCGGAGCTTTTTGCCGAGCCCCCCCTTGTATTTGCTGCAGAGATTACTATATTGCGTCCTTGTTCCAAAGTACAAAAAATGAGAAAAAAATAAAATTTTTCCAAGAGCATCAAACTTGAGGGGCCGCATTGCCGCAACTCGCAGAAAATCCGAATTATCGCAATATTGCCATCATATCCCACGTGGACCACGGCAAAACCACGCTGGTGGATGCCATGTTCCGCCAGAGCGGGCTTTTCCGGGAAGGCCAGGAAGTTGATGAGCGCATCATGGACAACATGGACCTGGAGCGGGAACGGGGGATCACCATCACCGCCAAGAACTGCTCCGTCCGCTGGAACGGCGTGCGCATCAACATCATCGACACCCCCGGACACGTGGATTTCGGCGGCGAAGTCGAGCGCGGCCTGTCCATGGCCGACGGCGCGCTGCTGCTGGTCGATGCCTCGGAGGGGCCGCTGCCCCAGACCCGGTTCGTGCTGAAAAAAGCGCTCGAGGCGGGCTTGAACATCATTGTCATCATCAACAAAATCGACCGCAAGGATGCGCGTCCCGACGAGGTCTTAGACGAGCTCTACGACCTCTTTATCGACCTCGATGCAAGCGATGCGCAGCTCGAATTCCCCTGCTTCTACGCCATCGGCCGGGAGGGAATCGTCAAGACCGATCCCCGGGAGCCGGCAGAAAACCTGCATGTGCTGTTTGACACCATCCTGGAGCAGATCCCGCCGCCGGCATACGACCCG
>CAZWNV010000138.1:0-7578 GCA_964635265.1 uncultured Desulfobacteraceae bacterium
CGGCGAGACGAGGCTTTAGCGCATCATAGTACATATTGTTCTCCCAACAACCAGATCCTGTTCACAAAATGGATTCCGCGGCCTTGCGGCCCGAGTACAAGGCCCACTGGATGCCCGGCAGACTGCAGTATTCTCCGCACACATACAGATTGCTGCCCACCCGGGGATGGAATTGGAATGGATTGGCAGCCTGCGGCCCCTGATCCGGAAGGGCCTGCTTGATGTGGCAGGTCTTCAAATGGCGCCAGCCGTCAGCCGCCGGCCCAAACCATTTACGAAGCTGGGCCTGGACCTTTTGCTTTAATTGATTTTCATCGCCGGAATAATCGCCAATCACCACGGCCGCCATCAGGGTTTGCCCGGCGGCTGCGTATTTGCCGGATACCTGGCTTAAAACAGCAAGATTGTTGATCGGCCCGCTCCCGTCGCCGTTTAAAACAAGCAGGCTATGGGGAAACGGCGGCCTTGGTGCGGCGAAATACAAGCAGGATTCCGAAAAATACGAAACCGTCTTCCCCCTTCCCAGCAAACGCTGCACTTCGCCCGCCGCTGTAGCCAGCACGATGGTTTCCGCCGAGAATTCCCGGCCGTCATCCAGCACCACACCCTGTTGGCGGAGCGCGGCCACCCGCATCCGCGTGCCGATGCGTTCTTTTGGCAGGTCAGCGGCGATCTGGCGGGGAATCTCCGCCATCCCCTTTTCCGGAATGGCGGCCCCGCCTTGGGCAAACATCTTAAAAACGTATTCAAAGACCCGGCTTGAAGCGGCAATCGAGGGATCAAGGCATACGCCCGCAAAAAAGGGCCTGAAAAAATTTTGAATGACATTACTGGAAAACCCCAGGCCTTGCAGGTATTGATGCGTCGGCTGCTCGGGCGCCGCAAAAATCGATTCCAAAGAGCGGCGGGTAGTCCGGGAAAACAGCTTGAGCATCCGCAATTTATCCATGGGCGAGGCAACGGATGAGCAGAGGGTTTGAAAAAAATACCGGGGCTTTCGCACGGGATCGGCCAGGATATGAAAACGGTTGTTGCTCCAGACCACCACGCCGGGATCAAAGGTTTTCAAATGGAGCGCATTAAAATCCAGGGCCCGGCGGGCTTCCGGATAGGCTGTCTGCAATACCTGGAAGCCCCGATCCATCAAAAAGCCGTGCATCTCATCGGTTCGGATGCGCCCGCCGATATCATCGCCTGCTTCGACCACAAAAACCCGGCGGCCGGCTCGATGCAGAATCCGGGCGCAGGCCAGCCCCGCCAGACCGGCGCCTACCACAATGGTATCCAATGCTGCCCGCTCCATCGCCCCCCCGAAATCCCCCGGTTCCAGAGTCTTTTCCGGAAATCATGGATTAATGGAAAGCCGCCTGCCGGGCGGATCTTTTGCCGGCCTTCCGATTATGAAACAAAAGCTGTATTTTTCCTTATCCAATAGTAAAATAGCCGCCGGACCGATTTATGCAAACCCCTATACGACCAAGCCGGAGCCGTTTTGATAAAGTCCGGCAAAAATTTCGGATTATCCCCCTTCATTCGCTGCTGCTTTGCTGATAAGGCCAGCTGCCCCCGCAAAAATCCCCCCAGTGCTGTATCGATTTTTGTCATCACATCTGCTGTCCGCTCCCTGTATTTGGGCGATATGGAGTTGATCAAAAAGGGTTGCACCCGGTCCTTGTCCAGAATCAGATAAAAATTAAAGATGGCAACAAAAACCAGGAATGCCCCGAACCCGATCACATGGCGAACGCCCTGGAAAATGCCCATGGAAATCTGGCCCACCGTGGACAGCCCCTCGCTGGTTGCCCTTTTGACGACCGGCAGAAGAGTGCCGACAATTTTTTCGTAGTCGATATGGATGTCTTTGAGCTTGGTCTCAATTGTCCGGATCAAGTCGGGATCGATATCCCAGTAAGGGCTTCCGGCAATTGCCGCCATAAGCCCGGGCAGCGTTTTGCGCAGCATCTCGACCAGTTCGACAAGCTGACTTAAAATAACAGGCAGCACCACGGCAATAATCATGAAAAAAACCAGGAGGATGAGAAAAAACACCAGCAGCGTGCCGGCAATACGGCCAAGCCGGAGTTTTTTCTGCATGAAATCGACCAGCGGCGAGAGGACATAGGCCAGAATCAAGGCCAGTATAAAGGGGGAAAGCAGGTCGAATAATGCGGCAAGGGGCTCTTGCAGCAAGCCGAAGGCATAGAATCCCAGAATGATGACCCCCAGGATCCCCAGGATATGCATTATGGTATGGAATCGGGAGTCTTCGATCTGCGGTTTATCCATAATGTTTGGCTCCGTGTCTTGGCGGGATTGATGCAGTATTTTCTATCTCCCCGTTTTTCACCTACCCCCCGTTTCCGGGCAGCAGGAGGTATGCGGCCGCACCGATATAGAGCATCAGTATCAGAAAACTCTCAAACCCGATATTGGCGATACCCCGTTTTTCCCGCCGCAGCATGCCCAGCAGCAGTATAGCGGTCATGAGGATCGTCAGGGTAATAAAAAACACCTGCCGGTCTGATACGGCATGATAGATAGATCCGCCGCGGTAAGCGATATCCGCTACCGCGGCAAACAGCGTGTCGAAAGCGTTTCCCCCGATAATGCCTCCTATGGCCATTGTATACGCCCCTTGCCTTACGGCGGCAAGGGTTGTCACAAGCTCCGGAAGGGAAGTCACCACCGCAGTCAGAAATGCGCCTACCGCGGATTCCGACAATCCGGTCTGCCTGGATATCGTTATGCCCGTCCGGGCCACCAGCCAGCCCGAGACACCGACAATTGCTGCGATTATGACAATCCCGAAAACAAGCTGCCGGAGACTTTCCTGCCGGGCACTTACCGCGGGTTTATCCTGCCGGGTTTCGGCAGTCATTCGCGGAAGCCACATGGGGCGGCTGCGGGCATTTGAAATAATCCGCATGCCGTAGATATAAGTAGCAAACATTACAGGTGTTGCCGGGCTGATCCACCCCAGACCAAATTCCGGCGTGGTTGCTGTAACCAGGGGAATGGTCAGCAGCACAACCAGCAGAACCCCTTGCATGAGATTGCTTAAAGAAGCTGCCGCATGTTCCAGATTCGCCTTTTGGTAGAACAGGTCGGCAATCGCAAGAAACAGCGTCTGGACCGCAATGCCGCCGATGGCGTTGCTGACAGCCAGCTCCGCGCATCCGTGCCAGGCTGCGGTCACCGAGGTAACGATGCCGGGCTGCGATGTCACAGCCCCCAGAAACAAAGCGCCTGTAATGGCTTCCCCCATACCGGTGCGGTCTGCCAGCCGGTCGGCCAGGCTGGACAAGCGCCAGCCGCCAAAGGCGATGGCAACTGCTGCGGCAAAAAAAATCCCCGCGGTTGCAGGCAGGGAAAGCACTTCAAAATCCGGTCCCATGAGAAATCTATTGCTTCCGATCCATGTGAATACCAGCGAAACCAAAGGGCGCATGACCCGGCCGGGGGCGATACGCCCCGAGTGTCCAGGCGGGCAACGATGTTATTGTCACCCGCCAGGAACAGGTCTGCAGGGGGTGCCGCCAGATAATCAGTTGTCTTTTTTCTCCATCTGCATCAGCATCTTTGCACAGTTATCTGCCACGCCCGGGCTCGGTGCGTCGCTTCCCGGCATGGTTGACCAGCCGTGCTTTTTGATATAATCCGCACGGCCCCAGGAGTATTTCATGCTCCGCAGTTTCTCCAGTTTTTCATCAGTATTTTCGGCATCCTTGAACTGGCATACACAGATTTCGGCCAAACGCTGATCCACGGCCTTTATTGCCTGTTGTCGGGCCTGCTGGCTGGCAGTCGAGCTGGTAACCATCCAGCCGGTGGAAAAAATCACAACGATCACCGCCACGCCTCCTGCCGCGGCAGCCCAAAAAAAGCGTTCCATCTTTTTGAAATCAATATTTTCCAGCATACGACAAACCTCCTTGATTGAATTTCCTGATTTGCCTTTATGCTAAAATATTGCAAGTGGAAATTACACAGACCTTGCCGAAAAATTACAATTTTGAAAGGTGCAAAGGTACGGCGATATCAGGCTTTAGCGGGGCAAATGAACCTGGAATCTCGACCCGGAAGCCGGCTTGCTGTCCACATCCACCCATCCATTATGCGCCAGAAGAATCGCTTTTACCCGGGCAAGGCCGAGACCAAGGCCCCTGCCGGTTTTATCCCGGGCTTTCATGCCGCGGTAAAGACGATTCCAGATTTGCGGCAGTTCTTTTTCGGCAATGCCCTGGCCGCTGTCTGTTACGGAAATGATTACCTCCGTATCCGTCTGCCAGGCTTTAACAACGATGGGCGGGCTGTGTGGCGGGGTGTATTTAATGGCGTTATCGAGAAGATTGGCCAGAACCTGGCTGATTCGGTTGAAGTCCGCCTCAACCAAAGGGTTTTCATCTGTCTCCGTTTGTATGGCAAGTCCCTTTTCTTCGGCAATATAGCTATAGACTTCCACCACGGGCTCAACCAGTTCCTTTATCGGGAACCGGGAGCAATCCAGAGACATAACACCGGTCTCGGCCTCTGATATGTCCATGAGGGTATTGAGCATCCGGAGAATCCGATCGGATTCTTCAGCAAAGTTTTCAAGGGCTTCTCTATACTGCTCCCGGTCATCGCTGCCCAAAGCCTTTTCCGCGATATTGTGCATCCGGGTAACAGGCGTGCGCAGCTCATGGGCGACATTGTCGAGCGAGGCCTTCATTCCTTCGATCAAAGCTTCGATGCGGGATAGCATATTGTTAAACAAATGCACCAGCTGCCCCAATTCGTCATGCGTCCCGATATCGGGCACCCGGGCATCCATTTTCCCCATTTCAATATTGCGGACGGTTTCAATTAATTGGCGGAGGGGTCTGAGACCCCACCGGGACAAAAAATACCCGCTTATAATGCTTACCAAAAGCAAAAATGCCAGCAGATAGATAAAGGATTCGGAAAAACGGTTCAAAACCTTTACCCGCGGCTCTGTACTCTTGCCTACCTGCAGCCACGATCCGTCAGGGAGCCGGGCAGATACGATCTCAAGGGCATATTCGTTCGCAGATTGTTTGGGGGGCAAAACGGCCCACTCCCGGTTTTCGGGGGGGATGTTTTCCAGCTCGGCAAGCTCAAACTCAGCCCATTGACGGGGGAACAGAATTTTCCGGGTGTTGTTGTCACGGCTGGCAAACCGGAAGAAGAAATGGGGCCGTTTTCGGAATTTTTCACTCTCCACGAACTCCCGCTTCATCTGGGCCGTGACCTGGGTGAGGCCGCCCTCTGCGTAATCAGCGTAAGTTTCATTCAACTGCGAGGTGATGGCTTGATGATCGTCTTTTTGCAGGTTCCGGCTCATAAAAAAATAAGCCAGGCCGAACAAAAACGCCGCAATAAGAATAAAGAAGCCCGAATACAAGAGGGTTAATTTGAAGCCAAGGGTTTTATTCCCGCTTATCCGGTTCCTTAAGGACATAGCCGACACCGCGGATGGTATGGATATACTTGACGGGATAATCCCTGTCCAGTTTGCTCCGGAGCCGGGAGACAAGCACATCAACCACATTGGTCTGCGGATCAAAATGATAGCCCCAGATATGCTCCAGGATCATGGTCTTGGATACGACCCGTTCCCGGTTGCGAAGCAGGTACTCCAGCAGGGCAAATTCCCGGGGCTGAAGATCTATCAGTTGGCCCCCGCGATACACTTCCCGCTTGAGCAGGTCCAGGCGCAGTTCAGAGAAGGTCAAACAAGTCGTCTCCGTGGATCCATGGGATCTGCGTATCAGGGCCTGAACGCGGGCCAAAAGCTCGGAAAACACGAAAGGTTTGGTCAGGTAATCGTCTCCGCCTTTCTGCAGTCCCTTGACCCGGTCATCCACACTCCGTTTGGCGCTCAGGATCAACACGGGCGTGTTGAGCTGTTTGCGCCGGATCTCTTCAACAATTTCCAGGCCGTCCATGTCCGGAAGCATCAGATCAACAATTAAGAGATCGTAGGGCTCGGAGGATTGCATTTGAATCGCTTCTGCCCCTGTCTCCGCAAAATCCACTGTGAATCCGGCCTCCGAAAGCCCGGAGCGAACAAATGCGCCGATCTCGCGATCATCTTCAATCAGAAGCAGCCGCATGCGGGATAACCTGCAAAACTCTTGTAATGGAAAACGCGATATCCTTTCCGCATTCCGGTTTGTATATCAATAGCAGACTCCATTGGGCGGATCAAAGAAGAATGCTTCCCCCTTGACATGATATCAGGCCTGAAGGGCAGCGTTTCCGGTGATGGGGAAACACTGCCCTTTCGAAGCCCTTACAACCGTTTTTGCTGTGCTCAGGAGAGTTCGAAACGATCCAGGTTCATCACCTTGTCCCAGGCCGCGACGAAATCCTGCACGAACTTCTCCCGGGAGTCCTCAGATGCGTATACTTCCGCAATGGCGCGGAGCTGGGAGTTGGAACCGAAGAGCAAATCGATCCGGGTGCCGGTCCACTTGCGTTCGCCGCTCCCCCGATCACACCCCTCGAACACGTCTTCGTCTTCCGCGGTGGGCCTCCACTCCGTGTGCATGTCGAGCAGATTGACGAAGAAGTCGTTGGTGAGCGTCTCCGGTCGCTTGGTGAACACCCCGTGCCGGGACCGCCCGAAATTGGCATCCAAAACGCGCATGCCCCCAACCAGAACCGTCATCTCAGGGGCAGTCAGCGTCAGCAGCTGCGCCCGGTCAAGCAGCAGCTCCTCCGCCCGTACGGCGAACCTGGCTCTCTGGTAGTTGCGGAAGCCGTCTGCAGCAGGTTTGAGTACGGAAAACGATTCCGCATCGGTCTGCTCCTGCGAGGCATCCGTGCGGCCCGGCGTGAAGGGGACCGTCACATCGTGACCGGCATTCTTCGCCGCCTGCTCGACGCCTGCGCACCCGCCCAGGACAATCAGGTCGGCGAGCGAAACTTTTTTTCCGCCGGACTGCGCGCTGTTGAACCCGTTTTGGATCTTCTCAAGGGTCTGCAGCACGCTCGAGAGCTGCTCCGGCTGGTTTACTTCCCAGTCTTTTTGCGGTGCAAGACGAATGCGCGCCCCGTTCGCACCGCCGCGCTTGTCGGAGCCGCGGAACGTGGATGCCGACGCCCAGGCGGTCGAGACCAGTTCCGGGATCGACAAGCCCGAAGCAAGAATCCGGCCCTTGAGATCGGCGATATCCCTGGCGTCTATCAGTTCATGGTCGACGGCGGGCACCGGGTCCTGCCAGATCAGCTCCTCTTGCGGAACCTCCGGGCCGAGATAGCGCGAGCGGGGGCCCATGTCGCGGTGGGTCAGCTTGAACCAGGCCCGGGCGAAAGCATCCGCGAATTCCTCGGGGTTCTCGAGGTAGTGCCGCGCGATCGGCTCATAGATCGGATCGTAGCGAAGGGAGAGATCCGCCGTGGTCATCATCGGCCTGTGCTTTTTGGACGGATCATGCGCGTCCGCCACCAAGTCCTCTTCGGCCACGTCCTTGGCCAGCCACTGATTCGCGCCGGCGGGACTCTTGACCAGCTCCCATTCGTATTTGAACAGCACCTTCAGATAGCCCATGTCCCATTGGGTCGGGTTCGGCT
>CAZWNV010000139.1:0-7562 GCA_964635265.1 uncultured Desulfobacteraceae bacterium
TCTCCCAGTCGTGGGCCGGCATTTCATAATCTTTTTCCAGGCAGACCAGATAGACTGTGTCCGCACCTTTTCTCTTGGCCGTCATTGCCACGTCGATGGCGACATTGCCCCCGCCGATCACGACAACATTGCCCGAGAGCTTGCCCGCTTTATCCATTGCCACATCTTCCAGGAAGTCCAGCCCCCAGAAAACGCCTTTTTTCTCTGTGCCCTCCACCGGGATCCGGGTGCTCCTGCAGGCGCCTGTACTCAAAAAGACTGCATCATACTCCTCTTTCAGCTTGGACAGGGAGATATCAGAGCCTACCTTGGTGCCTCCTTTAAAGTTTACCCCCATGTCCATGATCACCTGGACGTCTTTATCCAGATGCTCCTCGGGTATTCTGTACCTGGGTATTGCATATCGAAGCAGCCCGCCGGGCTTGTCGAATTCATCAAACAATGTGACTTCGTGGCCGCAAACAGTCAGGTAATAAGCAACTGTAAGCCCGGCCGGCCCGGAACCCACCACAGCCGCCTTCTTCCCTGTCTTTTTGGCTATCTTCTGATTCTTTTTCCAGGCATCCGAGCCGTTTTCAACAATTACCCGCTTCAAGGCCTTGATAGCCAAAGGCTCGCCGAACTGCCTGTAGGCGCATTGAGACTCACATGGAGCAAAACACGCATCTGCGCATACAAAGGGCAAGGGCAGTTTCTCGCGCAAAACCGCCAGGGCCTGATCATAATCTTTGTTTTTGACTGCTCTTATGTAGCGAGGGACATTCACTCCCGCCGGGCAAGCATCTGCACAGGGGGGTGTTACGAAATCTTTGCTTTCCACCTTTTTACCATCCATTAAATGTATCCTCCTTGATTCTTGAATAGACAACATGAAAACAATCGCCCGCCAATAAACAAGTTCGAAAACTTTGCGTTCTTTATCGGTATCAATGCTCTGCAAGCCTTATGCCGTTTCCTGCCAAAAGCCGGTGGGTTAAGCGTAAGTTTTGAATTTTCAAAGGAATAATCGTGTACTTCCGGAAATAAAAAAGAAAAGAGGGAAAACCTGGTAAGGGGGAGTGATCCGGATGGCCGGACACATGTGTCCGGAACACCGAACAGTATCCAACTGCTTCTATTAGAATAGCAACATACAATCGAAGCGCAAACACTTGCTTTTTCCAAAACCATCGTTTAGCAATGAATTTCCCGGGATGCAGGTCGGCTCCATCAGCCTCCCGGATAAAGCTGAAAAACCTCGGCAATCAGGGCTTGTATAGCGGTGTCCGAACTCACCGACACCCCTGGCCCGGAAACCGATGCGCCCGGAGGCAAAAATCCCCGCAGAAAACGCATCCGGATCTTATCCCTCCGCCAGCGAGGCCTCGATCATGGCCATTAACTGGCTGTCCCCGGAGCCCATAAGCCTTATGGCCCCTGAACGGCAGGAAGCCGCACACAAACCGCATCCCTTGCAAAGCGCCGACTCCACTTCCGCCTTGCCGGTTTCCCCGTTGATGCCCGCGGCCGAGAAAGGACATATGGCCTTGCACACTGCGCATCCACTGCAAAGAGCGGGGTTCACCCGCGCAACTGTGCCGCTTACAGGAACAGACTGTTTTGCGAGAAGGGTGATTGCCCTTGCTGCAGCCGCTTGGGCCTGCTCAATGGATTCGTCCAGCGGTTTCGGCGAATGGGCCAGGCCGCAAAGGAAAACCCCGTCTGCCGGGAAATCCACCGGCCTCAGCTTTAAATGGGCTTCAGCGTAGAAGCCATCCTCGTTTTGCGGAACTTTGAAAAACCCTGCCAGGGGATCGTCCCGCTCCCGAACGATTGCCGCGGCAAGCACAACAAGGTCCGGAGAGAGCGTCATCCTGCGCTTTAACACAGTATCAGCAAAGCTTACCCGGATTGCGCCGTTCTCCCTGTAAACCGCCACCCCCTGATCAAAGTCCTGCCGGATAAAGCGGACCCCCTCGGCTCTGGCCTCCCTGTACAGATCCTCCCGCAGCCCGTAAGGCCGCATGTCCCTGTAAATGACAGAAACCTTCATGGCAGGCCGGATTTTCTTCAGCGCAAGGGCGTTTTTTATGGATTGGGTACAGCAGAGTCTCGAGCAATAGGGCCTCTCCGGGATCCTGGAGCCGGCGCACTGAATAAAAACCGCCGAATCAGCCTGCTTTAAGGAGGGATCCCTTTGGAGCAGGCGTTTCTGGAGTTCCAGTCCGGTAAGTACCCGATCATCCTTTCCGTAAAGATACTGACCGACTGGATTCCATTCGGAGGCCCCGGAGGCGATAATGGCGACTCCGTGGGCAATGGTTTCCTTCTGCCCCCCGTTCTCGATGGTGGTCCGGAAATCCCCTACCAGTCCTTCCACGTTCGTTATTTTTGTATTTCGGTATACAGCGATATTCGCGGCGTTCTCTATATCATCCGCCAAGCCGGAGAGAAAGCCCTGCACATCCTCTCCCTTCCAGGTTTCCGCCAGATACCGGGCGTTTCCGCCAAGCCCGGCCTCCCGTTCCACCAGGGCGACTTCATGGCCCTGCTCCGCCAGGTTCCTGGCCGCTGTCATCCCGGCGGCACCGCCACCTATAACCAGGGCCCGCTGATTGATCTGCAAAACGGGCTCTTCGAGGGGTTCCAGCCGTGCGGCCTTTGCCACAGACATTTTTACCAGGTCTTTTGCTTTTTCCGTGCTTTTCCCGGGGGTATTGGGATGCACCCATGAACATTGATTCCTGATATTGGCCATCTCAAATAGATATTTGTTTATCCCCGCGGCCTGCAGGGTTTCCTGAAAGAGGGCCTGATGGCTCTTGGGGGTACAGGCGGCAACCACAACCCTGTTGAGCCCTTTTTCTGCGATCACCTGCACCATTTTGTCCTGACTGTCCTGGGAGCAGCTGAACATGTTCTGCTCCGCATGGACAACACCAGGCAGTTCTTCTGCAAAGGCCACAAGTGCGGGCACATCCACCACGCCGGCAATATTGGTGCCGCAGCAGCAGATAAACACCCCGATGCGGGGCGGCTCCCCCGCCTTTACAGTTTTCTCCTTCGGAAGCTGTTTTGTTTTCGTCCGGCTCCACCTTGCCCCGGAAAGCCTGGAACCCACCATAGCGGCGGCAGCACTGGATTCAATTACCGAGGAGGGAATATCCCCCGGCCCTTTTGCGGCGCCGCAGACATATATGCCGGGGATGGAGCTCGAAACAGGCGCAAAACTGCTTGTGGACGCAAAATTGTAGTGATTCAGCGCAATCCCCGCCCTTTTCCCGAGTTCCGCGCCTCCCTGCGGGATGCCCAATCCCACGGAAAGCACGACAAGATCGAATTCTTCCTCCCGCTTTATCCCGGATTCATCAACGTAGCGGATCAAGTGCCTTCCCGTTCCATCCACCGGCGGCGCTTCGGTGACCCTGCTTTTAATAAACCGCACACCGAGTTCATCTTTGCTACGATTATAATATTTCTCAAAGTCTTTGCCGTTGGTGCGGATATCAATGTAAAATATGGCCGTATCCAGACCCGCTTGGCTGTGCTGCCTGGCAAGCCCTGCTTCTTTGATTGCGTAAGTACAGCAAACCGCCGAACAGTAGCCCCTGCCGGCTATATGCGCATCCCTGGAGCCGATGCACTGGATCCAGGCAATTTTTTCCGCCTTCTTCCTGTCAGAAGGCCTCAAAATTTTGCCTCCATAAGGCCCGGAGGCGGACAGGATTCTCTCGAATTCGGGACTGGTGATGATATTGGGATATTTGCTGTAGCCGAAGGTGTCGTTTACAGACGGATCGTACGCACTACTTCCCGGGGAGAGCACCACCGCCCCGACATGCAGGGAAACATCGGTTTTTTTGTCGGCAAAGTTGATTGCGCCCGTGGGGCAGTGTTTCTGACAGAGCCCGCATTTCCCCTTTCTCAGGTACAGGCAGGAGTGCGGATCGATCGCATATTTGAGCGGGATGGCCTGGGGGGACTGGATATATATCGCCTTTCGATTGGCCAGACCCCCGTCATATTCATTGGGCACCTTTGTGGGGCATTTTTCTGCACAAAGCCCGCAGGCAATGCACTTGTCTGCATCCACATAACGCGGGTGCCGGGTGATATTGACGGTAAAATCGCCTTCCCGGCCTGAAATACTGTTGATCTCTGAGAGGGTGAGGATCTCTATGTTGATGTGCCGGCCGACCTCGACCAGTTTGGGCGAAATGATTCACATGGCACAGTCATTGGTCGGAAACGTTTTGTCGAGCCGGGACATCATGCCCCCGATGGCGCTTGAGCTTTCCACAAGGTAGACGTAATAGCCGGAATCCGCAATATCGAGAGAGGCCTGCATGCCGGTGATCCCCCCGCCCACAACCAGGGCGGCGCCATTTTGTGTTTCTGTCATTATCTACTCCTTGTCCAAATAGGAGGCCAACATGTTCATCTCCGGCCGGTTGTACTCTGCTCCCAGGGACTCAGGGGCGCAGCCCAATGCCAGGCCCAGGAGCTGGGGAAAAACAACGGAAGGCAAATACGCCGCAGCCGGATTTTCCCCGGCAATCATCTCCTGCACCGTATCAAACTGGATCTGGCAGTACGGACAGGATGTGCAGAAGAGACCGGCCTCCGCCCGTATCGCCTCTTTTGCCTTATTCATGGAGAGTTCCATGGAGAGCTGGTCATTTACCCCCATGAGCGGGGCGCCACAGCACTCCAGCTTGTTTATCCAGTCCACACTGCTGGCTCCTGTGGCGGAAACAAGACTGTCAAAGACGCAAGGATTAACCGGATCGTCAAATTGCGTAACAGGGCTTGGCCGAAGCACATGACAACCGTATTGCACGGCGACATTCAGATTGCTGTAAGTTTTTTCCAGTTTTTCCTTTAATGCCTCAATGCCGATTTCATCATGAAGCAGGGACAGGTAGTGGCGGATCCGCGTTTTTCCGTCGTAGGCCAGACCCATTTCCCGCAGTTTCCCCCGGATCCCCTCCTGCACCGGGCCATCCTCCTTCATAATATCTGCGGCCTTTTTCAAAGCCCCGAAGCAGCAGTTGCAAAGAACCAGCATATCCAGCCCCGCATCTTCCGAAAGGGCCAGATTCCGCACCGCAGAAAGCAGAAAAGCCTCCTTGTCCACGCTGCGCATGGGGTGGCCGCAGCAGCTGAACTGCTCCATATCAATCAAATCCACCATGAATTTTTCCAACACGGTCCTTGCGGCACTTTCATACTGCGGAACGTGGCTGGGAATCCGGCAGCCAATAAACAAACTATAGCGCATCATTTCGGCACAGTCCCCCGGCCCGGACCGGCGTTTTCCCGTCCTCCATCCGGTCGATGGCCATGTATTTGAGTTCATACAGAATGTCGGCAACTTTTACGTTTTGCGGACAATGCTCCTGGCACTGATAGCAGCTCAGGCAGTTCCATATCATTTTCGCCCCCAAAACCGTTTCTGACAGTCCCAGCCCGAGACAGGACATGATCTGGTGCGGTAGAAGCCCGAGCTGTTCCTCCGGTTGTTCATAATTGCCGACAACGGGGCAAACGGCGGAACAGCTGTAACATCCGAAACAATAGGCAAATGTCTTTTCCGCAAAGGAGGGGCACGCGTTGGCGGGAGCCGGCGGGTCCAGTTCAATACGGCGGCCGGGGTCCAATAGCGGCTCAAACCTTTTGCGGAGCGCCTTGTCAGCCTTTTCCAGCGGGAACGAATACAACCCGGCGGGCACCCCGTTCCGGTTCAGGCCTCTAACGAAAGAGAGCTGCGAAAAAATGCAGGGTTCGGCGGGGCCTTGCTGCAGCAGTTTCTCTCTCGCCTTGGTCCATAGCTGCCGGAGATTGATGCCCGATGGGCAGATTGCGGTGCACCTGTCGCAGTTCGTGCAGAGATAAACCCCCTCGAGTACTGCCCTTTTTTCTGTTTCAGCAATTTTCCCGCCCGCTGCTACAGATTTGATGGCAGCAATTTTTTCAGAGGGCAGAATATACGGATTCTTTTTGGCTTCGTAGGCCATCATGGCGGAGCAGTAAAGGCTGCAGGAGCAACAATGGGTGCAGGCGTCAATCTCAATTGCCTGCCGTGTGGCAATATTCACCGGAGCTGCAGTCTCTTCGTCCATTACCGCATTGCACAGGATGCATATCGGTGTGGAAAAAATATGGAACATTTTGCTGAAAGGCAGGTATGCAAGGCCCAAGAAACAGGAGAAAAAATGCACATACCAGAATATATGCGCAAGGTCCGCATGCTTGAGCCCTGCAGCTATTGGACGCAGGACTCTTGCAAGGGCATAGCTTGTAAAGGCGGATTGTGCGGGCGCATGGCAGCCGGCACAATATTTTTCATGCAGCCGTTTCCCCTGTTCCAGGCGGTCCCCTTGAAATGGGGCTGCAATTTCCGACGATACAAGGCCTTCCCGGCTTACCCAGTAGCTCTCCAGCGCCCGCGCTGGTTTTCCGCGAAGTCCCGCATATGTATCCACCATACGGGAAAACGCGGTTTTGGAGAGGATTTTTGCACCCGTGAGGAAAAAACCGGACACTATGATTACGGCCACCAAAATGAGGGCGTATTTGTCCATCCTGTTGGTCTTGAGCCGGGGCACCTTTGTGATAAAACGCCTGCAAACCGCCATGACAATTCCGGCGGCCGCCATGATGCCGAAAAGCTCCCGCAGAAAAAAATACGGATTCCGGGTGGGCTGGTAATTGCTGAAAAGGGATGCGGTGACAAATTGTCCCATGGCATGCATGAAAACGAGCAGAATCACCCCCCAGAAGATGAGCATATGCATAATCCAGCGCCACAGGCTCTCTTTGAGGATTTTTCTTTGCAGCAGGATATCGAGAAGAAAGGCTTTGAGAAGCGTGAAGCAACGCGGACTCAACAAGGCGGCAACAGTTCCCCTCAGAGCGTGATACAATCTGTATGCCGGGCCTTCCTCCATTTGCAAGCCCCCGACACTCCAACAAAACCATTGGCCGATTTTATAAAAAAGCCCCAGGCAGAATATCACCAGCGAGGCATAAAGGCAGACATGGAAAACCATACCGAACCCTCCCAAAAAACAGCTTGACAGCAAGGGGGGACACCGTCTTTTCCGCATCCCTTTTCATTTTTGACCGGCAGCCCTGTGTGCAAAAACGGCTCCCTTGCCTGAAACAGCCACACATTGCCCGCTTGTTCGCCCGACGTAACAAGCAATAATTATACCATGTTATCGGACAGCCCGGCAGGCATTAAAAAGTTTTGAATTTTATTGGGAAAATACAGGCAATTGATTAATGGCAAGCACACTCAGGAATTCACCAATTCGAAATCGGTCAGGAGAATCGAACACTTTTGTCCGGATATTCGGACAGCAGACTGGAACCAGATGACTTGTTTGGCATTGTTCGGCATTGACATGGCGTCGAAAGAGAGATAACGTAATATAAAACATAACAACCGATCCGTTGGGGGTGTTGCCGGGCAACTGAGAATCCGCGGGGCGCGGATAACCCTTGGAACCTGACCAGGATAATACCTGCGAAGGGAAAACGAACAAAAAAACATGGATTTTTTTACCAGCCGTTTCCCT
>CAZWNV010000140.1:0-7535 GCA_964635265.1 uncultured Desulfobacteraceae bacterium
ATAAATTCCAGGATTGGAGCCGCGGCTTCTCCGTAGCGGGGATCCAGAAAGGCGTCCACTTCCTTTTTGAGATCCCGCTTGACCTGGCTCACGGCGCCTTCCACCGTGCTTTGGATCATGGACTGCACCCGCTCCACGCGCTTGTGCTCCGTCCGGATTTTGTTGATAAGCTGCTCTGAATCGCCGGAATCCCGGCTCAACAGGTCCCGGTTCATCCGGCACCATTTTTTCACGCCGCCGGCAATCATCCGGAGCCGGTCCAGGGGAGACTGAAAAAGCAGCAGATAGCGCTGACTGGTCACAACCCGGTGCAGGATCTCCCGGAACCTGTCCTCCTCTGACTCGGAAAACCCGGCCAGCTTCTCCTCATTTTGCCAAAGATCCAGCCGCTGCCGCTCCTTTGCCCCGAGATCGGCGGAAATGGAGCGAAAAAGGCTGAACAGGGCGGAGAATGTGTAAACCCGGGGAGAAGAGCGAATAATGCGCAGATCCTCCTTGATCCGGGAGACCAGGCCGCCCAGATCCTCCGGGCTGTCATGCTCGTTGAAATCAAAATTGACGACAAACACGATGTGTTCGATAAATCCCATCCGGCGCAGCATGGACAGAAAGTTGAGGTCTGCCTGCCGGATGCCGGTGCGGCTGCTGATCACATAGACCAGCAGATTGGCGGAGAGCAAATAATCCTGGATCATGGCCAGGTGAAGCGGATTCGGCGAGTCGCTGCCCTGGCAGTCGGCGATCTCGATGCCCGGACCGAGATGCTCTGAATCCACCTCCAGGCAGATATCCTTTACATAAAACGCCAGGGTTTCATTGCCGGAAAATTCCTGGTGAGCCGGAAAAGAATCGCCTGTGAACTCCTTTACGATATTGTCTTCACCGATGATATCGGCAACCCGCTCGTATCCCCTGAGGTAGGAGAAAAGATACAGGCTGTTTAGGTTGCGCGTGTCGTTGCTTAGCAGATCCCGGCTGGAAAGCCCCTGCAGGGCTGCTTCCAGATCCTCGCGGTCAGCCTTGCTGCGGATGTCGAATGCCTCTTTGCGCCTGCGCCATTCTGAAGATGGAAACAACACCAGGGCCCGTCGGATATCATCATTGATCTCCGCCCAGGACTTGAAGTACAGCTTCGCGCAAAGCGTCTTCCCGCGCCGCAGCCGGGTGACCATGGAGGTGACGACCCCTGCGCCGCGCTTTAAATAATCCCCGGCAAGCAGGGCATTGATCAGGGTGGATTTTCCGGACTTGATTGCGCCCACCACAGCGATGCGGATCAGATCGTCTTCCAGCTGGGCCGATATTTTGCGGCAGGCGGTCTCCCATTCGTCAAAGACGTCCCCGGATGCCGTGGGGATCTCTTCCGAGCGCTCCATCAAGTCGCGGAGCCGCTTATTGACGGTTTGAAGCTCCTGTTTAAAACTGTCGTATTCCTGCATGGGCCCCTGCTCCCTGCCTGCACCCCGGATGCGGGCGCTCGTAATTTAGGGTGTTATTACATTCATCTGCCCGGATTGTCAAAAGATTTCATCATCGCTGCCCCTTCTGATCCATCTTGTCCAGTCCCCGTCTTTATGCTACACCTAAAAACCAGGCGGAATGATCGCGTATCCCGGAAAGATATCCGGGGAAAAAACAAAAGCCTTCTTCGCAGAAAAAAACGGCAGCCCACAATGCCCACTTCCAGATTGCGCCGGGATGCCGCTGCAATATTTTGGGCGGCTCTTGCAGCGGTCAATGCGGAAAAAGCTGTCGCCGACGCCCTGAGCATAAGCGGCGGCAGCCTCCACATCCAACAGCACTGCCTGGATTTGTCTGCCATAGACAATATCTATGTGGTGGGAGCGGGCAAGGCTTCCGCTGATATGGCCGCGGCCCTCGAGGTCCTGCTGGGAGACCGCATCACGGCGGGGGCAGTGACCGTGAAATACGGGCATACCCGCAGTCTGCAGCACATCCGGCTGACCGAAGCGGGGCACCCCATACCGGATGCCAACGGGGTGCGCGGCGCTGCAGAAATGCTCGCCCTTGCGGATACAGCCACCGCCTCCGATCTTGTGATCTGCCTGATCTCCGGCGGCGGCTCCGCGCTGGCCGCCATTCCGGAGCCCCCACTGAGCCTTGCGGACAAGCAGCATACCATTCAAACCCTTCTCGCCTGCGGTGCGAGCATCAATGAAATCAACGCCCTGCGCAAACACATGTCCGGCATTAAAGGCGGCCGCCTGGCCGGACGGGCTTACCCGGCGACAGTGGCAACGCTGATCGTATCCGACGTGATCGGCGATAAGCTCGATGTCATTGCCTCGGGCCCCACCGTGGCGGATACCAGCACCTTTGCCGAATGCAACCGGATCATCAAGTCCTATGGGCTGCAGGACCGCCTGCCCCGGGCGGTCCTCGATCATATCAAAGACGGGGCAGCCCGGGGAAAAGAGGAAACCCCGAAACAGGATGCCGCGACTTTTTCGAGGTCTTGCACATGCATCGTTGCAAATAACCGAAAAGCCCTTGAACAGGCGCGGCATACCGCCCTTGAGCTGGGCTACAACGCCCTGATTCTCTCCTCCCGAATCCAGGGCGAGACCCGGGAAGCCGCCCGGTTCCATACCGCCGTGGCCAAAGAAATCCGCCAGAGCGGCCACCCGCTTGCCCCACCCGCCTGCCTGCTCTCCGGGGGGGAGACAACGGTTACGGTGTCCGGATCCGGAAAAGGGGGAAGGAACCAGGAATTTGTCCTCGCCGCGGCCCTCGAGATTGCGGAGGAAAGAGCCATGCTGGTTTTCAGCGCCGGCACCGACGGGACCGACGGGCCTACGGATGCAGCCGGTGCGGCAGTGGCCCCGGAAACTGCTGCCAATGCCCGGTCCATGGGCCTCGATACAGCCGCCTACTTACAGGCAAACGACGCCTACAATTTTTTCAGGCATACCGGGGAACTCTTCTTCACCGGCCCGACAGGCACCAATGTAATGGACCTGCGCATCCTCCTTGTCGACCGGTGAAGGGCATCAAACCGCCCCCTCTTCCTTTCCGGCCGAGGGATGGCTTCGGGTCCGGCTATTCCGCCGTCACGTATCCCATGTCATACATAACGGATTCCACCACCTGGTTGATGGATTTTGGAAACATGTAGCCTTTCGGCAGGATATCATCGCCATCTGCAGGCTTCCAGTTGGTGTTGTTGAAGAGTTTAAACATTTTCTGGACCTGGCTGATGGAACAATTATATTTGTTCGCAATGGTCTGCTGCGGTTTATCCGCATATTTTTCCACGATTTCTTTTACTTCCTCTTTTGTGAGCTGGTGTTTCCGAGACGGCGCTGCCCGTTTCTTCTTCGTCTGCTTGTTTGCCTGCGAATCCGCCATCATCCTTCTCCTTTGTTTTTCGCATTCCCTATGTTTTTCAGCTTCTACCAGCTTTCCGACTTCAATTTTTTGATCTCTTTCTGCAAATTCTTGATGAGGTCCTTGAGTTTTTCAATCTCTTTTTCTATCTGATCCACGGAATCCTCCAAAACATCCAGCCTTTTCCCTATATCACTCATAATATCTCCCCGCCATCGGCTTTCATTATCATTGGCAGCAAAATTTCAGGCAGAATATACAGATCCGAAAGGCTGGTTTCAAGTCAAAATCCCGAATCTCCCGTATTGGCATCCGTTCCTGTTTGTCGCGTTCGGATTGAGGTATTTGTAGTCAGCCGCGCTGATTTCATGGTATAAGGTATATATCGCTGTTTGCCGCATGACTATATGGTGCCCGGATCTCCCCATTGCTGGATGGGGCCCGGCCTTATCGTGCAGAAGACTCCATCTCCACCATCTCATCAATATTATTGGAGATCCTTATGCCCTCCCAGCCCGGCTACGAAGAACTCAAGCAGAAAGTGCGCGCGCTTGAGCAGGAAAATGCAAGGTTAAACGCCGATAAAGACAACTACAAGCAATTGCTGGAAAATTTAAGTGAAGTGGTATATAGTGTCAACTCGGACGCATGCATTACCTATATCTCCCCCAACGTGGAACGCATTACCGGCTATACCCCGGCCGAGCTTATCGGACGGGCTTTCACCGATTTTGTGCATCCGGAGGATCTGGCCAAAAGAATTGAGAATTTTCAACATGCTTTGGCGGGCGAAGAGTTTTCCTCGGAATACCGGTTTATCACCAAAAACAACGCCTGTCTGTGGGGCTATACACGGCATAAGCCGGTTTATGAAGAAGGCGCGGTAGTCGGCGTCCAGGGCGTAATGGTGGATATCACCGGCCGCAAACAGGCGGAAGAGGCCCTGGAAACCATGGCCGAAATGCTCGATAACGCGCCCAATTCCATTACGGTACACGATATGAACGGGCGCTTCCTTTTTGCCAACCGCAGGACATTTGAACTCCACGGATATCAGCCCGAGGAGTTTTTATCCATCAACCTCTGCGATCTGGATGTGCCCGAGAGCGCAGCTCTTTTGGAGGAGCGTTTCCGCCGGATCCGTGAAGAGGGGGAGGCGCGTTTTGAAGTCGCCCATTACCGTCGCGACGGATCGACCTTCCCCCTGGAGGTGCATGCAAAAACGATCGACTGGTACGGTCAGCCGGCCGTCCTGAGTATCGCGGACGACATCACGGAGCGAAAGCAGACCCAGGCGGAACTCGAGCGCCTGATGTCCGCTATTGAGCAGACCCGGGAAGTCATCGTGATTACGGATACCGACGGCACCATTCAGTTCGTCAATCCCGCCTTTGAGCAGGTGACCGGTTATACGCGGGAGGAAGCACTCGGACAGAACCCGCGGATTCTCAAAAGCGGAGAACAGGACAACGCGTTTTATCAACAGCTATGGGTGACCCTCACAAGCGGCAGGACATGGCACGGCCGGTTTATCAACAGAAAAAAAGACGGTTCCCTCTACACGGAAGAAGCCGCCATTTCGCCCGTTACGGATGCCAGCGGGCGGATCATCAATTACCTTGCGGTCAAGCGCGATGTTACCGAGGAGATCAAAGTCGAGGAGCAGCTCTACCAGGCCCAGAAAATGGAATCCATCGGCAGGCTGGCAGGCGGTGTGGCCCATGACTTAAACAACCTGCTCTCGCCGATTCTCGGCTACGGTGAAATGCTGCTCGAGGATACACCCCCGAACAACCCCCGGCGCGAGCCCTTGGAGGAAGTCGTCAGCGCCGGCAAACGGGCGCAGTCTTTGGTTCGCCAGCTTCTCGCATTCAGCCGCAGACAGTCTTTGCAGTTTCAGCCCATTGACGTGAATGATCTCCTGGGGGATTTCAAAAAACTCCTCCGCCGCACGGTTCGCGAGGATATAGAGATTCATATGCGCCTGCCCCCCCGGATACCCCAGGTCAAAGGAGATCTCGGCCAACTGGAGCAGGTGGTGATGAATCTGGCGGTCAATTCCCAGGATGCCATGCCGAATGGAGGAAGACTGACCATAGAAACCGAACAGGTGGAACTCGATGAGGATTACGCAAGAAAGAAAAGAGGGGTAAAGCCGGGACCCTATGTCAAGGTGGCGATAAGCGACACCGGATTTGGAATGGATGCGGACACACTGGAGCATTTGTTTGAGCCCTTTTTTACGACAAAGGAAAGCGGCAAAGGCACCGGCCTTGGCATGTCCACCGCCTATGGCATCGTCAAGCAGCACGGGGGAAACATCTGGGCGTACAGTGAGTGCGGGCTGGGTACAACCATTAAGGTATATCTGCCAATCCCCGCCGAAACCCTGGAAAAGGTGTCCGATTCGGCACCAAAACAGCCGGAAATCCGGGGATCGGAGACCATCCTGCTTGTCGAGGATGACAGGCAGGTACGCAACCTGGCATCGATCGTCCTGGAGCGCTGCGGCTATACGGTCCTGTCTGCGGCAAGCGGAGAGGAGGCTCTTTCGGTACTGCAAAGCCACACCGGCGAAATGCACCTTCTGCTCACCGACGTCATTATGCCGGACATGAACGGCAAGGAGGTGTTTGAGCTGATCTCTGAATCCTGGCCGGATGTGCGGGTTCTGTACATGTCCGGCTATACCGATGATGTCATAGCCCATCACGGTGTAATCGATGCAGGGGTGAACTTCATAGAGAAGCCGTTTAATATCAAAACACTGGCCACAAAGGTCCAGGAGGTCTTAAACCAATAGGCGGCGGTTCCCCGCTTCCTTCTTTCCTGACCCGAAACACGCTTGCCGTGAAAACCAAGAGGTCTCTCATGTATCGCACGCACTTCGGATTCACCATCAAGCCTTTTCAAATCAACGCCGACCCCAGGTTTCTCTGGCTGGGGGAAAAACACAAGGAGGCGCTTTCCGTCCTGAAATACGGCGTTTTGGAAAACCGGGGCTTTCTGCTTCTGACAGGGGATGTGGGCACCGGCAAGACCACGCTTTTGAATGCTCTTTTGGAGGGCCTTGATGAAAATGTCCTGGTGGCCCGGATACCGGACCCCCGCCTCGAACTGATGGATTTCATCAACATCCTGGCCGGCACCCTGGGAATGAAGGAGACGTTTCAATCCAGGGGGCCCTTCCTGGTGCGTTTTGCGGAATACCTCCAGCGCCAGCATTACTTCGGCAAAACCGTATTGTTGATTATCGACGAAGCCCAGCGCCTGACCTTTGATCTCCTGGAGGAGATCCGCGCCCTGTCGAATCTGGAAAAGCCCCATGCCAAGTTTCTGAACGTTTTCTTCGTCGGCCAGGACGAGTTCAACGACATGCTCCTCGACTACCGCAGCAGGGCCATACGCCAACGGATCACCCTCAGTTATCACCTCGAGCCCTTAAACAGAAAAGAAGTCGGCGAATATATCTGGCATCGCCAGAAAGTGGCCGGCGCCAGCAGGAACCTTTTCTCAAAAAGGGCCATGGACCTGGTTTCTGCATTTTCCGAAGGCTTTCCGCGGCTGATCAACATCATCTGCGATCATGCGCTGCTGACCGCGTATGCCGGAGACAAAAAGTTTGTCTCAGATACCATCATCACGGAATGCGCCCGCGACCTGCAGGTTCGCCCCTCCCGACGGCAAGCCGGGCAGGCCGGTCAGCCGGAATCTGCCCCGCCCTCCGGAACCCGGGCCGAGCCGGAGCCCGAAAAGCCCGGCTCCAAACGAAGGAAGGTACTGACAGCCACTGTTTTCGTGCTGTTTTTTCTGGCACTGGCCGGCTACGGGGCCTTCCTGTGGCTGCCGGATTCGGCGGCCCTGCGAAACTTTCTCCCGGACAAGCTGCTGGCCGGGCAAGAGGCGGATGAAAAACCAATGACCAAAGAACGGGCAGAAAAGTCCCCGGCTCCCCGTGCCGGCCCGGAAAAATCACGGAACATGCCCGGAACCCGCTCGAACAGCCCGGACGCCAAACCTGCAGCAGAAGCCGCAACGCATGCAGAAAAAAACCCCCCGGCACAAGCTCCCGCACAAGCTCCGGAACAGAAAAACCAGGTCCGGCGATCCACAGCCCGGCAAAATCCGCAGACCGCACAAAACGCGAAAAAACCGGAGGGGCCGGGTAACAAGCCGCAGGATACGGC
>CAZWNV010000141.1:0-7499 GCA_964635265.1 uncultured Desulfobacteraceae bacterium
TTTTCGTGGTGGCCACGATTGTTTTCCAGCAGTATGTGGGCAACGTCTTTCAGCAGATGCAGAGTGCCATGTCCGATTACGCGGGCTGGCTGTTTATCTGGACGGTCAACATCGTGCTGATCTTTATCCTGGTGCTCCTGGCCGGCCGGTTTGGGGATATCCGGCTGGGCGGGCCGGATGCAAGGCCCGAGTTCTCCACCATGGGCTGGTTTTCCATGCTGTTCTCGGCCGGCATGGGCATCGGCCTGCTCTTCTACGGGGTGGCCGAGCCCATGTTCCACTACGTGGCCAATCCCCTGACCGAGCCGGGCACCACCGAGTCGGCCCGAAAGGCCATGGACATCACCTTTCTGCACTGGGGCCTGCATCCCTGGGCCATCTATTCCCTGGTGGCGCTCTCGCTGGCGTTTTTCTCCTTTAACAAGGGGCTGCCCCTGTCCATCCGGACGGCCTTCTACCCGCTTCTGGGCGAGCGCATCTACGGCTGGCCCGGCAATATCATTGATATCCTGGCCACCGTAGCAACGCTCTTCGGCGTGGCCACCTCCCTGGGTCTGGGTGTGCAGCAGGTCAATGCGGGGCTGGACTACCTTCTGGGCATCGGCCAGTCGCCCACGATCCAGGTGATCCTGATCGGCTGCATAACGCTGGTGGCCACCTGGTCGGTGATCAAGGGCCTGGACAAGGGCATTCGCCGCTTAAGTGAGATAAACATCACCTTTGCCGCGCTTCTGGCGCTATTCGTGCTGCTGGTGGGGCCAACGCTTTTTGTGATGGACGCGCTCCTGGAAAACATCGGCTACTACCTCCAGCACCTGCCCCAGCTCTCCACCTGGAACGAGACCTATGAACACACCGAGTGGCAGCAGGGCTGGACCATTTTCTACTGGTCCTGGTGGATCGCCTGGTCGCCTTTCGTGGGCATGTTTATCGCCCGGGTATCCCACGGGCGCACCATCCGCGAGTTTATCCTGGGCGTGCTGCTTGTACCCACGTTTATCACCTTTTTGTGGATCACCATTTTCGGCAACACCGCGCTTTTTATCGAGATGTTCGGCGCCGGCGGCATTGCCAGTGCGGTGCAGGACAACATCCCGGTATCCCTCTTCGTCCTCCTTGAGAATTTTCCCCTGGACGTGATCACCCAGAGCCTGACCATCGTGGTTGTGATCACCTTTTTTGTCACCTCGTCTGACTCGGGCTCCATGGTGATCGACATCATTACCTCGGGCGGCAACCCCAATCCACCCGTGCTTTCCCGGCTGTTCTGGGCGATCCTGGAGGGCGCAGTGGCAGCAGCTCTCCTGGTGGGCGGCGGGCTTGTGGCCCTGCAGACCGCCACCATCACCACCGGCCTGCCCTTTGCCGTGGTTGTCCTCGGGATGTGCTTTGCGCTTTACCGGGGCCTGTCCGAATATGCAGCACCCAAGGAGTTTACCCTGGGCGAACGCGAGGCCCGGGAATACAAGGTGAAAACCCGGCCGCCCCTGGCCAAGACCTTCGGCCGGCGAAAGCTTTGGTAAAAAAAGAAATCATAAAAAGGGAGGCAAACCGTGCGTAAGACCACCCGCTATATTATCGGCACCTTTTTGATCGGACTCTGCGGACTGCTCCTGCTGGACGGCCCGGTCTTTAAATCCGCCAGTGCCGGCCAGACCCTGCGGCTTGCCCACACGGACTGGTCCTCTTCCGTGGCCTCCGCCAACCTCATCAAAGCAGTGCTCCAGGAAAAAATGGACATTCATTGCAATCTGATGGAAATGGGCGCCGATGAGATGTGGGCGGCTGTTGCCGAGGGCCGCGCGGATGCCATGACCTCGGCCTGGCTGCCTGAGACCCATGTCCGCTATCACAAGCAGTATGGCGGGCAGGTGGTGGACCTGGGGCCGAACCTGAAAGGAACCAGGATCGGGCTTGTGATCCCGGATGTCACCCTGGGACGCCTCACGGCAGGCACCGGCATCCGCAACCAGCCCTATATCAATATTGACTCCATCACCGAATTACAAGCGCATGCAGACAAGTTCAACTACCGCATCGTCGGCATTGAACCGGAGGCCGGCATCATGCACAAGACCCGCGAGGCCATGGACGCCTATGGCCTGGACAATTTCCGGCTGGTGGAGAGCAGCGAGGTCTCGGTGATGGCCGAACTCTCCCATGCCATCCGGCATCAGAAATGGATTGTGATCACCGGCTGGCTGCCCCACTGGAGCTTTGCCCGCTGGAGCCTGAAGTTTCTGGATGATCCGAAGAACGTGTTCGGCGGCGGCGGCCATATCAACACCGTGGTACGGCAGGATCTTGAGCGGGATATGCCCGAAGCCTTCCGGCTGCTGGATCGGTTTTTCTGGGAGCCTGAGCAGATGGGCCAGCTCATGCTCTGGATCCGGGAGGACAACGGACACTTTCCCTATGAAAAGGCGCTTCGCTGGATGCGCGCCCACCCGGGAGCAGTAAAAGACTGGACGGAGTAGGAAACGGAGATTTCAACAAGAGAAAGGCGCACAGATGCTTCAGGACATTTATTTCCAGTACAGAAATGCCTGCATGATGCTGTTTCGCAGGGAGGCGGACCAAGTGGCCTTTCGCGGCTCCGCCTTCCTGGTGCATCCGGACGGCTATCTCCTGACCGCCGCTCACCTGATCACCGGGAAATACGAACTGATGGTCGTGCCGATGGAGGAAAGTGCGGATTTTACCGCCGTTCACACCGAGACCGTCGCCCCGATCAGTGTGGAGGTCCGGCAGATGGACCGGGAGCGGGATCTGGCCCTGCTGCGGTTTACCCAGGACATCGGGATCACCATGCCGGATCACGTGGTGGGCATGCCCGAGCAGGTCCCCGTGGGAAACAGCGTGGCCTGCCTGGGCTACCCCTTCGGCTATTACGGCATCTACAACCAGCTCATCAAGCAGGCGGTAATCTGCTCCAAGATTCTCTCCGGCAATGAAACCCGCATTTTTTTGTTTGATACCCTGGTTCATGACGGAAACGGCGGCGGGCCGCTCATCAATATCTACGACGGCCGGATCATCGGCGTGGTGGGCGGGCGGTTTACGCCCCAGGAGCTCATGCCGGATCATCTGAAGCAGGCGGATACACCGATCAAGACCGATGTCTCCTATGCCATCAGCATCGGCCATGCCGCCGATTTAATGGAGAAAGAGGAACTGACGGTAATTTAGCCTCTCTTGCGCACCAAGGGCCGAACCCCTGGCCGGCGATGGCTGCCGGCTCCTCCTCTGTTCCCCCTCTAAAGAGCTCGATTTTATCAGTGCTTCCGGGCAGCGGAGCCATAGCTTGAGTAGAATGCTCAGGCTTTCTTATGCCCTCTTGAGAACAGCCCCTCCCGTCCGGAGGGGCTGTTTGTTTTCCTCTCAACGATTTTAGTAATCAGTAGCCCAAGCATGGACGAAAATATTATGGCACTCATTGAGTGGGTTATAAATATTTCTGTCCAGATAAGCTTGATGCAGAATTGGCAAGCCACCAGAATAGTCCCATTTCGGGCAGTCCTGATTGATATTCCTGAGATGAAAATCAAAGCCCCAGCCGCCGGGATCTAAGGTGTCTGAAAAAACGTAGCGCTTGAGCTTCCAAATCAACCGAACGTCGCTGTCGATAGCAGTGTTCCCCTTTTGCTGGTCAAATGTGATAAACGACACCCTGTCCGGCTCATATTCATTGTCAAGCTGATCAATTACGGAAATCCCCACATCTTTCAGGGCCGGCTTGGGAACCTCCGAATCTACGAGATCATACTTCGCCAGGCGGACAGTAAGCGTTCGCCCCAGCCCCAAATAGCTGGCAGCAATCTCATCTGCCTGCACAAGCGTGTCTGGTTCATAGGCTCCATGGGGCTTTGGATTTCCAAAATCCATATTAAGAAATACATCCCACTCGTCCGCATATGGACCGTTGTAATTGGAATCATCATATAAATGATGCGAAATCAGCATCATGCCCTCAACCGATTCCAAAAAGATGTCGACCTGCTTTTTCATGCTCTCCTGATAGTCCGCCACGAATGTCTGGGCAAGTTTTTCTTCATTACCCTTCAAATGCAGCTGTTCCAGCAGAAGATTCAGGGCGAGTGCCTGATAATGGGCCCACTTCTGAAATTGAGCAAACACTTCCGAATTTCTTTTTTCCTTAACTGCATCATCCATTTGCAGCTCACCCCATACCCGGATGGCGCTCCTGTTATCCGCGTCTCCAAGCATCGCCTTTCTTGCGCCAATCAAAAACGTTTTCAGTGTCCCCTCATTGTCCTCGAGAGCATCTTTCAAGTCATCCGCGTAACTTCTCCATTCATCATCATCCTGCTCCATACTGTCGCAGAGGCACATGTAAGTCTTGATCAACGAATCGATAGTATCTGTTTTGTCCTCCAGGTTATGTCCATCTATAATCTGATGATATTTTACGTTCTTAATCTCATCACCGATCGCTTGTTCAAAATCTTTCAGTTCCTCTTTCAATTCGTGGACCTGACTGCCGACATCCTGAATCTCGTCGATAATCTCTTGATCCATCGAGTCATCACTTCCGAAGAGGCTGTCTAACACCCATCCGGTAACGCGGCCGCCGACTTTACCCCCGGCGCCCTTTATAAACCCCTTTGCAAATTTGGTCATTATTTGACTTTTAGCGGATTGCAGATAGCCGGAGGGCGCAAATGAATACGCATCCTGATAGCCCTTATCCATTTCATCAAGGAGCGTTTCCATAAAAAAGTCTGTCCCCCCGCTCATGGAGGCCTCTCCTGCAAAAGCCGCCTCGGAAAAATTCCGTAAAAACAAATCTTTCTGAAAATCCCGGGACGGAGCTATCCCCAGAAACCCGGAAACTTTGCGTTTTGCTTTTTCAGGATCGCTCTCCGGGTTGCGATCCAGATAGCCGGCCAAAAGCGTGGAGGCAAAGCCCACATGGATACCTTCCTCAGCATCCTCACCGGTAAATCCGACGGCCCGGAGGGTTTCCGTGAATGCAATGTCCGATTCGGTAAGTTTACCGTCTTTCACTTCGATTCTGAAGCCATCCCGGATTTTCTCGTGGGGCACCGAAACCAGGAAGGTCCCCTTTTTCTGGGTTTCGTCATGAACTTCTTTGATCAGGCGGTCATCAGGGGTATAGAGGGATACCGTGGCCCCCTCCACCGGTTCTCCGGCAGTCGCGTAACCACTGATCAGCGTTTCTGTATCTCCACTGCTCGAATGGGAATCCGAATCCGAGTCGCATCCAAAAAAAAATAACATTGGGATAAACAAAAAAATGCATAATACCTGTTTTGTTCCTGCCATACCACCCTCCTTAATTTTTTCCTGTTTTGCAATTACCGCAAAGGCATCCGATTTTCTTTGAAAATGCACGCCTTTTCCCTTGGAGAAGATCCATCCGAAGCCTCCCCTCTTCTCCTCGCCTCTCCTTTTTTCGGCTGTTAAAATGAGGATTTTAGAATGGGTCCGGCCAACCTTTGCAGCTCATCAAAAATGTCCCGGATGTGAATGCACTCCGGATGAACATTGGCTTGAATGACAATCCCGTTTAGCGCTCCCAGCAGAATCACCGCTTCGTTCTCTGTTAAATGGAATTGTTCGCAAAACGCCTCCCGATTCCATTCATAAATTTCCCGGATCTTGTCATGGATTTTCTCCTGAAACCTGCTGTTGAAAACAAAGGTGAAAAAGATTCGCGGGGCTTCCGGATTGGCTTTCAGCATGCTCTCATAATTGTTTAGAAAAAACTCGAACCGTTCACCGGGGGAAAGATGGGCGGGGCATTGCTCTATAAAGGTGTTTTTCAGGTTGCGGAATATCTTGTCAGCTACTTCCAGGAAAAGTTCTTCTTTGCTGCCGAAATACCAGAGTATACTGCTTTTCGCGATTTGGCAGGCCTCTGCAATCTGATCCAGTGTAACGCTGCTGCTATCGGATTTCCCGATAAGTTGTGTCGTAGTTTCCAAAATCCTTTGCCGGCTGTTTTCCCCTCGTGCCGTTTTGGGTTCATTTTTCAATGCCATTGTTTGCTCCCTGACAAAATATTCTGACCATTCAGTACAATTTCAAAAACTGGTTTTCCTGTCAACCTGCTTTTGTCCATGCTGTTGGCGGTTACATAAAGCGGTGGAAATCAAAAACGGGCAGCAGTTCAGGAGAGCGCCTCCCGGCTGCTGTATGGCGTCTGCCCCTGGCAGAGCCGGCATTTGCTGCCGTGTTTGAACGGATATACGGCACCGCAGACAGGACAAGCGCCCACATTTCCCTTGCTTCGTTTCTGCAGGAAAGCCTCCTGAATGCAGACGCTTTCAAAAGAGCAGACTGCAGGGCCGGCCTCCCGGATCTGTTCGGCAAGCAGTTCGGAGTCCTGATCCTTCTTTTCTCTGAGCTTCAAAAACCAGGCGGCGATTTCGCTGTATGCGGAGACTTTTTCCCCATCCAGGGCCACCCGAACGCCCCTGCCGCTGCTTTTGTCGTAAAGGCTCACCGCAAATATTCCCAGATCCAAAATCTTTAACCAGCCGTTGCCTGCAGTGCAGGGTGTAAGGATCTGTACGGCATCCGGGAGACACCAGCAGGTCTCAGAGATGGCGTCAAAAAGAATGTCCGGGGGCAGGCGGTCTTTGGCTGCCGCCACCATAAATCCCCCCACGATGATCCCCGGCGCCGGATACCCGTGAAATCGGTTCGCCAGTTCCACATATTCTTTGTACGTGTAGGAGCCAATTGCAGGCGCACTGCCATGGCCCCCCTCGGTACCAACGGCATCGGATTCCCGGTGATGCATGTCTCCTCCTTTTCAAGCAACTCGTATCTTCCGGGACATATCACCAACCATTCCGTTTGTCCATGAAACCCGATCCCTGACAGAAGAACAAGCTCCAGCCCGCAATTGGGCGTCCATCAGAACCCCTCGCACAGAACCTCCCGCGTTTTTCGCATTACTCAATTGCCGCGAGGGCCTGATCGAGGTCCGCCAGATCCCCGGCAAACTGGTCCCGGTGGGCAAACAGCAGCTTTTCGCCGGGGCCGATCAAAAAAACGCCCCCCTGCTGCCAGGGATCTCCGGCACTCGAACCCTGGCGGAAGCCGGCCCGTATTGCGCCAAGGCCGCGCAAAATCGAGGCAGGCCCCAGGGAGCGCCAGATGCCGCGCACGAGCTGGAAAGCTTTATATGCGGCCAGGTCCTGGCTCACATAAATTTCCCCGGAAAATCCGAATTCTTCGACAAATGCCCGGGCCTGATCGGGGCTGCCGCTTCCGATGGCAGCCAGGGAGACCCCGGCTTTCCCGAGTTGATCCGTAACAGTCATCAGGGCAGCCACCTGCTGCTTGGCAAAAATTCAGCCGAAATGGCGGAGAAATGCCAGCAGGACCGGCCGATCGATCCAAAGGGATGCCAGCTCTACTGCAACGCCATCTGGATCCTGGACGGTTACACCGGCGAGACGAGGCTTTAGCGCATCATAGTACATATTGTTCTCCCAACAACCAGA
>CAZWNV010000142.1:0-7488 GCA_964635265.1 uncultured Desulfobacteraceae bacterium
GCAAACCTCGCAAGCCCGAAAAATTTTCTCCGCTTCCCCGGCCATTGCTCTAACAGCCCTAGAAGGGCCATACCACCCCGAGAACCCGGGCCAGCCATCCAGGCCGCTGATTCTCACTGATCACCCCGTCTCCGGTATACTCGATCCGGGCATCCAGCACGTATTTGGAATCCACGATGTTATTGGCCTCGATGTCATCGGGCCGCACCGCTCCGGTCAAGCGGATAATCTGGTCCTCGTTGTTGACCCGCACGGTCTTGCTGCCTTCGATCCGGAGATTGCCGTTATTGGACACCTCTACCACGCGGGTGGTGAGCGTCGCCGTGAGCCGCCCCTCCCTCGAGGTGCTGCCGGTGCCCTCGAAATTGTTTTCCGTCTCCGCGCTGATAAGCTCCGAGGGGTCCAGGTTGGGGTTTTTGGCGGCAAGGGCGGCCTCGTAGCCGAGCAGCTTCGGAATCCCCATGGATGCTTCAGAGGAGCGGCCGGTCGAGGTGTCCGCCTCTTTTTCCGCACTCGCCCGCTCGTAGATGGCCACGGTCAGGATGTCGCCCACCTGGCATGCCTTGTTGGCGGTAAACAAGGAACCCCGGCGCTGCTGCCACAGAGAACCGGTGTGCTGTTTGCGCGCCTCCTGCTCTGCCTGCTGTGCCTCGACAGCCGCCCGGGAATCCCTCTGTGACGCTGCACCGGCGGAGCTCTCGGGCTTTTTGTGGCCGGCGCAGGCAGCCAGTACAAGCGCCAGGGCAAAAATCAGAATTGTCTCAGCTGCATTTCTCATTTCCCTAGTCCCCGTCAATAGTCCACCCGGGTCAGGCCGTCGCCCACAACCCGGCAGGGAACCTCGCGCTCGGAGCGCAGGTTCTCCACCATGATGACCTCCCCTTCCCGGCCGTCCGAGGTTGCCCTGCCTCTCGCCCGGATCCGCATCGGCCCCCTCTCCAGCAGCATGGTAACAATCTCGCGGCGCTTGATCAGAAGCGGCTGCGCCAGATCATTTTCACGGATCACCTGGTTCATGGAAACCGAGTGCTTCAACTGTTTGCCCGCCGCTTGATCGACAGCAATACAGGGATCCCGGGTTTCAGCAATATTTTTGGTCTCCATCCGGACGTTCTCCCGGCTGACCGTCGTGTTCCGGCGCAGATCTTCAGCCGCCACCAAAACCGGCAGAAAAGCCTGAACCCTGCCGGGGATGCTGATCGTTTTGGCCGCCCGGCCGTCCAGCTTGACCACAACCGTTGCCTGCCGGCTGTCCAGGATGTCATTTCGTTTAAACGTGACTTCAAAAGAAACGGTGCCCGGGGGGAGGCTTATGGAATCCGGCAGTCTGCGCGGCTTGAAGCAGACATCCCTGGCCCCCAGGTGGGCAAGCTCTTTTTGGATCCGGGTGTTGATAACAGAGCGGATTTTCTCCGCGCTCACCAGCCTGCCCTGTTTGCGCACGCAAACCGTCTTTGCGCCGCTCCATTCAATGCTGTCCTTGTCCGCCACCGCCTGCCGGATGTAGGCTTTTAAGGTGCTGCTCTGAAAGCACTTGCGGCGGCCGGGTGCAGGTGCGGGGAAAAGCTTCACGCCGGAGAGGCCGGCAGCCCGGGCGGCGGGACGGAGCTTGGCCACGTCCCCCACGGTGAGCATCTCCCCGCCTGTAACGGCGTCTTTTTTAAACTGCACCTCCAGCCCGAAAACCAGGCCGGGACAGCAGAAAATGAGTAGAGCGATCAGCAGTCCCTGTTTCATCGTCAACACCTGACACGAAATTCAGCGGACCAGCTGGGTGGTCTGCTGCAGGATCTCGTCAGCGGCCTGTACCGCCTTGGAGTTCATTTCATAGGCCCGCTGGCCGGCGATAAGGTCGATCATCTCCTTCATGATACTCACGTTGGAACTCTCCAGAAAACCCTGGGCAACAGTTCCCAGCCCCATTTGTCCGGGGGTTCCAAGGATCGGATCCCCCGAAGCATCTGTCTGCTGGGCCATATTGCCGCCCAGGTTCCGAAGCCCCGAAGGATTGCCGAATCGTGCGAGTTCCAGGACGCCTACTTCCTGCCCCTCCGATTCGCCGTCCAGATAAGCCGTCACCGTACCGTCTTTTCCCACAGCAACCTTGGTGGCATTTTCCGGTATGACAATCTCCGGCTCCACCGGATTGCCGTCGGCAGTCACGAGGCGGCCCTCACTGTCAGCACTGAAACTGCCGTCCCGGGTATAGGCAATCTCGCCGTTGGGCATCGTCACCTGGAAAAACCCCTCCCCCTCGATGGCCAGGTCCAGATCATTGCCGGTTTTCTCAAAGTCGCCCGTCGTGTAGACCTTTTCCACCGAGGCGGTGCGGGTGCCAAGCCCGACCTGGATGCCGGTGGGCACCTCGGTATCCGAGGAAGCCTTGGAGCCCACGGCCCGGATGTTGTGATACAACAGGTCCTGGAAATTGGCCCGGCTTCGCTTGTAGCCGGTCGTGTTGACGTTGGCCAGATTGTTGGCAACCGTATTGATATTGGTCTCCTGGGCCTCCATGCCGGTAGCTGCTGAATACAAGGCTGTAATCATAATTCTCCTCGGTAAATGCTTGTAAAGGGTTGCGGCATCAGCCGATCTGCCCGAGCTGTCCGGCTTTTTCCGTCATGTCGCTGAACGCTTTCATGGTCTTCAAATAAGCCGCATACGCCCTTTTGGTTTCAATAACCTCGGTGGTCAACTGCACGGGATTCACATTGGAGCGCTCCAGGGCGCCCTGGACCAGCTCGCTGTCGCCGGCGGGCTTTTCCGCCGCCTCCTCGGGGGGCTTCCACAACCCGTCTGCCTGTTGGGACAATGCACTTTTGTCATCCACCGTGTACAGCGTGAGCTTGCCCACCTGCTGCCCGTCTGCGGTAATCCGCCCCCCTCCGTCGATATGGACGTCCTTGGCCGGCAGGTTCACGGGGCCCTGCTCCCCCACGACCTGGCGCTTTCCATCGGCCGTAACCAGGTTGCCCTCCGGATCGAGCCTGAAGTTGCCCTGGCGGGTGTATGCAAACCCGTCTTCTCCGGCAACCTTGAAAAAGCCTTCGCCGCGGATCGCAAGATCCAGTGATCGATTGGTCTTTTTGATATCGCCCTGGGAAAAATCCACAAAACGGCGGGCGGTCCGGCAGAAATTCATGCCCTCCGCCCGGCTGTTCTGCAGATTCCGGTCAAAGAGGGACTCAAAGGACAAGCGGCTTGCTTTGAACCCCGTATTGCCGGCATTGGCCAGGTTGTTCACGGCCACATCCAGATCCTGCATCCTGGCAAGCCCCCCGGACAACGCGCTGTAGATACCTGAACTCATCTGCTGCTCCTCTAAGGTGTCTAAACCCGCCCTGCACCTGTGCAGGACCCTTTCTCCCCTCTTATCGGCATGTTTTGTCCGCTCTTTAGCTAAGCGGATGCGCGGGCCAGGGAAAGCATCTGCTCGGCCTCGTTTACCGAGACATCCAAAACATCGGCAACTTCTTCCGCTCCCAGGCCGGAGCGGGCCAGACGGGCCACGTACCGGTATTTCTCGGGCACCCGGCTGCTGGCTGCCTCCCTGTTGGCAAAGCGCTGCTGCAGCAGCGAGCGGTCAGGCCGCGGACCGGCCGCTTTTGCCGCGGCATCAGAAAACTCCGCAGAGCCTGCCGCAGCCTTGTCTTCCAGCGCCGCCACGGTCCTTCGCAAAGACTTCAGGCTGCTTTGCTGCCATAGCACAAGAAGCAGGGAGCCGCTGCTTACCAGCACGCAAAAGCCTGTCAAAAACCACATCACAAAAAGCATTGCCTGATCCATTTCCGTTTCCCCGTATTCATCTGCGGCTGCACAGACACGGCCGCGCTTTGCTCACTCCTGCATCCGGGCCCGCAGTTTCAGCAGCGCCTGGCTGTGGAGCTGTGATATCCGGCCTTCGGAGAGCTCCAGTACGCCCGCGATTTCCTTCTGCGTAAACTCCTCGTAATAAAACAGGGTAAGCACCAGCCGCTCCTTCTCCGGCAGGCCGTCGAGTGCATCCGCCAGTTCATGAACCAGCTCGCTTGTCTCCACCCGCTCCTGCGGATTTTGGGCCTCGGCGTCGTTTATCTGATCCAGGAACGTGTCGCCGCCGGCGGATTCATCCAGCACTTCATTCAGGCTGATAACACCCAGATGACCGATTTCATTTACTATATTTTGATATTCCGCCAGATCTACGCCCAGGGCCTGCGCAATCTCTTCTTCCGAGGGCTCCCGGTTTAATTCCTGCTCCAGGCGTTTGATCTCCCGCAGCACCCGGTTGTGCTTATCGCGCATGGAACGGGAGAACCAATCCATCTTGCGGAGTTCATCCAGCACCGCTCCCCGGATGCGGGTTTCGGCAAAGGTCTTGAAAAGCACCCCCTTCTCCGGGTCAAAACGGCTGGCCGCATCCATCAGCCCATACATGGCGGCACTCTTTAAATCATCCAGGGATATGCTTGCCGGGATCTGCGGCCGCATCCGGTGGACGATAAAGTCGACAAAATCCAGGTGGGCCTTGATTAACGCATCCCTTTGATCATACGCGGTCGACTCATACAGCATGGGTCCGTCCTCCCTTAACGGGCCTCGTTAAAGGCCAGCAAGCGTTTCCAGAAAAATTGCTGCGACCCCTTCAGCGTCTGCTTCTCCGAGGCCAGGTCCAGGTTCTCCACAAGGGTTTCAAAGGCCAGGCTCGACTTGGCCTTCGGATAGAGCCCCACAAGCGTCTGCTGCCGGCGCACCGAATCCGTAAATCGCTTGTCCAGGGGAATGGCGCCCAAAAAATCAATGGAGATGTCAATAAAACGGCTGCTGACCAGGGTCAGCTTGTGATATACATCCAGGGCCTCATTCTCCGAGGTGACCGAATTTACGATCAACTGGAAGCGTTTTTCGTCAAACCTCGTGGACAAAAGCTTCATAAGCGCATAGGCATCGGAGATGGCTGTCGGCTCGGGTGTTGTCACCACCAGGATTTCCTGGGCGGCAACATTGAAGTAGGTTACATTCTCGGATATGCCCGCCTCTGTATCGATCAGCACCACGTCAAACCGGTCGTGCAAAAGATCCAGTCCTTCCATGAGCGAGAGCTTCTGGCTGGCTTCCAGGTTGGTGTAGCGCTGCACCCCGGAGCCCGCCGGAAGCACCTGGATGCCCTCCGGGGCGCTTACCAGGATCTCTTCCAGGGATTTTTCCCCGCCGAAGAAGTGGTTCAAATTAAACTGCGGGCTCAGCCCGAAATAGAGATCGATGTTGGCCAGGCCGAGGTCCGCATCAATCACCAGGACGCGGTATCCCTGCCGGGCCATGATGAAAGCCAGATTGGCCACGCAGATGGTTTTGCCCACGCCGCCTTTGCCGCTTGTAACAGACATGACCCGCGCCGCCTTCAACCGCTTGTCCGCAGCCTGCTGCCCGCCCTCGAACTCCCGGCTCAATGCACGCAGCGTTCCTGCCTGGTCCCTGTCTCCTTGGTACTCCATTTTGCCTCAACCTCTTCTCGATTAAGCATCATATTCGCTATCCGGCGGGAATCCGGAAAAAGCAGATCTTCGGGCACCTTCTGGCCATTGGTCAGAAAAGACAGGGGATGGCCGCTTCGGGTGCCGACATTGACAATCTGCCCCAGCCAGTCGCACTCGTCGAGTTTGCTCATCACCAGACCATGGAGCCCCAGATGGCCGAAGCGCTCGATTACCGCATATAAATCCGGCTCCCGGGTGGGGGCCGCAAGCACCAGATGATTTTCAATCTCGAAATCCGGTGATAAAAAATCTGCCAGCTCCTGCTGCCGCATCTCATCACGCGGGCTTCTGCCGGCTGTATCCACAAGTACCAGCTTCGCATCCCGGTGTTTCTCAAAAATCGCTTCCAGATCCTCGGGGCTTTTCGCAGGCTCAACCGGGATGTTCATGATCTGGCCGTAGATCTTCAATTGCTCCACCGCTGCAATCCGGTAATTGTCAATCGTTGCGAGAACCACCTTGCCGCCGCCGCCCAGCATGTAATTGGCCGCTATTTTGGCAATTGTCGTGGTCTTGCCAACCCCGGTGGGGCCGATAAAGGCAATCCGCTTCTGCCCGCTCCAGGCCCCCTCGAGGGGATTCTTCAGTGTCACTGCCGCCTCGATCAAGTGCTCGAGACAGGATTGCAGGGGCTGCTGCCCGGTCTCCGGGGCCTCTTCCGCCTCCCTGCCTTCCAGGAGCCCGGCAAAGGAATCCAGCACCCCGTCCGCAATACCGAGTGCTTTCAAGGACTCCCGGAGCCGGGGGCTGACTTCGGGTGGCTGCTCCTCCGGGTGCTGCGCAGCAGATGGCCCCGGCCCCGTCTCCTGCGGCCATTTCCCCCGGACTTCGGCGAATTCCCGGGCAAGGCCCTGGAAACAGCGGCGCATCTGCCGCAGCTCCTCGTGGATGCTGCTCTCCTCCGCTGCCTTTTGGTCCTGCTTCGGCCTTGTCTTCTGCCGGCTGTCATTGAGCAGGCTTGCAAAATCCTCTTCCTCCGCGTAGACGCCCGCTTCTCTTGCTGCCGCATTCTGCCGGCATGCGGCAGCGGGCGAAGCCTTGCTATCCGCCTGCGGAATTTCGCCCCGGACCTGGCCGCCGGGGGATTCGCCGCCGCCGTCAACAGCCGCCGTGACCTCGATCCGGCTCTTTCCCGAAAAAGCGAATTTGCCTTTTCCAATGCTGCGCGTGGACAGGATCAGCGCGTCCGGTCCAAGCGCCTGCTTGACCTTTTCCAGGGCGGATCGCATGTCGTCTGCCTCAAAGACCTTAACCTGCATTGATTCTCACCGTACCCAGAGATTGAATTTTGACCTGCGGGGCCACCTCGTTGTGGGACAGAACCGATAAACCGGGGAAATAGCGTTCCGTCAGCTTTTTGACATGCATGCGGATCGCGGGAGGACAGAGCAAAACCGGCGTGGTGCCGCCTGTAAACTTCTCCAGCTGCCCTCCGATCCCCTCGAGTATGGAGCGGGCCTTTTTCGGCTCGAGTGCCAGAACCCCGCTCTGCCCGCTTTTCTGCACCGAGTTCTGAATCGTCTGCTCGGCTTCCTGATCCAGGGTGATAATGGGAAGGGTGTCGCCCTCGCCCGCCACGGCCGCGCTGATCTGCCGCGAAAGGGCCTGGCGTACATATTCGGTCAGCAAATCCACATCCTGGACCTGCGGGCCGTAATCCGCCAGCGTCTCCAGGATGGTTCGCAGATCCCGGATCGAAACCCCCTCACGAAGCAAATTCTGCAGCACTTTCAAAACCCCTCCGAGACTCATAATGTTGGGAATCAGTTCATCCACCAGCTTGGGATAGGACTTGCCCACATTATCAAGCAAATTCTGTGCCTCCTGCCTGCCGAGCAGCTCATGGGCATGGCCTTTCACCACTTCACTGATATGGGTGGCCATGACCGTGTTGCAGTCGACGACGGTATAGCCGGCCATCTGGGCCCGCCCCTTCTTATCCTCGTAAATCCATATGGCGGGAAGCCCGAAT